>DATFOC010000094.1:0-38572 GCA_035265935.1 Gaiellaceae bacterium
CTCGAGGTTCACAAGCAAGCCGTAGTCGAGCTCGAGCGCACGCTGCGAGAGCTCTGTTTCGCCCTCGACGAGCACGGTCTGCGCCGCGCCGCGGAGCCGGGCTGCCACCTCGGCCTCGCCGGCGTCGAGCTCCACGGCAGCCAGCGCTTGCAGCGTCTCGGCTGCGAGCCTTGAAGCCCGCGGATCCTCGGGAAGAGCCACTAGGTGACCTTGACGTCGAAGCCGACCAGCACGAGCGGCCAGAGCGCGACGGCGAGGATCGCCGAGAGCAGCTGCTTCGTCCGTTCGACGTTGTCGAAGTAGTTCTCGGAGTACGCGACCACCACGCCGATCACGGCATAGAGCACGAAGAGAAACGGAATGCGGCGCATCCTTCGTCATTCCTCGACTTAACGCCAACCAAACGGCCCCCCAGGCGTCGGTTCCTATACTTGCCGCGAAATCGGCACGGGAGCGAGAGATAGGAGGCTGAGAGTGGGGGGAGTGTCCAAGAGGATTTTGCTGTTGCTCGCGATGGCGTTGCTCGTCGTCGGGGCGGCAGGTTGCGGCGGGGACGACGACGACGAGGGCGGCGAGGCCGCGCAGACGGGCGGGACGCTCGTCTTCGCAGGCGCGGCCGACCCGGTCGTCATCGACGGAGCGCTCGTCTCGGACGGCGAGTCGATCAGGGTGATCACGCAGATCTTCGAGACCTTGATCAACCTCAAGCCCGGGACGACGGAGCTCGCCCCCGGCCTCGCGACGGAGTGGGAGGTCAGCCCCGACGCGCTGACGTACACCTTCGCGCTTCGTGAGGGCGTCAAGTTCCACGACGGAACGGACTTCAACGCCGAGGCGGTCTGCTTCAACTTCGACCGTTGGTACAACTTCAAGGGCCCGCTCCAGAGCCCGAGCGCGAGCTACTACTACAGCGCGTTCTTCGGCGGCTTCAAGAACAACGAGAGCGAGGACCTGTCCGATCCCCTCTACAAGAGCTGCGAGGCGCGCAACCCGACGACGGCGGTGATCACGCTGACCAGGCCGTCCGCCTCGCTCCTCGGAGCACTCGTCCAGCAGGCGTTCTCGATCGCGAGCCCCAAGGCGCTCCAGGAGTTCAAGGCGGACGCCGGCACGCTCGACGAGGAGACCGGCTTCCGGGCGACGGGCACCTTCGGCACCGAGCATCCGATCGGCACCGGCCCGTTCGAGTTCGTCTCCTGGACTCGCGAGGACCGCCTCGTCCTCAAGCGGTTCGAGGACTACTGGGGCGAGAAGGCCAAGCTCGACGAGCTGATCATCCGGCCGATCGCCGACAACGCGGCTCGTCTTCAGGCGCTCCAGAACGGCGAGATCCAGGGCTACGACCTCGTGGAGCCTCAGGACATCGGCACGATCGAGGGCAGCGACAACCTGAAGATCCTCGACCGGCCGGCGTTCAACGTCGCCTACGTCGGGATCAATCAGGCGAAGAAGCCGATGGACAACCTCAAGGTCCGGCAGGCCGTCGCGCACGGGCTCGACCGGCAGGCGGTCGTGGACAGCTTCTACGGCGGCCGCGGTGTCGTCGCGAACCAGATGATGCCGCCAGAGGTCGAGGGCTACGCCGACACGGTCGAGGAATATCCCTACGACCCGGAGCGGGCGAAGCAGCTCCTCCAGGAGGCCGGCGTGCAGATGCCGCTGGAGATCGAGTTCTGGTACCCGAGCGACATCTCCCGGCCGTACATGCCGAACCCGAAAAACAACTTCGAGGCCTTCGCGGCCAGTCTGAACAAGTCCGGCTTCAAGGTCGTTCCGAAGACCGCCCCGTGGGATCCGGACTACCTCGGTCGGGTCGATGAGGGCAATGCCGGCCACCTGCATCTGATCGGATGGACGGGCGACTTCGCAGACGCGGACAACTTCATCGGGACGTTCTTCCAGGACTTCAACCCGCAGTTCGGCTTCCGTGACCCAGAGCTGTTCAAGATGCTGGACGACGCCGAGGTCGAGGCCGACCGCCAGGCGCGCATCGACATGTACAAGGAGGCGAACCAGCACATCATGGAAACGCTGCCTGCGGTTCCGTATGCGCACACGAAGCCGGCGCTCGCCTTCCGCTCGGACATCGAGGGATTCGTGCCGAGCCCGACGACCAACGAGCTCTTCAACACCGTCACGATCGGCGAGGGAAGCGAGTAGACACGAGTACCTAGCATTCAGCCGGCGGACGTAGAGCGTGCTCCGCTTCGTCGTCCGTCGGCTGTTGCTGCTCGTCCCGATCCTCCTCGGGCTCTCGCTCCTGGTCTTCCTCTGGATCAGGGCTCTCCCGGCCGGTCCAGCCCAGTCGCTGCTCGGCGAGCGGGCAACGCCCGAGACGATCAGGCAGATCGAGGAGCAGTACGGCCTCAACGAGCCGATCCACGTCCAGTACTGGAGCTACCTGAAGACGGTCGGCACCGGCGACCTCGGCACGACGATCCGGACTCGCCGCCCGGTCACGGACGAGCTCAGGGAGCGGTTCCCGGCCACGATCGAGCTGACGATCGCGGCGCTGCTCTTCGCGACCTTACTCGGCATACCGCTCGGCTTCGTCGCGGCGAAGCGCTACGGAACCTGGGTCGACCACTCGAGCCTCGTCGTGTCGCTGATCGGGATCTCTATCCCGATCTTCTTCCTCGCGATCCTGCTCAAGTACGTCTTCGCGGTGAAGCTCGGGCTCTTACCGACCGTAGGACGGATCTCCGTCCTTATCGACATCGACCACCCGACGAACTTTTACCTGCTCGATGCGCTGATCGCGGGCGACCTCGGGGCGTTCTGGGATGTCACCAAGCACCTGATGCTGCCTGCAATCGCGCTGGGTTCGATCCCGCTGGCGATCACTGCCCGCATCACGCGAGCGGCGGTGCTCGACGTCCAGAACGAGGACTACATCCGAACCGCAAGGGCGAAGGGCCTCGCGCCGCGGATCGTCGACGAGCGCCACATCTTCCGAAACGCGCTGCTGCCGATCATGACCATCATTGGGCTTCAGACCGGCCTCCTTCTCTCGGGCGCCGTCCTGACGGAGACCGTCTTCGCCTTTCCGGGCATGGGTACATGGCTCGTAGAGGCGATCCGCCAGCGTGACTTTCCGATCCTCCAGGGTGGGATCCTCTTCGTCTCGTTCGTCTTCGTCCTGATCAACCTGATCGTGGACATCTCCTACGCCCTCGTAAACCCAAAGATTCGCGTCTCGTGAGCGTCGCGCAGGCCGAAGCACGCGAAGTCCAGCTCGAGGCGCCGAGCGGGCTCTGGAGCGAGGCGTGGCGGCGGCTGCGTAAGAATCCCGCGGCCATCGTCGGCTTCGTGATCGTCGGGATCTTCCTGTTCGTCGCGATCTTCGCTCCGTTGATCGCCCCGGAGGATCCAAGAGGCGCTGGAGTCGACGATCTGCTCCAACGTCGCGGGCCGGCCTGTTGCCCGGGTCCCTCCGCCGAGCACCTCTTCGGACTCGACGAGCAGGGGCGTGACGTGTTCTCGCGCGTCGTCTACGGCGCGCGGTTCTCGCTGCTGATCGGGATCATCGCCACAGCGGTTGGGCTGTCGATCGGAGCGGTCTTCGGCGCGGTTGCCGGCTATTTCGGCGGCGCCGTGGACTCGGTGATTATGCGCCTGACCGACATCATGCTCTCGATCCCCGGCCTGCTGCTTGCGATCGGAATCGTCGCCATGCTCGGGCAGGGTCTCTGGCAGATCATGATCGCGGTCGGCGTTACGCAGATCCCGATCTTCGCCCGGCTCTTGCGCGGCTCGATCTTGGCAACCCGCGAGGCGGATTACGTCCTTGCCGCTCGCTCGGTCGGGGTGCCCGGCCGGACGATCCTCGCGTCGCACATCATCCCGAACTCGGTCTCTCCGGTGATCGTCCAGGGCACTCTCGCCCTGGCGACCGCGATCATCGAGGTCGCGGCGCTCGGCTTCCTCGGTCTCGGCCCCCCGGATCCGGGGACGCCGGAGTGGGGGACGATGCTGACGAACACCACGCGCTACCTCCAGACCGCGCCCCATCTCGCCCTGATTCCCGGCGCCGCAATCGTGATCTCCGTGCTCGGCTTCAACCTGATCGGCGACGGGCTCCGTGAGGCGCTGGATCCCAGGTTCCGAGGTCGCGCATGAATCAGCGTCTCCTCTCCGTCGAGGACCTCGAAGTCCGATTCTGGACGGCCCGCGGGATCATCCATGCCGTCAACGGCGTCTCCTTCGACATCTCGCCCGGAGAGACGCTCGGGATCGTGGGCGAGTCCGGGTGCGGCAAGAGCGTCACCTCGCTGGCGCTGCTCGGGATCCTTCCCCGCGCCGGCCGAGTCACGAACGGGTCCGCGCGCTTCGAGGGCCGCGACCTGATCGGCCTCTCCGACGAGGAGCTCCGCGCGATCCGCGGGAAGGATATCGCGATGATCTTTCAGGACCCGATGACGAGCCTGAACCCGGTGCTCACCATCGGCCGGCAGATCCGCGAGTCGCTCGAGACCCACTTCGACATGGACAAGGACGAGGCCGAGCGCCGCTCGGGTGAGCTGCTCGACCGGGTCGGGATCCCGAGCGCGAGGATGCGCCTGAAGGACTACCCGCACCAGTTCTCGGGCGGCATGCGCCAGCGGGCGATGATCGCGATGGCGCTCGCCTGCGAGCCGAAGGTGCTGATCGCCGACGAGCCGACGACGGCGCTCGACGTCACGATCCAGGCGCAGATCCTCGGCCTGCTGCGCGAGCTGGTCGCCGAGCGCGACACGGCCCTGATCCTGATCACGCACGATCTCGGCGTCGTCGCCGGCATGTGCGAGCGCGTGAACGTGATGTACGCGGGGATGTTCGTGGAGACCGGCTCGGCGCGGCAGGTGTTCGCCAAGCCGCGCCACCCGTACACGCTCGGTCTGCTCCAGAGCGTCCCACGCCTCGACGCGGCGCGGAAGACGGCGCTCCACCCGATCGAGGGCAGCCCGCGCGACATGCTCTTCCCGCCGCAGGCCTGCCCGTTCGCTCCGCGCTGCCGCTTCGAGGTCGACCTTTCTCGCCAGGAGGTGCCGCCGCTCGAGCAGGTCGAGCCCGGTCACAAGGTCGCGTGCTTCAACCCGGTCGGGGTCGAAGAGTGGGAGCAGACTCGTCAGGCAGTGTCGAGATGAGCTCGAACGGGACGCTCGTTCAGCTCGACGACCTGAAGGTCTGGTTCCCGATCAAGAGCGGTGTCGTGATGGACCGCCATGTCGGCGACATCAAGGCCGTGGACGGCGTCTCGCTCGAGATTCAGCGAGGCGAGACCCTCGGCCTGGTCGGGGAGTCGGGCTGCGGCAAGTCGACGGTCGGCCGGGCGATCCTGCGCCTCTACGACCCGACCGCGGGCCGGATCGTCTTCGACGGTCAGGACATCACCACGCTCGGCGAGGCGGAGCTGCGCCCGCTCAGGCGGCGGATGCAGATGGTCTTCCAGGACCCGTACTCATCGCTCAATCCGCGCCACTCGGTCGGCCGGATGGTCAGCGAGCCGATGCGAGTACACGGCCTCGCGGGTCGCCGCGCCTCCGCGCAACGGGTGCGCGAGCTGCTCGAAACGGTCGGCCTGCCGGCCGACGCGGCCTCCCGCTATCCCCACGAGTTCTCGGGTGGTCAGCGCCAGCGGATCGGCGTCGCACGCGCCCTCGCGCTCAATCCGGACTTCATCGTCGCCGACGAGCCGGTGTCGGCGCTCGACGTCTCCATCCAGGCGCAGATCATCAACCTGCTCGAGAACCTCCAGCGGGAGTTCGAGCTCACGTACCTGTTCATCGCCCACGATCTGGCCGTGGTGCGGCACATCTCCGACCGGATCGCGGTCATGTACCTCGGCTCAATCGTCGAGATCTCGCCGGCGGAGGAGCTGTACGACAACCCGCTCCACCCGTACACGATCTCGCTGCTCTCGGCAGTGCCTATCCCGGATCCGGAGGTGGAGACGAAGCGCGAGGCGATCCTGCTCCCGGGCGACTTGCCGAGCCCGGCAAACCCGCCGCCCGCCTGCCGGTTCCATACTCGCTGTCCGTATATCCAGCCCACGCGCTGTACCGAGGACGTGCCGCCGCTGCGAAAGCTCTCGGACGGCCACCTGGTCGCCTGCCACTGGGCGGAGGACATCAAGGCGGGCCGGATCGAGCCGCAGGAGCGCGAGGCGACCGTGACCGAGCAGCTGCCGAGGCCGGTCGAGGCGCCGCCGGTCGTTTAGCAGCGCGGTGTTATAGTACAACATCGGATTTCTTCTAGCACAACCCATCGAGCGGGGCGCTGGAGCGGCGGCGATCGCCTCGACGATCGAGACGGCGATCGCGGAGGACCGGCTCCCGCCCGCCGAGCGGTTGCCCGCCGTTCGCGACCTTGCGGCCGAGCTCGACGTCAGCCCGGCGACCGTCGCCGCCGCCTACCGCACGCTCAAGCAGCGCGGCCTCGTCAGCGCCAATCGCCGCCGCGGCACCATCGTCGCGGCCCAGCCGCCGCTGCGGGTGATCGGCGGCCCGCCGCTGCCGGCGAACACGCGCGACCTTGCGAGCGGCAACCCCGACCCCGCCATGCTGCCGCCGCTCGGGCCGGCGTTCGCCGGTCTCGATCCTGAGCACAAGCTCTACGGGGGGCCGATCCGGCTCCCGCAGCTGGTCGAGCTGGCCAAGGACGACTTCTCGGCCGACGGGATCGAGGGCGACATCGCGGTCGTCGGCGGCGCGCTGGACGGCATCGAGCGAGTCCTGCAGACGCAGCTCAGGCCCGGCGACCGCGTCGTCGTCGAGGACCCGAGCTGGCCGCGCATCGTGGACCTCCTCTACGCCCTCGGGCTGGCGCCCGAGCCGGCTCGGGTCGACGAGCGCGGGCTCGTTCCCGAGGCACTAGGACTCGCGCTCAAGCGTGGGGCAAAGGCGCTGATCGCAACCCCACGCGGCCAGAACCCGACGGGGGCCGCTGTGGACGCCGGACGGGGACGCAGCTTGCGCGAGGTGCTCGCCGGGAAGCCCGGAGTCCTCGTCGTGGAGGACGACTACGTCGCGGCTGTGGCCGGGGCGCCGTATGTCGGGATTCACGGAGCGAGCGAACGCTGGGCGGTGATCCGGTCCCTCTCGAAGGTGCTGGGTCCCGATCTGCGGGTCGCGCCCATGGCGGGCGACGCGCTGACGATCAGTCGCGTCGAAGGTCGGCAGCTGCTCGGACCGGGGTGGGTGAGCCACGTGCTCCAGCAGACGGCTGCGCACCTCTGGTCGAAAGCGACAGACAAGCTCCTGGCCCGAGCTGAGCGGACCTACGCCGAACGCCGGGCGGCGCTCGTCGAGGCGCTCGCCGGACACGGAATCGCGGCGCAAGGCGCTTCCGGGCTCGGCGTGTGGGTCCCGGTCGCGGAGGAAGCGGCAACTGTCCAGCAGCTGCTCGAGCGCGGCTGGGCCGTGAGCCCCGGAGAGCGCTACCGGTTCCACACGGAGCCGGGAATCCGCATCACGACCACCGATCTCGAGCCGAGCGAGGCGAAGGAGCTGGCCGCGGCGCTCGACTCGACTCTGCGCACAGCGACGTCGACCTACGCGGGGTGAGCGTCCGGCGCCTAGGCTTCGGGCTCTCGCGGCAGGTGTGGATCGTCGAGATCGGCGTCTTCCTGAACATGCTCGGGTACGGAGCCGTCCTCCCGTTCGAGATCATCTACCTGCACGACGGCCGGGGCTTCGACCTGGGCGTCGCCGGGCTCGTCGTCGGTCTCGTCACCGGGATCGCGGTCGTGGCCAGTCCGATCGCCGGTGCCGCGATCGATCGGATCGGAGCTCGGGCGACCGCCGGTGCGGGAGGCCTGGCGCTTGCCGCCGGCTACGGCAGCCTGGCGTTTGCCGAGTCGCAGCCGACCGCTTTCGCCGCTGCGACGCTCGCCGGGATCGGGAACGGCGCGCTCGCGCCGAGCCAGTCCGCGCTCATGACGACGCTCGCGCCCCGCGAGCTTCGCCACCGCGCCAGCGCGGTCTCACGGGTCGCGGTCAACGTCGGCATCGGGCTGGGCGGGGCGATCGGCGGTCTCGTCGCGGGATTTGGGCTCCGTGGCTTCATCGCGCTCTTGCTGGCCAATGCCGCGACGTATGTCGTCTACGTCGCGATCCTGATCGCCACAGTCAGGGAGGAGGTCCGTGTGCCCTCGACGGGCGGCTATCGCCGTGTGCTTCGCGACCGGGCCTTCGTCCAGTTCGCGGTGACCAACATCGCGCTCATCGCCGTGGGCTGGGGCGTGCTGGCCTGGATCGTGCCGCCCTTTGCCGATGACCTGGGGATCGCACCGGGCCTGATCGGCCTCCTGTTCCTGGCCAACGCGGCGACGGTGGTCCTGGCGCAGGTGCCGATCGTCAAAGCGGTCGAGGGCCGTAGTCGCGTTGGCGCGCTCGTGCTCGGCGCGGCCGCGTGGGTAGGCGCCTGCCTCCTCGCGGTCCTGGCACAAGGCGCCGAGCCGACCGTCGCCTACGGCTGTCTCATCGCCGCCGCCATTGCCTTCGGCCTCGGTGAGTGCCTGCACGCGACGGTGCTGCTGCCGCTGGTCGCCGACTTCGCCCCGCTCGAGCTTCGTGGGCGCTACATGGCGTCGATCGGCCTGTCGTGGTGGCTGGGCCTCGCGCTCGCGCCGATCCTCGGCGCCCCGCTACTCGCCGTCTCGGCGTCGCTGGCCTTCCTGGTAGCTGCCGCGCTCAGCGGCCTGGCGATCCTGTCGTTGCTGGCGCTCGGAGCCCGGCTTCCCCTCGGCCTTCGGTTGATCCCTCGCCCTCAAACGGCTCCGGTGCCGCGTCCTCTGCTACGGAGTGGGGAATGACCGACATCGACGAGTTCCTGGCCGGCCTGCCCGAGGAGAAGCGAAGCGCGCTCGAGAGCTTGCGCGGGACAATCGCGAAAGCGGCGCCCGAGGCGTTTGAGGCGATCAGCTATGGCGTTCCGGCATTCACGTATCGTGGCCGGCCTCTAGTCTCCTTCGGCGCGGGCAAGCAGCACTGCGCGTTCTACGTCCAGAGCCCGGCCGTGATGCAGGCCCACCGGGACGAGCTGGCCGGGTACGAAACCGCGAAGGGCACGATCCGCTTCGCGCCCCGGCGAGCCGCTGCCGGCAGACCTCGTCACGAAGCTCGTCAAGGCGCGGATCGCCGAGACCGACGCCGCCGAGCGATCACGCTAGGTTTCGAGCGCGGTTGAGAAGCTCGACGGCATGCCGGAAGGGACGCTCGGTTTCCGGATCTCCGGGCGCCTCACCCGCGAGGAGAGCTTCGCGTCTTCGACCCGGACGAGCTCGAGCAGGCGAAAGCCTGGACCGGCGGCGCCTAGGCCGCCGCGTCGCTGATTGGAGGCGGTCCGTCACTCGATGACGGCGCGGGCGACGGTCGGCGGCTCGCGGCCGGCGAGGAGCCAGCCGGCCGCGGCGGCCGCGACGGGGATCCCGACGACCATCAGGACGAGGTAGAGCACCGGGATCCGACCGAGATAGTCGAGCTTGTCGTGGTACGTCGCCGCGAGCATGAGATAGGCGCCGGCGACGCCGAGGAGCGCGCCCAGGAAGGCGAGTCCGCCGGCGGTGGCGGCCGTCAGCGTTCGCCGGATCCTGCTCGTTGCTCCGGTCGCGGTCAGAGTGCGGAGATCGCCGGCGCTCTCGCTGCGGATCAGCCCGACGGTCATGGCGAGGATCGCGAGCGCGAGGAGGGCGCCTGCCGCAGTCGCGATGGCGATGAGTGTCGTGAAGGAGGTGCTCTCGCGCCGTGTCTCGATCGTCAGCCCACCGGCGGCAGCAAGTTCGCGGGCATCGGAGACCTGCTCGCTCGTCAGCGGCCGGCGTGACTCCACCAGCCACCCGGACGGAACTTGCTTCCAGCCGCGGCGGCGAAGACCGTCGAGCGTGATGAACGACGTCGGCGCCATGCCGGTTTCTCCCTTGGGAGAGCCGAAGAGCCTCCGGCTGTCGATCCTCTGGACGTTTGTGACGGCACGTCGGATGAGCTTTGGTTCTCCGCTTCCCTGACTCGCTGTCTCGAAGCGGACAGTGACCAGCTCCTCGGTCCGGACACTCTTGTCGATCAGGAAGTCGGTGTTCGGGTTGATCTCGGCCGGGTCGATTCCGAGGTACCTGAGCAGGGCGGGGGTGGCGATGTAGAGGCGCGATTCGTAGATGTAGCAACCCGATCGTGGGGGCGCGCAAATGAAGGCCCCTGGCACGCTCTCGGGGTCGGCGACTTTCCGTACGAGCGCCTCGGTGCGAAGGATGCGCAGGCGGCCCTCTGGCCGAGCCGGTTCACCCGGTTGGGAGGCGTTGTAGAGCGGGATAACTGCCGCGTCATCGAGATTCGCCGCGAGCTGGCGGACGCGAGCAGCCATTCGTTCGAGCTGGCCCGGCGTTTGAATCGCGACGGCCTCGGGGCCCGCCGTTGCACCGGTATACACGCGGATCTGCCGGTTGGAGAGGTTGGGCGGTTCGCCGGCTGACTTCCTCTCCTCGGCCGCCGCGATGATGACGACAGTCGCGGCGATGCCGAGGGCAAGCGTGATGGCCGCCAGTGCCGCCCCGGAACGAGCTTGGTAGCGGGCGAGGTCTCGCAGCGCCAAACGAACGGCGATCGGGGCGTGCCCCGCCGCCCGGGCGAAGAGGCGAATTGCCAGAGGGCCCAGGAGCAGCGTCCCGAGGATCGTCGCCACGATCCCGGCCACGATGAGCGGCGGTCTGTCTCGGTTCGACAGCACGAGGCTGCCGATGCCCGCCGCGATCAACACCACGGCGACGATTGCCGAGTGGTGTGCGGACTTCGGCCTCCGCGGTCGCGCCGAGAGCGCCAGCGTGACGGGGACGCGGGAAACAGCTCGCCCGGGCCACCAGGCCGCTGCGCTCGCCGCGAGAACCGCGACGAGGCCGATCATTGCGAAGAGTGCCCAAGGCAGGCTGAGCCGGTCGAGACGAAAGTCGAGCGCGGGCTCGAGCGTCGGCTCGACCGTGACCCAGAGTGCGAGACCCGCGACCGTTCCGATCAGTGCGCCGAACGCTCCGACGACTGCGCCGTTCGTGAGCAGCACGAGTCGAAGGTGCTTCTCGGTCGCGCCGATTGCCGCGAGCATGCCGAGCTGGCGGAGCCGTCGCTGCGCGATGACGGCGAAGCCCGCTGCGGCAACGAGCGAAGCCAGCAACATGAAGACGGTGGCCACGGAGAACATCGCCAGCTCGGGTGCCGGCTGGTAGCTGCCCCGAAGCCGGGACCCGACCAGAGCAGACCGGTCGCCCTGCTGCTCCATGAACGCGCTGACCGCCTCCTCGTCGGCGTCGACCAAGACCGTGACGGTGTCCGCTGCCCCGGCGGACGAGGGTGAGACGAGGGCGAACTCGTCGCTGAGCTCACGCGGGTTCTCGACGATGCCGGCGACGGTCCGGCGACGGCCGTCGAGGCCGACTGACTCCCCGATCTCGAGCCCGAGGAGCGTCGCGACTCCGTCGGTGACGGCGGTCTGATCAGGACCTTCCGGGTAGCTGCCTTGGCGGAGCGCAAGCCCTGCGTACGGCCCGCGGGGCTCCTGAGACCGGAGCTCCACCGTATCGACACTGCCCGGCACGGGCAGCGTGCGGTGGCCGATGACGTCGGTCGTCCCGAACCGTTCCTTGGCGGCGGCGAGACTTGCCTCCAGCTTGCGCGAATCGGCGCCATCCAACTCGAAGAGGGCGTTCGCCGAGCCGAACTCCGCGTAGTCCAGCGGGCCCGAGTTGTGGGCGATCGTGACGCTGCTAACTGCGGCCGCGACCGCAACGGTGAGCAGAGCGATCACCAGGATCTGCTGGCGCCACTCGCGGCGGAATAGCCGCCACGCCCAGCGGATCAGAGGACGGCGTGCGGCGAGTCCGCCTCTGCTCCGTCCTCGGAGTTCCGAACTGTGAGCGAGAGTCGTCATCGCCGGTCAGCCGCGGCGAGCAGCGACTCCGGGGCGGGCGGCGCGACCGTTTGGTCGACGACCTGGCCGTCGCGGAGAAAGACGACGCGGTCGGCCCACGAAGCCAGCTGCGCCTCGTGGGTGACGACGACGCCCGCGACGCCGCGCTTTGTGGCTGCCCGCAGCAGTCGCATGACCGCCTCGCCGTTCACGGAGTCCAGAGCGCCGGTCGGCTCGTCCGCGAGCAGCAGCCCGCGCTCGCCGACGATCGCCCGGGCGATCGCAGCCCTTTGGCGCTCGCCGCCCGACAGCTCGTCGGGGTAGCGATCGGCAAGGTCCGCCACGTCGAGCTCCTCCATCGCCTCGAGCCCAGTCGCGCGTGCGGGTCTGGCCCGCATGCCGTCAAGCTCGAGGGGCAGGGTGACATTCTCCATCGCCGTCAGCCCCGGGAGCAGGTTGAAGTCCTGGAAGACATAGCCGATCGACCGCCGACGCATCTGCGCCTGTTCCGAGCGCGAGACGCTCGCAAGGTCAACGCCGTCCACAAACACCTGGCCGGTCGTCGGCTCCTCGAGGCTGCCGGCGATCGTCAAGAGCGTGCTCTTGCCCGAGCCACTCGGCCCCATGATCGCGACCAGCTCGCCGCGCTCGACAGTGAGATCGACGGCGCGGAGCGCGTGCACCTCGGCCGGCCCGGAGCCGTAAATCTTGGACACCTGTTGCAACTCGAGTGCGCTGGTCATCGGGAGACCTCCTTCGCGCGTGATGGTTCGAGAGAAACGTCAGCCATCGCTGCCGGTGCGGGAGCCGGCAGCTGCTTCAGGCGAACGTCGGCGGCATCGAGCCAGCGAACGATCGCTTCCAGCCGGAAGAGCTCGGCGTCGACGACGAGCGCCAACGCCATGTCGTCCTCTCCGGCCGCGGCCTTGACCTGGGTGTACCGCTGCATGACCTCGATCACGTGCCGGCGGTGCACCTGCAGGATCTCGTGGACGTCGGTCCCGGGGACCTGGAGGGCAACGAGCACCTTGATCACCAGCTCGTCGCGGGGAGGCGGCTCCAGCTCGGGCGGCGTGCGAAGCCACTCGGCCAACGCACGCGCGCCGGTGGACGTGATCCTGTAGCGCTTCCGCGATCGCTCGCCTTCCCCGTTGTCGGTCTCGACGAGCCCGTCCCGTTCGAGGCGCTGCAATGTCGTGTAGACCTGCCCGACGTTGAGTGGCCACACTTCGCCTGTCCGTGCCTCGAACTCGTTCTGGAGCCGCAGGCCGTACTTTGGTCCGTCCATGAGTAGTGCAAGGAGGGCGTGAGGGACGCTCATGAACCGCTCGCTCTGAACAACATACGCAGTACTATACCGAGTATATAGCGCAAGTGTCTTTAGCCGATCAGCTTCCTCGGCCGCGGAATAGTCCGATGCGGCGACGGTGCGCCGAGTCGTCGATCAGCGTGGCCAGCCTGCGTGCACGCGTTTCCTCCCGCTTCGCGCTGACAACCCAGAAAATCGCCGTCTGCCGGTAGCCGGGCGGCTGCGCCTGGAAGAACTCCCATGCTTTTTCGTTCGCCTGGAGCTGTTCCTCATGCTCCAAGCTGAGCTTGGCTTCGTGCCGATTCTCGTAGGTGTAGACGCCCGTCTTCTCGGGCGTGCGAGCCTCGAACGCTTCGAGCCCGGCCGGGTGCATGCGCCCAGCGCGGGTGAGCTCCTCCACGTGCCGGACGTTGACGACGCTCCAGTTGCTGCCTTGCTTGCGCGGCGTGAAGCGGATGGCGTAGCTGTCGTCGTGGATCCGCCGCCTCACGCCGTCGATCCAGCCGAAGCAGAGCGCCTCGCGGACCGACTCGGTCCAGGTCAGCGAGGGGAGGCCGGTGTGCTTCTTGTGGAACCCGACCACCACCTCGCTTTCCGAGTCGTGGTTCGCCTCGAGCCAGGCGCGGAACTCATCGGAACTCGCGAAGAAGCGCGGCTGCATGCGGAACAGTTTCGCGGGGCTCGCGTGCTGTCGCTTAGGCCACGAAGAAGCTGTGCCGCCAACTACTCGGGACTACGTGTGCCAGGCCTCGTAGAGATGGCCGCCACGCGCCTAGATCTCCTTGCGTGTGCGGATCGAGCGCCGTCCCTGAGCCCTTCGCGATTGCCGGCCGGCGCTCATCGGACACGGAGGATCTCTACTCGAGGGGTTCGACCCTGTAGCCGTTGTCGCGGACGACGACGCGGACACCGGCACCCTTCGCGAGCGGCGCCACGCTCTCACCGGTGAGGCCGAAGACCGCCGCCTCGTTTGTCGGACTGTGGCCGACGACGAGGGCGCGGCCGTCGGCCGGCAGGGCGTCGAAGACTCGGTGGAGCGCGGCGCCGAGCCGCTCCGAGTCTTCCGCCACCAGCTCGGGATCTGCCTCCCGCAGCGCGCCGAGCGCGCCGCTTCCGGCCTTCTGGTAGGCCGCACGCCAGCGATCCTCCACCTGCGAACGCAGGCCCTGCTCGACCACGACGCCGCCCGGCACCTGCTGGCCGAGTACGGCGAGGCAGCACGCGAGCGTCTGCGTCGCACGCTGGGCGCCGGTCGAGACCGCGAGGTGGTAGCCGCCACGGAGCCGCGCTCCGATCGCCAGCGCTGCGGAAACGCCCTCCGCGGTGAGGAGGTCTCCGTCGGCGTCGGTGTGCCGGAGGAGCTCGATCTCCCTGCCCACGAGCACGACGCTAACACCGCTGCCGTCCAAGCGGCGCGCGCGATGAGATCTCTGTTTGTGCGCAGCGGGCTGGAGCTAGGCCGGCACTTCCCCTTGGTGCGTCGCGGCGGGCTCAGGCTGCTCGGCGATCGCCGCCTCGCTCACGCGCAGCACGACATTGCCAGTCTTTTGGCCGCTCTCGACGTAGCGGTTCGCCGCGACGACCTCGTCGAGCGCGTAGCGCCGCTCGATGACCGGCCGATACCTGCCGGTCTCGACGAGCTCCTTGACGAGGAGAAGGTCTTCCTTGCGATAGCGACCGACACCGAGCCTCGCCCGCCTGCTGCCGACGAACCGTGTGACGAGACCGAGGGGCAGCAGGTGGTACATGAACCCGACGTCCATCGAGACATAGATCCCACCCGGCTTCAGCGAGCGCCGGCAGCGCCGGAACGAGTGCTTGCCGACGGCGTCGAAGACCACGTCGTACATCTCGCCGTTCTTGGTGAAGTCCTCTCGAAACCGGTCGAGGACTTTCCGCGCGCCCAGCGACCGCACGACCTCGACGTCCTTCGTGTCGCACACCGCCGTCACGTCAGCCTCGAAATGGTTTGCGAGGAGCTGGACTGCGGCTGTTCCCACGGAGCCTGCGGCGCCGTAGACGAGGACGTTCTTGCCCCGCAGGGGATACGCCGGTCGCAGGCAGCTAATTGCGAGGAGCGACCCGTCGGGAACGGCGGCCGCTTCCTCGTACGTGAGCGTTGTCGGCTTCTGCGCGACCGGGCCGCTCTCGCTCACGGCGACGTATTCCGCGTTCGCGCCTGCCTTGATGCCGAACACCTCGTCGCCGACTCGGAACTCGGTCACTGCCGTCCCGACCTCGTCGACACTGCCTGCGAACTCCGTGCCGGTGCTCGTGCGTCTCGGCCGGCGAATGCCGGTAAAGAGCCGGATGAGCCGGTACTCGACGTGACGCACGCCCATGGCGTCGCCGCGCGTGACCGACGACGCATGGACCTTGACGAGCACCTCGTCCTCCTTCGGGAGGGGCCGCTCGACTTCGACGACCCGCAGAATCTCTGGAGGGCCGTACCGATCCTGGACGACTGCTCTCATCAGGACACTCCTTCTCGCCGCGCTCGTTGAATTGGCACGCCGTGCTTCCATGCGCGTCCCGCCCGGTAGAGCTCGGCGGGCCTTCCGCCGCTCGAGCCCGGCGGCGCCGTTCGGCCGGTCGGGATCACCCAACCGCCCTCGCCCACGAGGCTGCGGCGGAAGTTGGCGGCGTCGAGCTGCACCCCCCAGATCGCCTCGTAGACAGCGCGGAGCTCGGCCATGGTGAAGGTCGTGCCGACGAAGGCGGTCGCAATGCCCGAGAGCTCGAGCTCGACCCGGACTCGCTCCACGGCGTCGCGCACGATTCGTAGGTGGTCGAATGCGAGCTCGATCCGCTCCTCGAGGATGTCCGAGACCGGGGCGAGCGCGGCGTGTGCCGCGTCGGTGCCGGCGACGATCGCCCCGACCTCGCGAAGGACGGCGAGGTAGCCGACGGTCACGACGTTCATGCGAGGGTCTCGCCCGGGATCGCCGTAGGCGCCGAACTGGGTCAGTAGGCTGGGGACGTCGACGCCGGTTTCCTCGGAGAGCTCACGCCTGGCGGCCTCGTCCAGTGTCTCGTCAGGACGCTTGAACCCGCCGGGAATCGCCCACATTCCTTCGAACGGCTCCTGCCCTCGCTTGACGAGAAGGGCATGGAGCACGCCGCCCTCGGCCATGGTCAGGATGACGACGTCCACCGTGACCGCAAAGGCGGGGAACTCGCTCGGGTCGTACCCGAGAGGGACGGTCGCTCGAGGCGTTCTGGTCGCCATGACTCTTACCCTCGCACACGGTTTAAGTCGTGTCAACCAAAACGCTCAGACGTTTCGTGCTGCTTCGCGAGAATCTGATCGTGCCGCACGACCTGCGCGTGATCGCGTACGACGCGATCGTGGCCGGGGCTCGCTGCCATTTCTTGCGCGAGGGGACGATCGGCATGCAGCTCGCGCAAGAGCTTGCCGTCAGTCGTGCCACGCTTTATCGAGCCGTCGACGGCCGGGACCGATTGCTCGGCGATGTGCTCTGGAGCCTCGCCGAGCGCACGTACGCGCAGGCGCCCAACGACGCGTCGTCCCACGGTGTCGACGCGATCCTCGAGATCTCGCACCGTTCGCCAGAAAGCAACCAGCCCGCAGGGGTTCGGTAGCGTGGATGTGATGACCCGATTCGTTGTCGACTGCGGCGCCGTCCTCCACCTTGCGGCTGAGGAAATCGAGGTCCCGGGAGAGCACGAGCTGCTCGCGCCGACGCTCCTGCGCTCTCAGACGCTGTCGGCTCTGCACGAAGCGGTACACGACGGCGCGCTCTCTTCGGACGTCGCCCTCGAGCGGCTGGCGCGCATCTGGGCCATGCCGATTCGGCTTCTCGGCGACGCCGTGCTTCGGCGTAAGGCCTGGGCCATCGCCGAGCAGTTGGAGTGGGACGAGACGTACGACGCCGAATACGTTGCGCTGACTCAGCTCCAGGCAGACGCGTTCGTAACCCTCGACGCGGATCTGGCGCGCCGAGTCGAGGGAATCGTCCCGACGGCGAAGATCGAGGCACTGCAAACAGCCTGACGTCCGTGCACCGCCTGACCAAGGACCAAGCTCGGCGCATCGCGGTGCGCGCGCAGCTGCTCGACGCGCCGCGGCCGACCGAGTTGCTCACGGTCGTGCAGCGGCTGACCCTGTTGCAGATCGACCCGACGGTAGCGATCGCGCCGAGCGCCGACCTCGTCGCCTGGAGCCGCATCGGCTCTGCGTATGAGCCCGCCGAGCTCAGTCGGGCCCTAGAGCAGGACCGGACGCTGTTCGAGCTCGACGCGATGGTGCGGCCGATGAGCGACCTCGGCCTGTACCTCGCCGGTGCGGCCGAGTGGCCGAGGTACGACAAGCAGCGCGCCTGGCTGCGTGACAACGACCGCTTCCGGCGCGACATCCTCGAGCTGCTCGGGAGTTCCGGCCCGGTGAGCTCGCGCGACATTCCGGACACGTGTGTCGTGCCGTGGGCCTCGACGGGTTGGACGAACAACCGCAACGTCACCCAGATGCTTGAGTTCCTCATGATGCGCGGCGAGGTCGCGATCGCCGGACGGGTTGGACGGGAGCGGCTATGGGACCTTCCCGAGCGGGTGTATTCGGCTGAAGTCGCCGTCCTGTCCATCGAGGAGGCCGAGCGCAGGAAGAACGAGAGGCGGCTCACCTCGCTCGGCATCGCCCGCCAGAAGGCCAGGGCGATGCCCATGGAGCCCGTGCACGTCGGCGAGGCCGGCGAGCCGGCGGTGGTCGAGGGCGTCAAAGGAGAGTGGCGCCTCGACCCGGCCACGCTCGGCGACGACTTCGAGGGACGGACGGCGCTGCTGTCCCCCTTCGACCGGCTCATCCACGACCGCGTTCGAGCCGAGGAGCTGTTCGACTTCGAGTACACGCTCGAGATGTACAAGCCCGCCGCCAAGCGCCGTTGGGGCTACTACGCCCTGCCGATCCTCCACGAGGACCGGCTGGTCGGGAAGCTCGACGCGGTCGCCGACCGCAAGGCCTCCGTCCTCCGGGTCAACGCGATCCACGAGGACGTGAAGTTCACGCGGACGATGACGAAGGGCATGCAGGCCGAGCTGGAAGACCTGGCCTCGTGGCTCGGCATGAGCGCGATCGAGTCGGGCTAGAACACGCCGGACCGAACCACGCTCGCCTTGCCGCCGAACGAACGGTGATCCCGCGCATCACTCTCACACTCGCCGCTCGGCGTCACCTAAACGGATGGCGGCAAACAAGGCCGCCGCATCCATCCAATCCGTCGACGCGTCCGGCGCCTATTGACGGGTGCACACGCCGTCCGCCCTACCGGGCGCCTTCAAGGGGAGGGAA
Organism: Gaiellaceae bacterium; assembly: GCA_035265935.1. Classification (GTDB taxonomy): domain Bacteria; phylum Actinomycetota; class Thermoleophilia; order Gaiellales; family Gaiellaceae; genus JACDAN01. Next base: position 18,486 of record DATFOC010000094.1, read on the forward strand.
ACCACATGACGGAGAGCAATGCCGTAGTGCGTCACGCCGCAGGCGGTGCACTCGCTCTCGTTTTGGCGTTGGTAGTCGTCGGCTCGGTCGCCGCAGCGAAAGACCGAACCCCGCCGGCAACACCGACGAATCTGCAACCCACGAACCTGACCCAGACGAGCGTCACGCTTGCCTGGAGTCCGTCCACGGACAAATCGGGGACCGTCACCTACTCCGTGTACAAGGACGGTCAGCCGTTCACCGTGCCTCAGGGGCAGACGACGTACACGATCGATTGGCTGAGCCCCGGCCGGACGTACAGCTTCTACGTCACGGCCACCGACCCGTCACTCAATCAGTCAGCGCGGAGCAACACCGTCACGATAACCACGCCGGGAGACACGACACCGCCGACGCCCCCGGTGCTCTCGGGGAGCGTGCGAGGCCCCTCGCAGGTCTCGCTGACGTGGACGCGATCCACAGACGACATCACGTGGTGGACGCTCGGGTACCGGATCTTCGCCAACGGCGCGCCCGTCACCCAGCATGTGAACTGGTACGGCGAGCGCAGCGTCGTCCTCCGGCACCTCGCGCCGGCGACGTACTACACATTCACCGTCGAGGCGAACGACTTCAACGGCAACACGACGATGAGCAACGCGGTCACGCTGAAGACCGAGACGACGAGTGACGTGACGCCGCCCTCGGCGCCGACCAACGTGCGCATCGTCCGGGATCAGGGTTGCGGCGAGGTCTGGCTTGGCTGGACCGAGTCCGAGGACGAGACCGACCCGCAGTTCGCGATCGAGTACGAGATCTACGTCAACGGGGTTCTGAGCCCGCTTCCAGTCGGGGCCGGGATCGACGAGGACTTCGTCTACGCCACGGCACACGGGGACAACACGTTCACGGTGAAAGCGGTGGATCGCGCGGGGAACGCCTCGGAGGCGAGCAACGCGTTCACTGCGTTCCTCTGGCCCTGTTGAGGTAGGGGTCCGATCAAGTGCTGCAGAGCCGGGCAGACCGGCCGGCCCTGCAGCTCAGCGTCGGACTCGGAAGTGCATGTGGGTGACGCCGCCCTCCCCCTCCAGGGTCCGGGTGCGCTCCAGCTCGATCTGCTCGGGAGGCAGGCCCTGGAAGAGACGACGCCCTTGGCCGAAGAGCACGGGGATGACATGGAGCTCGATCTCGTCGAGGACGCCGGCGGCCAGTGCGAGCTGCGCCGTCCCGGCGCCGTGAACCAGCACGTTCCTGTCGCCCGCAGCCTCCTTGGCTCGACTCATCGCATTCGTCACGTCGTTGACATAGGTGACCAGTGGCCATTGCCTCAAGTCAGCGGGATCATGGCGGGTGAGGATGAAGATCGGCACGCCGTCGTGGTGGTCGCCGCCCCAGCCTCCCGCCGGCTCGAAGGTTCCCCGGCCGGCGACGACCGCTCCGGTCGTCATGAATTCGTCGAACACCTGGCCGTTCACACCTGGCAGACGGCGTGGAACTCCCGAGTGGGGGTCGGTGTCGGCACCCGTGGAGAACGCCCATTCGTGCAGGCGTTCCCCGCCGTCGCCAAGGCCGTTGTCCGGTCCTTCGTTAGGCCCAGCGATGAACCCGTCGAGGGACATGGACATGTAGAGGACGGTTGCGGGCACGGCGGCTCCTTCCCTGGCCTTGCGTTGTGAGCGGATCCGAGCTGCCGAGGAGGACCTTGCCGGGACGCGTCGTCTACGCTCGCCGGTCATGACGGCGGCGCTTGTCGATCGGGCCCTCTCTATCGGCGCGGATCCGCGCGAAACGGCCGACGAGCGCTTCCGGAGGCGCCTCCTCGTCGGGGTGTCGCTCATCATCCTTCCGTTCGGTTTCGTGTGGGGCTGCCTGTACTGGGCCATCGGTGAGCACGGGGTCGCACTCACGCCGTGGGCGTACGTCACCGGATCGGCGATCAGTCTCGCCGTTTTCGCGCGAACCCGAAACTTCGCATTCCTGCGCACCGCGCAGCAGATTCTGATCCTCGTCGCGCCCGCTTTGGGAACCATCATGCTCGGCGGTCTCGACGAGTCGAGTTCGGTGATCCTCTGGTCCCTGTTTGCGCCGCTCGGGGCGGTCGCCTTCGGCCGCCCCAGCAGCGCCTGGCCGTGGTTTGCAGCCTTCGTCGCCACCCTCTTGCTGGCACTCGCTCTCTCCGAAGTCGTTCGGCCGAACGGCGCCGACCTGCCCGACGCCTTCGTCCGGACCTTCGACGTCCTCAACATCGTGGTCGTGTCACTCGTCGCGATGCTGTTGCTCGTGACGTTTGCGCGAGGACGGGACACCGCGCAGGCGCGCGTCGAGACGCTCCTGCTCAACGTCCTCCCGGCCGACATCGCGCAGCGCCTCCAGTCGGATCCCAACTCGATCGCCGACCACTTCGACGACGCGAGCATCCTTTTCGCGGACGTGGTCGACTTCACCCCGCTCTCGAGCCGGCTCGACGCGCGCGAGGTGGTCGGGCTCCTCGATCGGCTCTTCACGAGCTTCGACGCGCTCGTCGACCGCTACGGCGTCGAGAAGATCAAGACGATCGGCGACTGCTACATGGTCGCAGCGGGTGTCCCCAGGCAGCGGCCCGATCACGCACACGCGCTGGCGGGGCTCGCTCTCGAAATGGGCGAGTGCGCGGAGAACTGCCTTCCCGAAGGCACCGAGCACAACCTGCGCCTCCGCATCGGCATCAGCTCGGGGCCGGTCGTGGCCGGTGTGATCGGGCGCCGCCGTTTCCTCTACGACCTCTGGGGCGACACGGTCAACATGGCGAGCAGGATGGAGTCCCACGGGACGCCCGACGCCATCCAGATCACTCGCCCAACGTGGGAGCTCTTGCGCGACGACTTCGTGGTCGAGCCGTTAGGGCTCGTCGACGTGAAGGGCAAGGGTGCGGTCGAGACCTGGCGGCTCGTAGGCCCGCGCGACCGTTAGTCACTCGGGCGAGCAAGCGCCGGAGGAGGCTTTACCAAGTCGGTTGCAACCGGGCGGCGGGGCCCCGATCGCGGGGGCCCCTCGGCCATTCCGTCCTCAGCTCACCGCTTTCTTCACGAGCGCACCGATCTTTGCCTCTTCGGCGGCGGTCAACTCCTTGAGTGCGAACGAGGTGGGCCACATGGCGCCTTTGTCGAGGTTGGCCTCGTCGCTGAAGCCGAAAGTCGCGTACCTCGAGTTGAACTTCTCCGCGCTTTGAAAGAAGCAGACGACCTTGCCGTCCTTGGCATAGGCGGGCATCCCGTACCAGGTTTTCGGCGAGAGGGTCGGCGCGCGGTCCTTGATGATCGCGTGGAGCCGCTTGGCCATGGCGCGGTCCGTTCCCTTCATCTCTGCCACCTTCGCGAGCAGGGCGCTCTCGCCGTCCGCCTTGGCCGCTTCCGCCTTCAGCTCCTGCGCGCGCTCTTTCATCGCGGCTCGTTCCTCGGCTGTGAATCCGTTGGACTTCCTGCTGGTCGCGGTGGTGCTCTTGGCGGACTTCTGCGTGGCCTTCTTTGCGCTCATCGCTCCCCTCCTTGCGAGCTCCTCGAGTCGCGGTGGTGATGTCCGTGGTCAATAATTTGTAGCACAAATAATTGGCGACACGGAGTAATTGTGCAATGATCTTGAAATGGCGTCGAGTCCTACCACCGACGACCCGGTCAGCGAGTTCGCCGGCCAGCTGTTCTTTCGGCTCTGGCGGGTGTCCCATACGCGCACTGCGGAGGCGCTCGAGTCGCTTGGCCTCACGACGGCGCTCTTCGCGCTTCTGAATGTCCTCGGCACCCGGGAGGGAGCGATTCAGCAGGAGCTCGGCTCAACGATGGGGATCGATCCCAGCACGATGGTTTCGTTGATCGATCAGCTCGAGACCGCAGGACTGGCCAACCGCCGGCCACGACCAACGGATCGCCGCGCCCGCGAGGTTGTAATCAGCCCCAAGGGCCGCAGGGTCCTGGAGCAGGCCCGGCGGTTGGCGATGCAGGTGGAAGACGACGTGTTGCGGGCCCTCAGCCCGGCTGAGCGTCGCCGCATGTTGGCGCTGCTTCGGCGCGCCGTCGACTCAGCGCCGCCGCAATCGCCGTGGACCGCCCAGGAAGGGGATTAGCTGGAGCGGGCAGGGCGTGGCGAACTCCTACCGACCTAGAGATCTGGCAGGACTCAGCGCAGGAACGCGGCGACAGCATCTGCGGCCGGTGTAATGAGCTTGGGGTCGTCGTAGAAGTCGATCTGGCCCTGTGACTCGAGCCAAAGCTCGCGCTTGGGCGATTTCACAGCCGAGTAGAAGGCGTGGGCGAGATCGGGAGTCAAGGCCTGTTCTGAGTGAACGATCAGCACTGGTGTCTCGAGCACGCCCGCTGCCCCACGCGCGTCGAACGGCAGGCTGTGGGCGAGTGACTGCACCGCGTAGCCGTTCACGTAGTTAGGCACCTGGCCGCGAGACGTCCCGTAGAACTCAAATGCCTCCCGAAGCGGCATTGCGACATCGCCGCCGGCCGGTGCGACGGCGGGGATGGTCTCCGCTTCGCCCGTCTCGCGCCACTTGCGTTCCGCAGCCCGGCCGCGATCGATTGTCCCTTGATATGCAGCGCCCATCCTCTCCATCGTCTTCGCGTTGTCGGTGTACACGCCGGCCACACCCGCGAAGGCACGGAAGCGACGGTCCTCTGCGACAGAGCGCACCATCGGTCCGGCGCCAAAGCAGACGCCCAGGCCGAAGAGGGGCAGGTCAATCAGCCGGTCGTCGGCGAGGAGCGCGGTCGCGGCGTTCTTGATGTCCTCGATGTTGGCTTCGGGGCTTGCGAACTGGCGCGGCTGGCCGGCGCTCTCGCCGAAGAATCGGTAGTCAAATGCGAGCCCGGCGTACCCGCGCTCGGCCATCGCCTGGGCGTACGTGCCGGCCGCTTGCTCCTTCACCGAGGTGAGCGGGCCAACTGCGACTACGACGCCGGCCGGCTTTTCACGCTCCGGCAAGAACAGGTTGCCCGACAACGGCTCGCCTTCGCTTTGGAACGCAAAACGCGTCTTGGTCGCTCTTTCCATGGTCCTACAACTCCTCCCTCAGAGGTCGACAGACGGACGCACTCGCGTCCGGCACTGCATCAAGGATGCACTTGCGCGGCCGGGCTGGAGAGGACGCGGTGTGCTGCGTTCCGCAGCCGTACGCGTTGATTGACATCGCCACCCCGGGGTGGCGTCAGTCACCCCGCCTGAACGAGATATCCATCCAGCGCTGCCAGTTGCTGCCATCCTCGGACCGCTCCCACAGGGCGCTCATCGATTGTCCGTCTTCGGCGATGGTGAGTGTGGATCGGATTCGCGCAGTCGAGGCGTCTGTTTGTGCGGCTGATGCAACCTCGGCTCCGCCGGTGAAGTGGAAGACGTGGTCGTCGATCGTGACGTGCATCAGCTCGGTGTTCCCATCGTTGTCGAAGCTCCGCGCGAGGAACCCGCCGCTCACGGCATCCGGCTCCCCGATGATCTCGATGGCTCGGACCGGCTTGTCGCCCACGGTTACGTCAACGTGATGTACGAGGAAGTAGCCGCCCGGCAACACCTCGTAGGTGTCGGTACCGGCGACGGGAATTGCCGGTTCGTCGATCACGTGACCAGACGTGTGCCACCGTCCGGCGATCGTGTGGAGTCTGCTATCGGGGAGTTTGCGGCCTTCGTCCTCGCTCATGCGTCCCGGCTCCGGCGGCGGTTAGTCGTCATCAAGCACCTCGTCCAGCTTGCGCGCGAAGGCCTCAGGCTCACCGGCGTATCCGAACTCACCGCCGAGGAAGCCGCCGTGGTGACTCGGAAAGATGGTCGCCTGCTGCCCGAGTAGCTCGGCGGTGGCCACCGCCGAGCGTCCGGTGAACGTGTCCAGCGACTCCTCGCCTACGGCGATTACGACGCGCGTCGGCGCTGCGGCCAGCGCGGCGAGGTCGGGGGGATAGTTGCTCACTGCCCAGGACCGGTCGGATAGCAGCGGGTCGTCGCGGGAGGCGTCGTCCTCGGCCGGCATCCCGAAGTGGGCGGGATCCGGCACAGCTTGCGCGAAGTACTCGTCGGTGAACTCGCCACGCCACGACGACATTGCGATGAAGGCCGCCATGCCCGCGCCCGAACCCTTGGCCTCGTACGCGTCGCGAATGGCGACGCGGGCGCGCTGGGCCGCGGCGGCGTCGGGAAGCACTGGGATGAGCGGCGGCTCGTGGGCCACCAGGGTCGTCACTTCGTCGGGATGGGCCGCCACGAGTGCGAGCGCAGCCACCGCGCCGCCACTGCTCGCGAACATTTCGACGGGGCCGGCGCCAAGTGCCTCGATGACGGCGTGTACGTCGTCCGCCTGAACGGTGGGCGTGTGGTCGACCCGGCCGTCCTTACGAACGCTGCGGCCGAGGCCGCGCGGGTCATAAGTGACCACTGTCCGGTCCGGGAAGTGCGATGCCAACGTGGCGAAGCCGCTGGCGTCCATCGGCTGACCGATCATGAACAGCGGTGGGCGTCCGTCGGCGGTGGGCAGCGGGCCACGGACGTCGTAGGCGATCTCGGCCCCGGCGGTTTCGAGCATGTGCGTCGTCGTCATGACAGTTTCGACTGCTCCCGCGTCGAAAAGTCATCGGCTACGCCAAAGAAATGGCGAACGAGATACCGCGGTGCGCGAGGGCTCACCGGGTCGGGGCGGTGTGCGTGGCGATTGCTCGCGTGATGGTGTCCCAGTCGGCTTGATTGACGCCGTGGCCGGCTCCCGCGAGTGACAGAAGCCGGGCATCTGGGATCTCGTCGGCGAGGGCCTTGCCGTGTGCGAGCGGGAACATCGGGTCGGCGGTGCCGTGGATGACCAGCGTCGGCGCGCTGATCGATGACAGTGGTTCACGCTGCTTGTCGTCATCGGCGAGGAGGTCGTGGTTCTGGCTGGCGGCGAAGTTATCGGCGCGTTCGACGTCTGCTCGGACGAGGTCGCGCATCTTGGCCTCCTCGAACACGCGCTGGTTTCCAGCGAGCATGCGCGCGTAGGCGACGAGGTAGTCGATCACCGAGTCGGCGTCCGACCAGTCGATCGTTGCCGAGCGCACGAATCGTACGAACTCGCTGTTTGGCGGTGGTAGGTCCCGGGGTGTCGCCGGCGACGTGCTGATCAGGACGAGCGAGAGCACGCGGTCAGGGAAGTCGACCGCAAGCAGTTGGGCGAGCGCACCGCCGGCTGACACGCCGACCAGGTGCGCTGCCGGCAGGGCGTAGCCGTCGAGCAGAGCGATGGCGTCCGCGCGGAGGTCGGCTCCGGTGTAGCCGGGGCGCCCCGGCTCATAGGTCGTCGATCGGCCGGTGTCGCGCTGGTCGTAGCGGATCACGAATCGGCCATACTCGGCGAGCATCTTGCAGAACCCTTCGTCCCACCAAAGCATCGAGCCACCGAGGCCCATAAGGAGAAGGACCGCGGGGTCCGCAGGGTCGCCGAACGACTCCGTGCAGAGCTCGACGCCGTTCGCGTTGACCAGTCGCTCGACGATTACCAGTCCTTCGTCCTGACCCATGCACACCTCGGTATGGGGAGGGGGATCACGATTTCAGCTTGCATGCGGTCGACTTCATACGTCGCGGCGCTGGAACAGGATCAGCGTGCCGACAGCGGCGATTACCAATGAGGCCGTAGCCGATCGCTGCGGCGACAGCGATCGTGGCCAGGTTAGGCCGAAACGGCGCGCTCGAGTCGACGCACGCGTTCGGCTAGGGTCTCCATGATCGCGAGACCGACTTGCGGATTCTGCTTCAGCAGCTTGAGGAACGCTCGCCGCTGCACCATCATCACGCGCACTTGGCTCGTCGCAATGATCGTCGCCGAGCGCGGGCCGCCGTCGATGAGCGCCATTTCTCCAAAGAAATCGCCCGGCCGCAGGACACGTGACTTTCCGATCACGCGCGCACGACCCTCGAGGATGAGATACATCGAGTTTCCTCGATCCCCTGCCTGGACGATGACCTCACCCGGCGCGTGGTCAACGCGCCAAGCCAGCTTGGCGATTGCGCGAACGTGGCGTTTCGGCACCCCAGCGAACAGGGGCAGGGCACCGAGGACTTCGCTCCAATCGCGCTGAGTTGGCCGATCCCAAGATCGCCGCACGAGCATTTGGAGCGAGGGGCGCTCATCAATGTCGCCACGTCCCCGTGCCGCTGCCATACGAGCGAGGCTATCTCCCGATGCATCGGCCTGCAACGACCGCCTGATGCGGGCGTGACACCAGCGAGCTGGCGGCTCGGAGCCTGCCGTGAGCTCAATGCCGGACGCCGACTCGCGGTGAGCGCGCTCCCGGGCTTACGGCGCCTCGACGAACTGGATCTCATTCAGCTCGCCGCGTGTGCTCGAGGCCCGGTCCGCCTGATCGAGTCCTGACGGAGCCGGTTGTACGCTTGACCTCGAGATGAAGGGACTGAGGGCCCGCCGCCGCGACCGCCTGCTCGAGCTCGACGAGGTCGAGCGGCGACTGAAGCCGTTCGGGCGCCGGTACGTGGGCGTTCGCGAGATCCCGCTCGACGCGCTCGTCGGCACAGACGGCCGCGCCAGCTCGTTCACCCGCGACTTCCGGCCGCTTCACGCCTTCAGCCGCGCCCGGCTGCACTCGCTCGAGGGAGCGTTCGCCGACGGCGCCTTTCCGCCGATCGTTGCGGTCAAGCTCGGTGAGGCGTACTTCGTGGTCGACGGTCACCACCGCGCCGCGCTCGCGCGGCGCGGAGGCGCAGAGATGATCGACGCCGACGTGACCGAGCTCATCGCGCGCGTCCCTCTTCCGGCCGGCGCGGACATGCTCGAGGTCGTCCTCCGGGAGCTGGAGCGGATTTTCCTCGAGGACAGCGGGCTTGCCGAGGCGCGCGCCGGCGTGCGCGTCTCGGTTAGCCGGCCCGCGCACTACCTCGAGCTGCTGGAGAACATCCAGGTGCACGGCTACCACATGATGCGGGGACGCGGACGCGTGCTAGAGAACGCGGAGATCGCGGCGGACTGGTACGACGCGATCTACACGCCGACGCTCGCCGCGATCGACCGCCTGCGCCTTGGCCGCCTCTACCGCAATGCGCCGCCCGGGGACCTCTTCCTCGTTCTGCACCGGCACCGGCGGGATGCGTTCCCCTCGACCGGCTGCCCGCACCTCGCGCAGACCGTCGTCTCGGTGATCGGCGACGGCGGGCGGCGCCGCGGGCTGCGGTTGCCGGGCCGCGACCGCCGTTCGCCAGCCTAGCCTAGGCCATCCGCTCCAGGCCCGCGCGAAGGCGCTATTGAAGCTCAGCTCCCCTGCAGCGACCGAGGTGCTCAACGCGTCCGCCTACCGTCGCACCTGATCGATGAGGATGGGATGATCACCAAGTCGGTACGTGGTAGCGACGCGCAGGAGGTCGAGAATGAAGACGAACCTTTTCCGCTCAGTAGTCGCCTTTGTAGTCGTCGTCGCAGTCAGCGCCGTTGTCGTAGGGGCCGCGCCCGCGCGGCCGGCTCCCGACACCGCCCCGGGCGACCTGCTCGATCCGCGGACGTACGCGTCGGACAGCCGGCTCTACCTCGTCCTGCACGCGATTGGCGTCCAGAAGTACACCTGCCAGGCAAACGGCACCTGGCTCTTCACCGATCCAGAGGCGACGCTCTACAAGACGACGGGCGCTTCCAAGCCGGTCGGGACCCACTTCCTCAACTTCTCGACCGGGCGGCCCGTGTGGGAATGGAGGGGAGGAAGCTCCGTCGAGGCCGCGCGGACGCAGTCGGCGCCAGGAGGCGCCGGGAACATCGCCTGGCTGCTCCTGCAGGCGGTCGCGTCGAGCCCGGGCCGGCTGGCGCAGACCACGTGGATCCAGCGGCTGAACACGACCGGCGGCGTCGCTCCGGCCGGGACGTGTACGCCAGGCGCCACGACTGCGGTGCCGTACACGGCCGACTACTTCTTCTGGAGGGAGGCCGGCTAGCGGGCCGCCTGCGCGACGGCTGCTACGAGTGCCGCGGGTCGTCCGCGTCGCCGCGTGTGGCGCGCACTGCAGCTACCGGGCCGTCTCAGCTTCCTCTCCCGCTCCCGCAGCATCCGCCACCCGAAAATCGACGATTTCCAGCGACGTTAGGACGTTGCCGGACGGGCTCGATCCCCACAGATGCCGACCATTTCAGGGGGAAGCCACGCCCTCAGAGCGTCGCTAGGGGTCGACCGGCCACGGCAGCCGTATCGGCTGGTACTCGCCGGGCCAGTCTGCGTAAGCCTCGTCCGGTTCGCCGGTCTCCTTCGCGGCGGATGCGCCGTACTTCGCCGCGACCGGACTCACCGGATAGCGAACAGGCTCGTCGGGACGAGCCCCGATCATCAGAATCGCGCACGGCCCATCCCCGGCACCGACAATCACATGGCGGGCGTCGGCCGGGCAGTGGACGTAGTCCCACTGCCGTAGCGGGCGCTCCTCTTCTTCGACGATCAGAGTGCACTCGCCCGACAACACGAGAAACCCCTCCTGCGCCCCCTCCGAGTGGTAGAGCGCGTTCGGGTCACCCGGCCAGAGGACGCGGACGTGGACGCCGATGTCGCCGAACGGATGCTCGCGTGACTCGAGCGGATACGCTGCGCCGCCCTTCTCCTCGTTCCGCACCGCGAGCGCTTGCTCGAGGTTGAGGACGAACCAGCCGTCCGAGGTGATGTAGCGGCCGTACGGCGTGTCGACCGAGCTTGCTTCCTTCACGGGCATTTGTCCTCCTCGGTGTCAGGCGCGATGGCGGGACAGAGATCGTTGATCGATGCTCCCCGCATCTAACGCGCGTTCGCGGGAGCGGCACGTTACGTCGGGCACGTGCGGTTTCTGGGCCATCTAGACGACGTAAAGATATGCGGCGGAACCCAATCTTGTCAATGGCAAGAATCTGGAAGTACAGTGGCAGCGTGCCCGCAGAGCGCGAGAGACAGGCCGATCGGCAGCGCCCCTACCACCACGGGAACCTGCGGCGGGCTCTCCTCGATGAAGCGATCGACGTAATCGGCGAAGCAGGCCCGGGAGCGATCAGGCTGCGCGACCTCGCGCGCCGGGTCGGCGTCTCGCACGCGGCGCCCGCGCACCACTTCGGCGATAAGCGCGGCCTGCTCACCGCCGTCGCCGAGGAGGGCTACCGCCTCTTCGCTGCCGCGCTCCGGGACGAGTACGAGCGCACGGGCAGCTTCCGCGAGCTCGGAGTCGCCTACGTCCGCTTCGCCGTCGAGCACCGCCCCTACTTCGAAGTGATGTTCCGCCCCGACCTCTACCGCAACGAAGACCCAGAGCTCGCCGAGGCGCGGAAGGAGGCAGCGGCACTGCTCTACACCCCACTCGGCCGCCTCTCCGGCGGGAACCCGAGCTTCGACACGCTCCGCGCCGGCGTCGCAGCCTGGTCGCTCGTCCACGGGCTCGCCACGCTGTACCTCAACGGCGCGCTTCCGCCGGAGCTCGGGGACGACCCCGAGCAAATCGCCCGCTCCATCCCCGGCCACTTCCCCCCTTAGGCCGCGGTCGACAACCGAAACCCTGTGCTCGCCTCGGCGAGCTCGAGGTCGATGGCGGCCAGCGCGTGGGGAGACTTAGGCCGCATCAGCTCCGTGCGAGTCGCCGTGCGTCGAGATGACCGCGACCTGAAAGGACTCGATGAGAGCGCTCACGCGCTTCTCGAACCGCGTCCGCCACACCCCGCCTCCGTAGAACGCCTCCAGCTGTTCGTTGCGACGCGTCAGGGACGGGAACGATCGGATCAGGGCGTAGTCGGCTCCGTCGACGAGCGAGATCCCATAGGCGACTACCCGGATATCCGCGCGATGCAGCAGCGGAAGCACCTCGTGGCGCAATATCCGGTCGAACTCGGGCGCTGCGCCGGGAACGAGCTTGTACGTCCTTACGTCGAAGACGGGCGCTGCGGTGTGGAGTCCCTGAGTCATGGACGCGTTATGCGACCGAGCGCGCGCCGACGTCGGCCTGGGGCGCACTCGAGAGCCACACGTGTGTCACGGCGAGCGCCCGCCACGGGCGCCACCGCTCGGCGAGGTCGATAGCTCGGCGGCGGGTGTACGGCTCCAGCGCCCGGCGGAGCCCGAGGTCGGTGGATGGAAACGCGTCGCGCTCGCCGAGCCGGAGCGCGATGTAATTCGCGGTCCACTCGCCGATCCCCGGGATCGCGGTCATCGAAGCGACCAGCTCCTCAAGGCTGACGCTTCCATCGAGACGGATCTCGTCGTTGGCGACCGCGCGCGCAAACGCACTCACGGCCATCGCACGGACCGTCGGCAGGCCGGCACCGTCGAGATCGGCTTCGGCGAGCCTGGTCGACGACGGGAAAGTCGCAGACAGACCGAGTTGGGACAGCCCGCCGACCGGCGTTCCGAAGCTCTCGACCAGCCGGCTGACGAGCGTATTCGCGCCCCGGGCCGAAACCTGCTGACCGATGATCGCCCGAACGCCGATCTCGAACGGGTCCCAGGTGCCGGGCACGCGGATGCCGGGACGCGCACGGACCAGCCGGCCGATGATGCGATCGCGGGCGAGATGCCTCGAAGCCTCGTCGACGTCGAGATCGAGCCCCGCAATCCGGCGTGCGCGCTCCACGACGTGAATGAGCTCCTCCCAGTGCGGCAGGTGGACGACGAGGAAGAGCTCGCCGTCGGCTCCTGGACCGAGCTCGAGCGCGCCGGGATCACCGCGAACGGTGACAGTACGGCGATATGTGTTCAATGAGACGCTCTCCACGCCTGGGATCGCCCGCGCCGCGAGGAACGAGCAGATGGCGGGCCAGTCCAGCGCGCCGTGATACGCGAGGCGAACGGGAAGACCGCCGTCGGCTACCAGGCGATCCTTCCTGTGTCGGCGCGACCGAAGCTCGCTAGGCGAGGCGTGGAAGATCTCGCGGCAGGCGCGGTTGAACTGCCGAACGCTTCCGAAGCCGGCGGCGTAGGCGATCTCGAGAATCGTCAGGTCCGTGTCGTCGAGGAGGCGCCGAGCGAAGTGCGTGCGCGCTGAGCGCGCGAGAGCATCCGGCGTCACGCCGAGGTGAGTACGGAAGAGCCGGCGCAGATGGCGGGCGGAAACGCCGACGCGAGCGCCGAGTGTGGTTTCTGTGCCAGTGTCGAGCGCGCCGTCGAGGATCATCCGGACGGCGCGGCAGACAAGCTCGGGCGCGCTCCACGGTACGAGCGGCGCGCTTCGGTAGGGCCGGCATCGGAGGCACGCGCGAAAACCCGCAGCCTCGGCCGCGGCGGCGGTTCCGAACTTCACGACGTTCTCGCGGTTGGGTCGAGCTCCGCACCCGGGCCGGCAATAGATCCCCGTAGTACGAACCGCCGAGATCGGCTCCACGGCGAAGGTATAGCTCTGGGCACGCGAGCCGATCGGCCGGATCCGGACACCGTCCGGAGGCACCTCGCGACGAGTCAGATGCGGACAGATCGCCTGCTCCTCCTAACCGGGTCTTTCCCAGACGCGTCATCGCCTGTGTTCGAAGAACTTCCGTCGACAACTGGAGGCAAGATGAGAAGCGGTTGGAGAGCATACGCTGGCCGGCGGCGGAAAGGCGTGCTTGGGATCCTTGTGGCGGTGGTTCTCGGCGCAGGGCTGACAAGCGGCGCGTCGGGCGGCGAGCCATTGCGTCACGGCATGCCGACTTACGACGTGACGGAACTCGGGTCGCTTGGAGGCACGATCAGCTTCGGCTCGAGCATCAACGACAGACAGTGGGTCGCCGGAGTCTCGTTGCTCGCCGGCAACCACGTCCAACGCGCGGCGCTCTGGCGCTCCGGCTCGGTAAAGGATCTCGGGACGTTCGGTGGGCCAGAGACGCACAGCAGCGTCCTTTGGCCGGTCAAAAACGAGCGCGGCCTGATCAGTGGGATCGCTGAGCAGGATGAAATCAATCCGCTCGGCGAGATCTGGAGCTGCGGGCGCTTCTTCCCCACCGCGACCAGGCGGATCTGCTCCGCCTTCGTCTGGGAGAACGGGCGCCTGCGGGAGCTCGACACGCTAGGGGGCTACAACGGTTTCGCGACCGGTACGAACAACAGCCACGAAACGGTCGGTTGGGCTGAGAACTCCATTCGCGACCCCTCGTGCACCGACACTCAGGTCCTCCAGTTCCACGCGGTCTTGTGGGGGCCGGGTGAGGATCAGATCCAGGATCTTCGGCCCCTGCCTGGTGACTCCGCGAGCTCGGCAACTGCGATCAACGACCGAGGCGAGGTCGTCGGAATCTCCGGCATCTGTGATCGAGCGTTCGGCCGGCTCAGCGCCAAGCGCATGGTGCTATGGAAGAAGGGACGGCCGATCGAGATCCGAAACCTGGGCGGCGTCGCCTGGAACACGCCGATGGCGATCAACCGACGAGGGCATGTCGTGGGCTTCGCCAATCGCTCTTCCACCGACGGTGCTGCGTTCCGTCCCCGGGCGTTTCTCTCGAAGCATCCTAGGAAGATCGAGGATCTGGGCGCACTGGACGATGATCCATTCAGCCAGGCACTCGGCATCAACGATGCGGGACAGGTCGTGGGCGTGTCGTACTCGGAAGATTTCACCATCTGCCGAGCTTTCGTCTGGGAGGACGATGTCTTGACCGATCTCAACGACCTCGCCCCCGAGTACTCCGGCGAGCTGTGTGCGGCGAACGACATCAACAACCGCGGCGAGATCACCGGTCAGGCGATCCAGGATGGGACGGGGAACAGCGTCACCTTCCTGGCGACTCGCTCCCTCAGGAAATCGCGTGACGACGGCTCTCGCGAGGCGTCGAAGCCGCCCTGGGCATCCTGGAACACGCTTCGGAGCATCATGTTGCGCTCCGGCATCCGGCGAGAAGACATCGGCCGCTAAGACAGCCGGGTGGGACCGGGGGCGGTCAAGACGTGACCGTCCCCGGAGCCCGGTGGTACCGAGATGGTCCGCTGGCTCTAAGAGCGGGCGCGGGAGTGCCGCTCGAGTCGACCGGCGTGACGCCCGAGCTGTTCGCGCAGCGCTCGAAGCGCTTGCCGTTGAACCGTTGGGACGAGGCGCAGCTGGACCGATATTGCGCACTTGGGCGGTCGCGTTCGCAGCTACGGTTCGGCCGGCTCTCGATAAGGAAGTCGCTCTCAGCCCATCACCGCACGTGCACGACGGGAAAGGAAGCAAGATGGCTGACGATGTCCAGGTGGAGAACCGCCGGCTCGACGCGAGCGAGAACGAGGCGCTGATCGGCGTGGCCCGGATGGGCGCGGATGCGTTCGGGTACACCGCGGACCTGCGGATCGACCGCCACCTCGCCCAGCTCCTGCGCCTGCGAGTCTCGCAGCTCAACAACTGCGCCTACTGCCTCAACCTGCACTACGAGGCGGCGCGCGAGGCGGGCGTCCCCCGGGCGAAGATCGACACCCTGACGGCGTGGTGGGAAACTGAGCTTCACTCCGAGGCTGAGCAGGCGGCGCTCCGCTATACCGAGGCGCTCACCCGTGCCGCCGACACCGACGGGGACGCGGCGTTCCAGCGCTTCCACGACGCGCTTGCCGAGAACTTCAGCCCGGAGGAGATCCTCGAGATCGTCGGCGTCGTCGTCAATATGAACGTGTGGACCCGGATCAAGCTCGCCGAGGGCGCGATGCCGGGCCCCGCCCGAGACGTCGCGCGCCTGACGCGAGAATCGGTGAGTCGACGCCGCCGGATACAGTGAGCTGCGACGGCTCGTTGAGCGAGGAGGTGGCAGAACGTGGACGGAGTCGGGAAGGCGATCTTCGCCGGCGGCTGCTTCTGGGGCATGCAGGATCTCATCCGGAAACGACCGGGCGTTCTGTCGACGAGGGTGGGCTACACGGACGGCGACGTCGCGAACGCGACGTACCGCAGCCATGGCACGCACGCCGAGGCGATCGAGATCGTCTTCGACCCCGAGCAGATCTCGTATCGAGACCTGCTGGAGTTCTTCTTCCAGATCCACGATCCGACAACGCTGAACCGTCAGGGCAACGACGTCGGGACGAGCTATCGGTCGGCGATCTTCTATCTCGACGAGGAACAGCGCCGGGTAGCCGACGACACGATCGCCGACGTTGAAGCGTCGGGCCTTTGGCCGGGGAAGGTCGTCACCGAGGTGACGCCGGCCGGGCCGTTCTGGGAAGCTGAGCCCGAGCATCAGGACTATCTCGAGCTGTATCCGAACGGCTACACCTGCCACTTTCCACGCCCGGATTGGGTTCTCCCGCGCCGAACCGAATCGGTCCCGGGTTAGGCACGCTTCCGCAGGGCCGCCTCCGCGTCGACTGATGACGAGACCGGCCCGAATCGCCGTCATCTACTACAGCGCGACCGGCAACGTGCACCGCCTCGCGCATGCGCTCGGCGAGGGAGCAGGCGGCGAGGGGGCTGAGGTGCGCCTCCGCCACGTCGAGGAGCTCGCCTCGGAGCTCATCATCTCCCAAAACCAGTACTGGGGCAGGCACCGCTCCGAGGTCGAGGACGAGCCGGTCGCGAGCCTCGAGGACCTGGAGTGGGCGGACGGCGTCGCCTTCGGCACGCCGACGCGGTTCGGCAACGTCGCGGCACAGCTGAAGCAGTTCATGGACCAGGCGGGACGGCTCTGGCAGGAGGGCAAGCTCGCCGACAAAGTGGCGACCGCCTTCACCGCGTCGATGACGACGCACGGCGGGCAGGAGTCGACGATCCTCGCGCTCAGCAACACCCTCTACCACTGGGGCATGCTCATCCTCCCCCTCGGCTACACGGCGAGCGAGGTGTTCAACGCCGGAGGCAACCCGTACGGCACCTCATACACCAGTGGGAAGAGGGTCGAGGGTCCCGACGAGCACGCGCTCGCGGTCGCCCGCTACCAGGGCCAGCGTCTCGCCCGCTATGCCGCGGTCTTCGCCGCCGCCCATGAGGCGGACGCCTTCCACGTCAAGCGGCCGAGGCCGGAGCGCTTCCAGGCGGCCGCGCTCGACTGAGTCCGCGATGCGATCGACCGGCGGCCGCACGTACCGCGGCTGCTCAGCCGTCGCGCTGCTCGGTGGTTGTCGGAGCGTGTGTGATCAGGCGGGCGCCGCGACCGTGGGTTGCGAAGCTGAACGACCAGCGGATGAGGACGAGAAGCCGGTTCTGGAAGCCGATTAGGTACCAGAGGTGGACGAGCAGCCAGGTCGCCCAGGCGAGAAAGCCGCTGAGCCGGACGCCCTTGATGTCGGCGACTGCCGCCGCTCGCCCGATCGTGGCCAGGTTGCCTTTGTCGCGGTAGCGGAACGCGCCGTGCGGACGCCCTCGTAGCCGCGCGCGGACGACGCTGGCCGCGTACCGCCCTTGCTGCATCGCGGCTGGTGCGACACCGGGCAGCACGACGGGCTCGCCGCGTGGGTCACGGGCGCGGACCATGTCGCCGATCGCGAACACCTCCGGGTGCCCGGGAAGGGTGAGGTCGGCTTCGACGGTTACGCGGCCGGCGCGGTCACGCTCTGCTCCGGTCAGTTCTGCGAGCCTGCCGGCGAGGCTCGACGCGGTGACGCCGGCAGCCCAGATGACCGCGTGGCTGGGGATGCGCTCCGCGCCGCCGTCTCGGCCCTGGAGCGTCACTTCGGCAGCGTCGATCCCGGTCACGGTGCGGCCTGTGAGGACGGTCACGCCGAGGCGCTGCAGCGACCGCTCGGCCTTCGCCGACAGCGTGGGTGGGAAGCTCGTCAGGACGCGATCGGCGGCCTCGACGAGCAGGATGCGGGCGCGGCGCGGATCGATTGTCCGGAAGTCACGCCGCAGCGTGTCCCGGGCCATCTCGGCGATCTGGCCGGCCATCTCGACGCCGGTGGGGCCGGCCCCGACGACGATGAACGTGAGCCACGCGTCGCGCGCCGCAGGGTTCGGCTCGACCTCGGCGGCCTCGAAGGCGGCGAGGAGGCGGCTGCGAACGGCGACGGCGCTCTCGAGCGACTTCACCTCGGCAGCGTGCTGCTGCCATTCCTCGTGGCCGAAGTACGAGTAGTGCGAGCCGCCGGCGACGATCAGGGTGTCGTACCCGAGCCGTTCGGGCGCCGGCACCGCCCCGACAGGGCGCAGGTGCAGCTCACGTGCGTCGAGGTCGAAGTCGGCGACCTCGGCCAGCAGCACGCGGACGTTGCGGTTGCGCTTGACGATCGCGCGGAGGGGATAGGCGATCTCGCCGGGCGAGAGCGCACCGGTCGCGACCTGGTAGGTGAGCGGCTGGAAGAGATGGAAATTTCGGCGGTCGACGAGCGTGACCTCGACCGCCGTACGCCGCAGGCCCAATACCGCCTGCAGGCCGCCGAAGCCTCCGCCGACGACGACGACGTGGTGTTCCCGGGACCCAAAGGCGCACACAGTCCCACTATTTCAAGCGCGTTCCGGGCAGCTCCGATGCGAGCGCGCCCCTTCGCAGGCTGCCACCCGCGCCCGGTGTCGATCTGGTGACATTCGTTGCTAGGCCCTGACCGCAGTGGGTAGTGTGGGGAGGGTCCCCGAGCAGAGAGGAGGTCGTGCCCCCCGCCTTTCCAGCACGGAGGTCGTTATGAGTACTGCCACCGAGACCGCCATCGACATTCGTCCTTTCCAGGTCGAGATTCCCGAAGGTGAGCTCGCCGAGCTGCGACGCCGGATCGAGGCGACGGCTGGCCCAGCAAGGAGCTGGTCGAAGATCGGTCGCAGGGCGTCCAGCTGAAGACGATGCAGGAGTTCGCCCGCTACTGGACGACCGAATACGACTGGCGCAAGGCCGAGGCGAAGCTCAACGCGCTCCCGCAGTTCACGACCGAGATCGACGGGGTCGCCATCCACTTCATCCACGTCCGCTCGCAGCACGAGGATGCGTTGCCGCTGATCATGACGCACGGCTGGCCCGGCTCGGTCATCGAGCTGCTCGAGACCGTCGGCCCGCTGACCGACCCGACCGCTCACGGCGGCGCCGCCGAGGACGCATTCCACCTGGTGCTGCCGTCACTGCCCGGTTACGGATTCTCCGGTGAGCCGGCCGAGCTCGGCTGGGACGCCAGCCGCACCGCACGCGCGTGGGCGGAGCTGATGCACGGCCTCGGCTACACCCGCTACGTCGCCCAGGGCGGCGACGTGGGTGCCCTCGTCACGGACCTGATGGGCCGCCAGGCGGTTGAGGGTTTGGTCGGCTACCACCTGAACCTGCTCACGGCGGTGCTCGCAATCGGCGATCAACTGCCCAAGGAATCCGAACAGGAACGCGCAGCGGCCGAGGCGCTCGCGACGTTCAGGGAGGACGGCTTCGGCTACTTCCTCGAGATGGCAACGCGGCCACAGACGATCGGCTACGCGCTGCTGGATTCACCCGTCGCGCTGGCGGCCTGGTTGCTCGACCACGACACGGACAGCTACTACAAGATCTCCCGTGCGTTCGTCGACGGCGAGCCCGTGGGCAATCTCACCCGGGACAGCATCGTCGACAACATCACGCTGTACTGGCTGACCGGCACCGCAGCGTCGGCGGCCCGGTCGTACTGGGAGGACGGACGAGCGCTGGCCGCAGCGCTTGCGAGCGGCCAGGCTCCTCCGGCGGTCACCGTGCCGGTCGGCTTCACGACGTTCCCCGGCGAGATCTGGGCTGCCCCGCGCAGCTGGGTCGAGACGGTCTACCCCGGCCTCGCCTACTTCAACGAGGTCGACAGGGGCGGCCACTTCGCCGCCTGGGAAGAGCCGGTGCTCTTCTCCGAGGAACTACGCACCACGTTCGCCACCCTGCGATGACGCATCGGCGTTACGTCGAGAAGCGACAGGTCACCGATCTGTTGGCGAGCGCGTACGCGTCGTTCGAATCGGTCGCGCCTCGCGTTCCACGGCAAGCGGCGTAGTTCCTCAGCAAGGACCTGGACGGCGGACTCTCCAAAGTGACGCGCCCAAAGGTTGAGCCAGTCATCGTTGTCCAAAAAGAACTTCCCAGATCCGGTCCCAGGTCGGTGGTGCGGCGAGGACGGCTGGCGCCACTTCAGCGCGGTGATCGATTGCTACGACCTGACACCCCGTCGCTGCGACAGGCCGAGCCGATCCTGCAGCATCACCACGGCTCGGCCTCGCCGCGACGGGCTCACCAGTTTCCCTTCGCGATCTCCTGCAGCGCGTCGATCTCGAGCTCCATGCACCGGATGCACTCGATACGTCGCCCAGATCCGCCAGAC
>DATFOC010000095.1:0-60591 GCA_035265935.1 Gaiellaceae bacterium
GCGCCCGCCGGCCAGGAAGCGAGAGAAGGTGGCGGGGGCCAGGCTGCGGCCGACCGGCCCCCGCCGTGCGAGCGCTCTTGCGGTTAGCGCTCGAGCTCGATGACGGCACAATCCGACTGAGGTGGCCAACCGGGACTGACCGTCAAGCCTATGGCAGTGCATCTTCACGGTAGCGCCAACCCCGGAATGTGTTGGGGTCCGCATCTGGGGATCCGGCGCTATCGGCCGCCGATTCCCCGCGCTTGGGGAACTTGGCCCGCTTGAGCTACCTCACCCGGAGCTAAACTCCGCCGAGCCCGGTATCCGAACCGGAACTGGAGCCAATGACGATCGACACCGTGAACGTGGTCGGCCGTGGCCGTGTCGGCTCGGCCGTCGCCGCTCGCCTCGAGGAGCGGGGCGTCGCGCTGCGCGAGGACGGCGCCGAGGTCGTCCTGCTGTGCGTTCCGGACAGCGCAATCTCCTCCGCTGCCGAGTGTCAGACACTCGTCATGTCCCAATGGGTCGGTCACACGAGCGGCGCCACGCCTCTGACGGCGATTCCGCACGCTCGCCGCTTCGGCCTCCATCCGTTGCAGACGTTCAACCGCTCCGGGGACCCCGCCCAGCTCGACGGGGCCTATGCGGCCGTGACTGGCGAGACGGAGGAGGCACGAGAGGTCGGCCGCGCGCTCGCAGAGCTCCTCGGCCTGACCGCCTTCGACCTGGCCGAGGCGGACCGGGCCGTTTATCACGCGGGCGCGGCGATCGCGTCCAACTACCTGGTGACGCTTCACCGGGCGGCAAGCGAGCTCTTCGAGGAGGCCGGCGCGCCGCCGGCGGGGCTCGAGCCGCTGATGCGCCGTGTGATCGGCAACGGGTTCGAGCTCACGGGCCCGATCGCCCGAGGGGACTGGGAAACGGTCGAGCGCCACATCGCGGCGCTGCGCGAGCGGCGACCGCAGCTCGAGCCGCTCTACCGCGTGCTCGCGGAGGCAACGGCGACGTGAGGGTCGTGCGGACAATCGCCGAGCTCCAGCGCGGCCGGCCCGACGGAACCGTCGGCCTCGTCCCGACAATGGGGTCGTTTCACGAGGGGCACCTCGCGCTCTTCCGGGCCGCCCGCGAGGAGAACGAGGTCGTCGTAGTAAGCCTGTTCGTGAACCCCGCGCAGTTCGACCGGCCGTCAGACCTCTCCCACTACCCGCGGGACGAGGCGCACGATGCCGAGCTTGCCGAGCGAGCAGGCGTCGACATCCTCTTCGCGCCGAGCGTGGAGGAGCTCTACCCGGACGGCCACGAGACGTGGGTCGATGTCGAGCGGCTCGGTTCGATCCTCGAGGGCGAGTCTCGTCCCGGCCACTTTCGCGGCGTCGCGACAATCTGCCTAAAGCTCTTCAACCTCGTCCGCCCGCAGCGCGCCTACTTCGGCCAGAAGGACGCGCAGCAAACCGCCGTCGTGCGCCGGCTCGTGCGCGACCTGAACGTCCCGGTCGAGATCCGCATCGTCCCCACCGTGCGTGACGAGGACGGCCTCGCGCTGTCGTCCCGCAACACCCGGCTCTCGGCCGACGAGCGCAGGCGGGCGCTCGCCCTCCCCCGCGCCCTCGCAACCCACGATCCCGGGCGCGCCCGAGAGCTCCTCGACGGCCTCGAGGTGGACTACGTCGAGGTCGCAGACTTCGAGCCAAGGGTCCTCGCCGCCGCCGTGCGCGTCGGCCCCACGCGTCTCATCGACAACGTCGTCCTGGAAGGAGAAGCGACATGACCTCCCATCCCGACCCGTCCACGAAGGTCTCGCTGACAGACCTCACCGATCGCAAGAGTCGCGGCGAGAAGCTCGTGATGGTCACCGCCTACGACCATCCGGGCGCCCGGCTCGCGGACGCGGCCGGCCTCGACATCATTCTCGTGGGCGACTCCGCGGCGGACAACGTCCTCGGCTACGACACAACGGTGCCGGTCACGGTCGACGAGCTACTCGTGCTCGTCCGGGCGGTCGCCCGAGGAACCGAGCGGGCGCTCGTGGTCGCGGACATGCCGTTCGGCTCGTTCCAGGTCTCGGACGAGACCGCCGTGGCCAACGCCGTCCGATTCGTGAAGGAGGCCGGCGCGGACGCGGTCAAGATCGAGGGAGCGGGCCCATCGCTCGCCCGCGTGCAGGCGCTCGTCGGCGCCGGCATCCCCGTGATGGGACACGTCGGGCTGACGCCGCAGTCGGCGACCATGCTGGGCGGCTTCAAGGCCCAGGGCCGGACGGCCGCGAAGGCTAGGCAGCTGTTGGCGGATGCGCGCGCTCTCGAGGCGGCGGGCTGCTTCGCCGTCGTCCTCGAGGCTGTCCCGGCCGAAGTGGCACGTCGCGTGTCAAACACTCTCCATGTCCCGACCATCGGTATCGGAGCCGGGCCTGACTGCGACGGCCAAGTCCTCGTCTGGCACGACCTCCTCGGGCTGAGTGACCGCCGACCTGCGCGGTTCGTGAAGCGCTACGCCGACGTCGGATCGGAGATCCGGCGCGCGCTCGAGGCCTACGCGGAGGACGTCCGCTCCGGCGACTTCCCCGCGCCCGAGCACACGTACACGATCCCCGAGGACGAGTTGGCCCTATTCGACGCCGCGGCCGAGGAGCGCGAGCACGCTCAGGACGCAGACCGCTAGGGCGCCGAGCCACACGACGGACAGCACAACCGCCGCCGCGGCCTGGCCGTACGACCAGCGCTGCACGACGGCCAGCCCGAGCACCAGCAGCGTAAGCATCCAGAGCCCGGGCAGAACGAGCAGCGGCGGGAAGAGCAGCCACGCCGGCAGCGCGAGGACGAGCGGAGCCAGGGCAAAAGCCAACGCATGCCGGGTCCGCCGCCGGCTCCCGCCACCTCCCAGCCGCTCGACGACGAACGAGAGTCCCCAGCCGAGCACCCAGTACCCGATGAACCCGTACGCGAAGCCGGTCGCGAAGATCCAAACGAACGTCTCGAGCACATCGAGATCGTCGAGCGCACCGGCGCTGGCCGTCGCGAGTGCAGCGGCAACCCCGCCCACGAACGCGAGCGCGACGACCACGTCCTGGCGGTCGCCGGCGGACTCGACGGAGTCGTCTCGCAGCGCTTCGAAGACCTCGCGCGGGTACGCCAGCACGCGCACCGCGCGGCGCGCCCACGTGCCCTCGTTCACGGTGTGCGGGCCATGACCGTGATCCCCTCGCGGAGGCTGGGCGGCATCAGCCGACCGACGGCCCGGTATGCCCGGTTCTTCCGTGAGCCGTGGTCGAAGTAGTTCTCCGTCAGGACGCGCGTGACCTCGAGGCCGGCCTCCCCCACGGCCGACACGAGCTCGTCGACCGTGTGCTCGTGGAAGTGCCCGGGGTTGCCGGACTCCTCGCGGATCGGGTCGTAGGGGTTTCGTCCGAACAGCATGCGGATCCGCTTCGCCAGGGCCGTGGCGTTGGGCGTCTGCAGGATCAGGTGGCCGCCCGGAGCGAGGCCGGAGGCCAGGAATCGCAAGACCGGGACGGTCGCAACGTGCAGGTGCTCGATCACCTCGCTGCAGACGATGACGTCGTGTGGCTCGAGCTCGGGATAGCTCGGGTCGTTGAGATCGAACTGCACATGGGACTCGTGCTCACGGAGCGGGAAGCGGTTGTCGTGCCAGCCGAGCGTGTTGACGCTCGCGCTCGGGAACGCGTCGCGGAGGAGAACGGTCTCGTAACTCGGCCCTACAACAAGGATGCGCCCGGGAGCAAGAGGCCGCACGAGCTCGAGCAGCCGCTCGTACCGTTGCGCGTGGGTCCGGAGGTAGATCTGCTCCTCGGGCGCCGTGTACCGCGCGAGAAGGCTAGGCGGCGGCTGCGGCAAAGGCGGGAAGGACCTCGCGCAGGAACTGCCCGGTGTAGGACTCGCCGACGGCAGCCACCTGCTCGGGCGTTCCGGCCGCGAGCACCTCGCCGCCGGCCTCGCCACCCTCGGGCCCGAGGTCGACGAGCCAGTCCGCCTGCTTGATCACGTCGAGGTTGTGTTCGATCACAAGGACGGTGTTGCCGTTGTCCACGAGCCGCTGGAGCACTTCCAGCAGCTTCTCGATGTCGGCAAAGTGGAGGCCGGTCGTCGGCTCGTCGAGGATGTACAGCGTCCGCCCCGTCGCGACCTTCGACAGCTCGGAGGCGAGCTTGACGCGCTGCGCCTCGCCGCCGGAGAGCGTCGTCGCCGGCTGACCGAGCTTGACGTAGTCGAGACCGACGTCGTGCAGCGTCTGGAGCCGGCGCCGGAGCTTGGGGATCTTGGCGAAGAAGCTGAGCGCCTCCTCGACCGACATCTCGAGCACGTCGGCGATCGACTTGCCCTTGAAGCGCACCTCGAGCGTCTCACGGTTGTACCGCCGGCCGTGGCAGGTCTCGCACGGGACGTAGACGTCGGGCAGGAAGTGCATCTCGATCTTGATCGTCCCGTCGCCCTTGCAGGTCTCGCAGCGGCCACCCCGGACGTTGAAGGAGAAGCGGCCGGGCTTGTAGCCGCGGACCTTCGCCTCGGGGGTCAGCGAGTAGAGCTCACGGATGTGGTCGAATAGCTTCGTGTAGGTCGCCGGGTTCGACCTCGGCGTTCGGCCGATCGGCGATTGGTCGATGTCGATGACCTTGTCGAAGCATTCGATCCCCTCGCAGCCGAGGTGCTCGCCGGGCTTCACGCGTAGCCGGTTGAGCCGATTCGCGAGCGCCTTGAAGACGATCTCGTTGACGAGCGTCGACTTGCCCGAGCCGGACACGCCCGTCACGCACACGAGCTTCCCGACCGGGAACTCGACGTCGATCCCCTTGAGGTTGTGCTGGGACGCCCCGCGAACCCAGAACGAGCCGAGGTCCTCCGTGCGCCGCTCGGGCACGGCGATCTCCCGCGCGCCGGAGAGAAACTGACCGGTGACCGACTTCGGGTTGCGCTCGACCTTGGGCGCCGGCCCCTCGGCGACGACATAGCCGCCGTGCTCGCCCGCGCCCGGGCCCATGTCGACCAGCCAGTCCGCGGCCCGCATCATCTGCTCGTCGTGCTCGACGACGAGCACCGTGTTGCCGAGGTCGCGGAGCCGGTCGAGGGTCGTGATCAGCTTCCCGTTGTCGCGCTGGTGGAGCCCGATCGACGGCTCGTCGAGGATGTAGAGGACGCCGACGAGCTGGCTCCCGATCTGCGTTGCGAGGCGGAGGCGCTGGGCCTCGCCGCCGGAGAGCGTCGCGGAGGCGCGGTCGAGCTGGAGGTACCCGACCCCGACGTTGTCGAGGAAGGTCAGTCGCTCGCGGATCTCCTTCACGATCCGTGCGCCGATCAGCTGTTCCGTTTCCGTCAGGTCGAGCTCGTCCAGGAAGGCGAGGGCCCGGGTGACGGACATCTTCGTGAACTCGTGGATGTTGCTGCCGCCGACGGTGACCGCGAGCACCTCGGGCTTGAGGCGCGCCCCGTTGCACTCGGGGCAGGGCCGGAAGCTCATGTACTCCTCGATCCGCTCGCGCATCGACGACGAGTCGGTCTCGCGGTAGCGGCGCTGGAGGTTCGTCACGAGGCCTTCGAACGCGAGCATGTACGACCGCTTGCGGCCCATCCGGTTCCGGTAGCTGACGTAGATCCGTTCGCCCTTGGTGCCGTGGAGGAAGAGGTCCTGCTGCTCCTCGGTGAGGTCCTGCCACGGGGTGTCCAGGTCGATCTCGTAGCGGTCGGCAATCGCCTGGATGACGGCCTCGTACCAGTTCCCGTTCAGCGGGACGAGCGCCTCGGCCAGCGGCACCGTCGGATCGGGGACGAGCAGGTCGGGGTCGATTTCCTGCTGGGCGCCGAGGCCCGTGCAACGGGGACAGGCGCCGTGCGGCGAGTTGAAGGAAAAGATGCGGGGCTGAAGCTCCGGCAGCGAGACGCCGTGCTCGGGACAGGCGAAGCGCTCGGAGAACGTCAGCTCCTTCTCCTCGTCGAGCAGGTCGATGACGACGAGGCCCTCGGCCAGATTGACTGCGGTCTCGACAGACTGGAAGAGCCGGCTGCGGAGCTCGGCCTTCATCCGAAGGCGGTCGACTACGACCTCGATCGTGTGCTTGAACTTCTTGTCGAGTGGGATGTCGTCTTCGAGGAGGCGCTGTTCGCCGTCCACCTTCACCCGGGTGAAGCCGTCGCGGCGGAGCTCGTCCAGGAGGTCCTTGTACTCGCCCTTCCGGTCGCGGACGACCGGGGCGTTGACCGTGAAGCGCGTGCCTTCCGGGAGCTGGAGGATTTGATCCACGATCGCCTCGATCGACTGGCCTGCGATGGGACGGCCGCAGATCGGGCAGTGGGGCCTTCCGACGCGCGCGTAGAGCAGGCGCAGGTAGTCGTAGATCTCCGTGACCGTGCCAACGGTGGATCTCGGGTTTCGTGAGGTCGTCTTCTGGTCGATCGAAATGGCGGGGCTGAGGCCGTCGATCGAGTCCACGTCCGGCTTCTCCATCATCTGGAGGAACTGGCGGGCGTACGCCGAGAGCGATTCCACGTAACGGCGCTGGCCCTCGGCGTAGATCGTGTCGAAGGCAAGGCTCGACTTCCCGGAGCCCGAGAGGCCGGTGACGCAGATCAGCTTGTGCCGCGGGAGGCGGACGGTGATGTCCTTGAGGTTGTGCTCCCGGGCGCCGTGAACGACGAGTTCGTCCTGGGCCATAACAGGCCAGTTTAGCCTTGCGGTCATGGGCGAACAGATGTTCGCTTGGGGGTCGGACGGCGCTCCAAGGCCAGTCCTCCCGGCGCTCGACGAAGCCTGCACGTATCGGGTTGTCGAGGATGTAGTCAAGCGTGTTTCCGTAGTGGTCTTCGTCGTGGACGACCCAGGAGGAGAACCGCTGGCGGAAGAGCGCTCCCTTGCGACCGAACCGGGCGTTGTGCTCCCGGGCGTAGTGGCTCTGGATCCACTGCATCGCCGGCGAGAGGTCTTCGATCCGGGCGTCGACGAGTGCGTGGTAGTGCGTCCCCATCAGGCAGAAGGCGTGGAGCCCCAGTCCCCAACGCGTCGAGCCCTGCGTGAGGAGCGCGATGAAGGCCCGATAATCGTCCCCGTCACAGAACAGCCACGATTCGTGGACGGCGTTCGCCGTCAGGTGGAAGTAGCCATCCGGCAGCTCCGTGCGGAGTATCCGGGACACCCATCGACCGTACGGCTCCTCGCTCTGCGCATCGGCCACCGACTCGCTTCCTCTCCACTTTCGACGCGCCTTCGCGCGCCGGGGCGAGTGTCAGACACTCGCCGTGGCCCGAAGGGCCACGGCGCTACCCGGCGAGGCGTTCTACTAGGCGGTAGACGCTCTTCGGCTTGGGGACGTGGTCGAGGGCCATGGGGCCTACGACGATCGTGCCGTAGCCGAAGAGCTGCCCGGCGAGCGTCTGCTCGAGCTCGACCGCTTCCAGGCCCGCAAGCCGCACCGAGCGTGCGCGCCGCCGCCACGTGCCGGCGACGACCAGCACCTTGTCGGTGGTTACGACCACCCGGGTCCGCTCCCACTTCCAGACCGCCCGCAGCGCAATCAACGCGCCGAGCGCAATCAGCGCGGGGCCGGCGACCGAGAACGGGCGCGGAGCCGTCGAGACGACGCCGCCGATCCCCGACAGGACGACCGCCCAGAGGAGCGGCCGAACGAGGACGATCCCGTGTCGCCTGGCCTCCAGGCACACCTCTTCGTCGCGGTCGACGAGCACGCCCGCGGCTTCGTCGCCTTGCCCGACGTTTCCTTCCGCACCAGCAGCGGAACACCAGGGGACGATGAACGAAACCGCGCGCCGAGCCTTCGTCGCCTCCCTAGTCGTCCTCGGGGTCGTCGTCGCCGCCCTTGCCCTCTGGAAGCTGAAGATCCTGCTCGCGCTGCTCTTCCTGGCGTTCACCGTCGCCTCCGCCATGCGCCCGGGCGTCGAGGCGCTCCGGCGCCGAGGAGTCCCGCGCGGCGCCGCCGTTCTCTTCCACTACGCCGCGCTCGTCGCCGCCCTGGGGCTACTGCTCTGGGCCGTCGTCCCACGCGCGATCACGCAGGTTCAGCACGCGATCGGGGACTCCGAGGACGAGACCGGCCTGAAGGGCCAGCTGCTCAACTGGCTGGACGGGCGGCTGGAGCGCCTCCCTCGCCCGGAGGAGCTCGTCGACCCGGCGCTCGAGGTGACGCTGCTGGGGGTCGAGATCGCAGTCGGCATCCTCTTCGTCTTCGCGTCCGCCGCCTACTGGGTCTTCGAGCGAGACGACACCGTTCATTTTGTGACCTCGCTGCTCCCCATCCGCCACCGGAAGCTCGTCCGTGACACGTGGGACCTCATCGACCTGAAGCTCGGCGCATACGTCCGCGGCCAGGCGCTCCTGATCACGCTGGTCGCAACCGTGCTCTCGATCTGCTTCTGGGCGATCGGGCTGCCCTTCTGGCTGCTGATCGCGATCTTCGCGGGGGTCGTCGAGATCGTCCCGGTGATCGGGCCGCTCGTCGCCGGCGCGCTCGCGGTCGGTGTCGGGCTGACGGTCTCGGTCGGCGTCGGGGTCGCCGCGGGCATTGCCGTCCTCGTCGTCCGTCTCCTGGAGGACTACCTCGTGATCCCTCGCGTGCTCGGAGACGCAGTCGGGCTCTCCCCGCTCGTCGTGCTCGTCTCGGTCGCCGCGGCAGCGCTCCTGTTCGGCGAGTTCGCGGTCCTGCTGGCCATCCCGTTGGCGGCCGTCGTCGCCACGCTTTTCGACGTGATCGTCCGGAACAAGGACCCGGCCGAGGAAGACGTTCCAACTGTCCTTTTCCCCGCGCAAGACGCGGAAAGCCGCTAGGGCGTCAGGCCCTGCGCCACTTCCCGAAGATGAGCCCGCCGATCGTGAATCCGAGCCCGAATGTCCCGAGCGTGAAGGCAAAAAGCGTCACTGCCTTGCGCGTCTTCGAGAGGCGCTGCCACCGGCCGAGCGCCTCCTGCTCGTCAGTCGTCAGCGGCTCGCCGCGCCGCTTCTTGCGCAGCGCACCGCCCGCTCTCAGCCCGAGATAGAGGTCATCAAAGATCTCGGTGGGCTCATCGACCACGCATCTGAGTGTATAGCCTGCCCCGGCCGTGGCCGGCCAGCGGATACGAGTTCTGCACCTTTCCGACCTGCATTTCGGAAGCCATGACGACCCTCGTCTGGAACCCGGGCTCGAGGGACTGATCGAGCGGGTCGACCCGGAGCTGATCATCGCGAGTGGCGACCTGACACACAGAGGCCGCGCCGAGCAGCACGACCGAGCGGCAGCCTTCCTGCGGGGCCTCGCCAGGCCCGTCGTGGCAGTGCCCGGGAACCACGACATCCCGTACACGCCGATCGCGCGGTTCACGCAGACGTGGAAGCAGTTCGAGCGCCACTGGGAGACGACGGAGCCCGTCTACCGATCCGACACGCTCTTCGTCGTCGGGCTGAACTCCGTGCGGCCGTGGCTCCACCAGTCGGGCCGCCTGCGCTCGGCCCAGCTCCGGTCTGCGGCCGAGCATCTCGAGCAGGCACCTGACTCGGCCCTCCGGATCGTCGTCCTCCACCACCACCTGCTGGGAGCGCCCTGGCGCTCGCGCAAGAAGCCGGTCGCCCGCCGCAGCCAGGTGCTCGCGGCGCTGGTCGATGCCGGCGCCGAACTGATCCTCGCCGGCCACATCCACCAGGCCACCATGAGCGAGAGGCACGAGTTCGAGGTCGTGCGCAGCGACATCCGCGGCGTCACCGTCTCGATCGCGCCCGGTCTCGGCCAGCCGCGCCCGGACCGCCGCGGTGAGGCGCGCGGACTGCTCGTCTACGAGTCGGACGACGACGAGCTGTCGGTGGAGACGTACATCTGGCGGGAGGACGACTGGGGGCTTTCCGCGCTCCGCCGCTTTCCGCGAGGGCGCGGGCCGCTCGCCACCCAGCCGGCTCCCACCTAGGAACTGATCAGTACCAGCGGCCCCTTGCGAATCCGCCGAAGGCGATGAGCCCGATCAGCGCGATGATGATCCCGATCCAGAGATTCCAAACGATGGCGAGGATGATCCCCACGATGACCAGGATCCCGCCAAGACCGATTCCGCCCAAAGCTCCTCCTTCTGGTTGCTCTACGTGACCGGCCGTCGAGTGCCGCCGGCGACCATCCGGTAGATCACGAGCAGGATCATGGCTCCGACGATCGCCGTGAGCCAGCTCGAGATGTCGAAGAACTCATCCATCGGATCTGCGCCGAAAAGCACACCGGCGAGGAATCCTCCCAGGATTGCGCCGACCACGCCGATCAAGGTGGTGATGATGATGCCGCCGGGGTCGTCGCCCGGGAGGAGCGCCTTGGCGATCAAGCCGGCCAAGAGGCCCAGGATGATGAACGCGATGATGCCCATTTTCGTCTCCTTCGTGAGAGTGTTTGTACGCCGACGGCGTTCCCGCAGTTGGCGACGGGGAAACGCGACGTGTCGGCGACCCTCCTACAGGACACCGGCGAGAAACCTGGCTCGCACCGTAGACTTGAGCACGCGCGCGGGAGGGAAACCGGCGTTTGGCTCCCGCCGTAGAAGGAGGCAAGTATGCGATCGCGTGTGTGGATCATCGCAGTGGTATTGGCGCTCCTGGTCGTCGCAGCAGCCGGCTGCGGTGGCGACGACGACGATTCCGGTGGTGCAGCCACCACTGCCGCCACCACTGCGGAGACGACTGAGGGCGGCGCCGACGGAGCGGCCGTCTTCGCGAGCAACTGCGGCACCTGCCATACGCTTGCGGCCGCCGGCTCGGACGGCACCACCGGCCCGAACCTCGACGATCTCAAGCCCGACGAGGAGACGGTCGAGGCGCAGGTCCGGAGTGGCGGCGGCGGCATGCCGGCCTTCGAAGGTCAGCTGAGCGACGATGAGATCGAAGCCGTCGCGACCTACGTGTCCGAATCTGCGGGCTCGTAGTCTTCACGGAGGGGAGCTCGCCACCGTCCGGCGGCGAGCTCCCCTGAACGGGGCTACGGCTTCGGGACGATCCTGTCTAGCGCCGGGACGGTGATGCCGCCCGGCTCCTTCGCCTGGAAGTACGCGACCCAGGCGTCGATGTCCTGAGCGCCGCCGAGCGCGTTCGTGCCCTCGTTGAAGACGGTGAACCCATCGCCGCCGGTGGCGAGGAAGTTATTCATCGTCACGCGGAACGAGTCCGTCGACTGGATCACGACGAACGGCCCGGGCGCAGCTTCCGTGCCCCCGCGGACCCACATCTGTCCGATCTTGTCCGCGCAGTTCGCCGCATCCGAGTCGACCTCGTACTTGAACGTCCACGAGATCTGCAGGACGCGACCGCCTGCCGGAGCCGTACTGCCATTGCACGGCGGACCCGATCCGCTCGCCGGACCGGCCCGGTACTGCTGCTGCAGCAGCCGCCGGAGCATGTCGCCGCTCATGGTCTTGGTCACGAGGCTGTTTCCGAACGGCTGGATCGTGAACGCCTCGCCGTACGTGACCTCGCCGACCGCCTCGCCTCCCGTTTGCGTGGTTCGGAGCAGGTCGCCCCGGATGCCGCCCGGGTTCATGAAGGCGATCACGGCGCCGCCGAGGTTCGCCGGCTGCGTAGCGGCGAGCTGGCCGTCGGCGATCACGTCACCGAGCGTCGACTCCCCGAGCACCTTGCCGCCGGGGGCCGGTGCGGTCCGCGATCCGGTCCGGGTCAGGTCGCCCGCGGCCCGGCCAATCACCCGGTTCGCCAGCGGTGCGGCTTTCGTGACGTACTGGTCGACGACCGCCTGAACCTCGGGGTCAGCCTTGCTCGGGTCGGGCTGGCGGATGATGCCGGGACCCGACACGTTCAGTCCGTTGTCCACGATCGTGTTCGTGGCCGCCGCCGAGACGAGCTGGCCCGTCTTGTCATCGATCGTGAGCGTCACGTCGCTGAGGATCCGACCGAACGACGAGGCGCTGGTGATCAGGCGAGTAACCGTCTCGCCGGTCGAGCTCGTCGTCGTGATCGTGCAGCGGTACTCAGCGTGCGTATGCGCGGAGATGATCACTTTGACGCGGGGGTCGAGCCGTTCTGCGATGTCCTCGATCGCGCTGCCCGCCAGGTTGCCGGTGCACCCGTTCAGCACCGCGGCACCGGACTGGAAGCCGCCTTCGTGGATGACGAGGACCCACGTGTCGGGGCTGTCCTCGGCGTTCCCGACCGTCTTCACCTTCGAGAGGACGTTGTTAGCGGCATCAGCCTCGTCCTGGAACGTGAGACCCGCCACTCCCGTGGGAGTGACGATCGTCGGCGTCGACTCGAGCACCTCGCCGAGAAACCCGATCGTGATCTTCTTGCCGCTGTCGGACTTGAAGCGCTTGGTCGCGTATGCAGGGAAGAGTGTCTCGCCTGTCGCGGTCCGCACGACGTTTGTCGACAGGTACTGGAAGTCGGCGCCCGGATAGACGTCCGTCGTCCCCCCACCAGGGAGCGCGTACGGCGCACCGCCGGCCGGCCCTGTGCACCCGTCGGGGTGGCAACCGCCGTTCTGGATCCGCAGCAGTTCGGCCGCGCCCTTGTCGAACTCGTGGTTGCCGACCGAGGCGAAGTCCACGTTCATCAGGTTGGACGCGATCGTGATCGGCTCTTCGTGGAAGAAGCCGTTCTCCAGCGGGCTTGCTCCGATGTTGTCCCCGGCGAAGACGGTGATCTCGTTCTGGTACGCGGCCTGGCGGTCCTTCAGCATCTTGCTGAGGAACGCTGCACCGCCGGCAAAGCGGCCGTAGAGGTTGTTGCCTGCCGGGTTGAGTGTGCCGTGAAGGTCGTTGAACGCCAGGACGTGCACATCCGTCGTGCGGCCGTGCTTCTTGGCGAAGTTCACGACGACCTGGTCGGACAACGACCGGGCACCCGAGATGATGACCGGGTCGGCGGCCGCCTTGTTCGGCGACGCCAGTGGCGCTGCGAGCACCACCCCGATCGCAAGAGCGGCTAGGCCGACCTGTGCCTGCCACTTTCGGATCATTTTCCCCATGCCTCTCCCTCCAAGAGATCCGTGCCGATGTCTGGTCGAGGGCATGCTCGCACGGTATTACGCAGAATCCAAGCGATGTCCGGTACAGAGTTGATGAACGGAGGGCGCGGTGCGGCGGGGGCCCGCAGGCGCATTCGGGCGGATCTCGGGCTCGCCGCCGTCCTCGTGGTCGTGCTCGCCGCAGCCGCGCTGCGCCCGGCGCTGGAGGACCTGCTCGACCGCCCGGCCGTCGCCCACTGGGCGACGATCTTCGTCTCGATCACAATCGCAGCGATGCCGTTCCTGGTCCTCGGCGTCACGATCAGCGCGGCGATCGCAGCCTTCGTACCGGCCGGCCTTCTGCCACGGGTCCTCCCGGACCGGCCCGCCGCCGCGGTGCCCGTTGCCGCGGTGGCAGGCGCGGCGCTACCTGGATGCGAGTGCGGCTCGGTTCCGATCGCGAGGCGGCTCATATCTCGCGGCGCACCGGCCGCGGCTGCGCTGACGTTCCTGCTCTCGGCGCCAGCGATCAACCCGATCGTGATGGTCTCGACTGCGGTGGCGTTCCCCGATCAACCGGAGGTGGTGGCCGCCCGATTTCTGGCCAGTCTGCTAGCCGCGATAGCGGTGGGCCTCGTCTGGGCCCGCTTCGGAAAGGAGGCCCTCCTCGGCCGGGCACGCCGCACCCACGGCGACGAAGGACGTCCGCTGTCCGTGCTCGTCAGCACCGCGCAGCACGACCTGCTCCACGCCGGCGGCTTCCTGGTCGTCGGGGCGGCAACCGCCGCAACGCTCCAGACAGTGGTTCCGCGCAGCGTTCTCGACACCCTTTCGGGCTCCCCGGCTCTCTCTGTGCTGGCGCTCGCCGGGCTCGCCGTGCTGATGGCGATCTGCTCGGAGGCCGACGCTTTCGTCGCCGCGAGCATGACGCAGTTCTCGATGACCTCGCGGCTCGCGTTCATGGTCGTCGGGCCCATGGTCGACGTGAAGCTGATCGCTCTCCAGGCGGGCACGTTCGGGCGCCGCTTCGCGATTCGCTTCGCGCCGCTGACCTTCGTCGCGGCAGTCGTGTCGGCCGCGCTTGTCGGGTGGGTGCTGTTGTGACTGCTGCCGGCGGGACGATCAGCATTCTCGTCGGGGCCGTGCTCCTCCGTCTGACGCTGACGGACACCCACCTCCGCTACGTGCGACCGGAGCTAGGCCCGTTCCTGCTCGTAGCCGGGCTCGCCGTCGTGGCTCTCGGTTTCGCGACGCTCGTCCGCGCGCTTCGCGAGACGCCCACCGACGTCCACGGCCACGGCGACCTGGAGCACCACCACGAGCATGGGATCGGCGTCGGCTGGCTGCTCCTCGCGCCGATCGCGGCACTGCTCTTGGTCGCCCCGCCGACGCTCGGCGCGTACGGCGTGGGCCGGACGGCCAACATCGAGATCCGGGCCGGGCATGGAGTCTTCAAGCCACTCGACCCGAATGCGGGACCGGTCTCGATGACGCTGCTCGAGTACGGTCAGCGCTCGTTCGAGCGCAACGGTGCCAGCTTCCGGGGTGCCCCTGTCGAGCTGACGGGGTTCGTCGCGGAGGCCGAGGCGGGCGGCTTCCAGCTCGCCCGCTACCAGATCGCCTGCTGCGCGGCTGACGCCTCGCCGATCGTCGTCAAGGTCGTGGGAACCGCAGGCGACCGCCCCGTCGTTGACGGATGGGTGAGGGTGACGGGGAATTTCCGCCGGCCCGAGGGGGATGTCCCCCGCGTGTCCGCGACGAGCGTCGCCGAGATCCCCGCGCCTCGTGATCCGTACGAGTGATGTGGGCGAGAACTCGTCGGCGCCGAGATGTGCATCGCCTTCCTGCCGTGTCTCGCCCTAGGCGGCGGCTTCGGCAGCCTGGAGCTCGCGCCGGAGCTCCTTGATCTCGTCCCGCAGCTTCGCGGCGTACTCGAAGCGGAGGTCGTCGGCGGCAGCGAACATCTCCTCCTCGAGGGTCACGATCAGCTTCTGGAGCTCGCCCGGCGGCATCGCGTCGACCTTCTGAGCTCCTCGCCGCCGGCTCCCCTTCGGCACGGTCGGCGACTCCAGCGCCAGGAACTCGGCGATGTCGGAGACGCCCTTGATGATCGACTCCGGCGTGATCCCGTGCTCCTCGTTATAGGCGAGCTGGACCGCGCGGCGACGGTCGGTCTCCTCCAGCGCGCCCTTGATCGCCTCGGTCTGCTTGTCCGCGTACATGACCACCTTGCCGTTCGTGTTCCGCGCCGCGCGCCCGATCGTCTGAATCAGTGCGGTCTTCCCCCTGAGGAAGCCCTCCTTGTCGGCGTCGAGGATCGCGATGAGCGAAACCTCGGGGAGATCGAGCCCCTCGCGAAGGAGGTTCACGCCGACGAGGACGTCGTACTCGCCGAGGCGCAGTTCGCGGATGAGCTGAATGCGGTCGAGCGTGTCGATCTCGGAGTGCAGGTAGCGGGCACGGACTCCCGACTCGAGGAGGTAGTCGGTCAGGTCCTCGGCCATCTTCTTCGTCAGCGTCGTGACGAGCGTCCTCTCTCCAAGCTCCTCGCGCCGGCGGATCTCGTTCAGCAGGTCGTCGATCTGGTTCTTGGTCGCCCGCAGTTCGACCTTGGGGTCGACGATCCCGGTCGGGCGGACGAGCTGCTCGGCCACCCGCGTCGAGTGCCGCAGCTCGTAGGGGCCGGGCGTCGCCGAGACGAACACCATCTGCGGCACCTTGGCCAGGAACTCGTCGAACCGCAGCGGTCGGTTGTCGAGCGCCGACGGGAGGCGGAAGCCGAAGTCGACGAGCGTCTGCTTCCGCGACCGGTCGCCCTCGTACATCCCACCGATCTGCGGAACCGTCTGGTGCGACTCGTCGATGAAGACGACGAAGTCGGACGGGAAGTAATCGATCAGCGTGTACGGCGCCGAGCCGGGCGGCCGTCCGTCGAGGATGCGCGAGTAGTTCTCGATCCCATTGCAGAAGCCGAGCTCGACCATCATCTCGACGTCGTACTCGGTGCGCTGCCGGATCCGGTGGGCCTCGAGCATGCGGTTCTCGGACTCGAACGTGCGCACCTGCTCCTCGAGCTCGTGGCGGATGTCCTCCACGGCGCGCTCGATGGTCGGCTTGGAGGTCACGTACTGCGTCGCCGGGAAGATGTTCAAGTGCTCGAGCTTCCCGAAGACCTCGCCCGTGAGCGGGTCGAAGTGGGTGATCTCCTCAACCTCGTCACCGAGCATCGAGACTCGGTATGCCGACTCCTCGTACGCCGGCTGGATCTCGATCACGTCGCCCTTGACGCGGAAGCGCCCGCGTCCGAGGAAGGCGTCGTTGCGCGTGTAGTGGATGTCGATCAGCTTGCGGAGCATCAGGTCCCGGTCAGTCTCCTCGCCGACGGCGAGCGTCACGAGCCGGCTCTCGTACTCCTCGGGAGAGCCGAGGCCGTAGATCGCGGAGACCGAGGCGACGACGATCGTGTCGCGGCGTGACAGCAGCGAGGAGGTCGCCGCGTGCCGGAGCCGGTCGATGTCGTCATTCCGGGAGGAGTCCTTCTCGATGTAGAGGTCGGCCTGAGGGACGTATGCCTCGGGCTGGTAGTAGTCGTAGTAGGACACGAAGTACTCCACCGCGTTGTCGGGGAAGAACTCCCGGAACTCGTTGCAGAGCTGCGCGGCCAGCGTCTTGTTATGGGCGATGACGAGCGTCGGCTTCTGAACCTGCTCGATCGTCCACGCCATCGTCGCCGTCTTGCCGGTGCCGGTGGCGCCGAGGAGCGTCTGGAATCGGTCTCCCCCGTTGAGGCCTTCGGCAAGCTGCTCGATCGCGAGCGGCTGGTCGCCGGTCGGCCTGTAGGCCTGCGATGTCTTGAACTCGGCCATTGCGGGGAAGGCTAGCTCCGGTGGCTGTGCAGACCGAGAGACCGCCCTACGAGGCGTACGCCGCGATCGCCGGCACCCTGGTCGGGGGACTGGGCGTCGTCGCCGCCCTGTCCCGTCGCTCGCCGCCGGCCTCGGCGCTTGACCTCCTCGCCCTTTCTGCGGCGACCTTCAAGGCCTCCCGAACCCTCTCGCGGGAGAAGGTGGCGAGCTTCCTCCGCCAGCCGTTCGTCGAGGGCGAGGCCGAGCTCGGCGAGGAAGAGCGGCCGGCGGGTGAGGGCTTCCAGCGGGCACTCGGAGAGCTCGTCCTCTGCACGCGCTGCGTCGGCACGTGGAGTGCGGCGGCCCTGGCCTCGACGCAGATGCTGACGCCTCGCTTCGGGCGCGCGCTCACCTGGACGCTCGCGGCCGGCGCTGCCAACGACTTTCTGCAGGCGTCGTTTTCGGCACTGTGCGCAAAGGCGAACCAGCTGGAGTCGCCGGAAGACCTTTAGCGCGGAGCGCCGCCGCTGCGACGAGCGCCATCACGACCGTCTGAATCGTCGCGCAGATCGCGAACACCGGCGTCACGCCCAGCAGGTCCAGGAGCGGGCCTGCCCCGAGGATCCCGATCGGCATCGCGAGAGCGAACACTGTCATGAAGCTCGAGATGACGGTCGCGCGCAGCTCCGGCGGGATGCGCAGCGTGATGATCGCGTGCAGGCTCGGGTTGATGAGGCCGTTCGCGAGCCCTGAGGCGCCGAGGACGCCGATCGCGGCCCACGCAGGCACCTCGAAGACGAGCAGCCACAGCGGCAGCGCCTGGCCCAGGGCGACACGTGCGATCAGGGTCAAGCCGTCCATACGCTTCACCAGCCGGTAGGCGACCGTGTTCCCGAGCACCGCGCCCACGCCGAAGGCGGCGAACATCGCGCCGACGATGCGCGGGTCGGAGTCGTAGCGGGTGACGACCAGCACCGGCAGGGCGATGAAGATCGCCTGCCAGGCCATGTCGCCCACGATCAGGCTGAAGCGCCAGGCGCGGAACAGCGGGTCAGTCCCGGCCCATCGCAGGCCGGCCCGGAAGCCGCGATCCTCCTCCTCCGTCTGAGGGAGCGGCTTCGTCGCCGGGACGAAGACGCCGAGCAGGAACACGGACACGGCGTAGGTCGCGGCGTCGACCACCAGCACTGCCGGCGCGCCGATGAAGCCGATCAGGACACCGGCGAGCGGCGGCCCAAGCAGCAGCGTCACGCGGTTCGCGCCCTGGAAGAGCGCGGAGGCCTGGCTCACGACCCCTTCGTCCTCGCCCAGGAGCTCCGGGATGATCACGCGCTGGGCGGCGAAGTGCGGCCCCGTGAAGGCGCCGATAGCGAACGCCACGGCGGCGATGAGCCCGAACGACAGGACGCCGGCCCAGTGGCAGAGCGGGATCACAAGCATCAGCGGCCCGCGGCAGGCGTCGCAGAGCAGCATTGTCCTGCGCGCCCCCAGCCGGTTCATCACCCGGATGCCGAGGAAGCCCGCAAGTGCGATGCCGATCGCTTCGAACGCGATCACCACGCTCATCCGGGTCGCCGAGCCCGTCGAGGTCAGCACGAACCACGGCAAGGCGACCCAGGTCATCTGCGCGCCGCTCGTCGAGATCGTCTCGGCGGCGAGAAGCGCGCGCAGCGAGCCGCTGCGTAGGACGCTCGTGTGCACTAGACGGCCTCCGCCGGGGCTTCGCGCAGCCGCGGGATCGGCGAGAAGACGAGGAAGACCACGCCCGCGAGGGCCCCCAGCACGCCGATCCACAGCGTCGTGTGCAGGCCGATCGCGGTGCCGAGCGCCCCGCCGACGAGCGCGCCGATCGGCCGGATGCCCATGTTGACGAACCGGAAGGTCCCCGCCATCCGCGACCGGAGCCGGTCCGGCGTGCGGAAGAGCATCAGGCTGCCGGCGTTGACGTCCAGAATCATCACGCCGATCGAGCAGAAGAACTCTGCGAGCCCCAGCATCGCCACGATGCGCGCCTCGCTGCCCGAGGCGAGCGGGATCAGGACGAGCGGCAGCGGAAAGAGGACGGCGCCGAGCGTGAAGGCCGCCCCCAGGCCGATCAGCTTCTCGACGCGTGGCGCGAGTACCGCGCCGACGACGCCTCCGACGGCGCCCGCCCCGAGCACGAGCCCGAGGAGGCCCGGGTCGACGCCCAGCTCGCGCGTGGCGTAGAGGACGAAGATCGCGTGGAAGACAAAATTGAAGAGGTTGATCGTGGCCACGCACAGGAGCTCCGGGCGGATGAACTCGTCCCGGAGGACGAACGCGAAGCCCGTCCTGAGGCTGCGGCGCACGCTCTCCTTCCCGTCCCCCTCCAGCGGCGGCTCCTCGGAGCGGATCCGCGAGAGGAAGAGCGCCGACCAGAGGTAGGAGACCGCGTCGACGAGGAGCGTGATCGGAGCGGTCAAAGTCTGGACGAGGAAGCCTGCGACGGACGGGCCGAGGACGAACGACAGCGACCGGCTGAGGCTGAGCTTGCTGTTCGCATCGACGACGTCGCGCCGTGGGACGACGGCGACGAAGAGCGTCGCCCAGCTGATGTCGAACATGACCGCGAACGTCCCGATCAGGAACGCCACGCCGTAGAGCTGGGCGAAGCCGAGCGCGTCGAACGCAGCGGCGATGGGAACCGAGACGAGCAGCGCGAACCGCGCGAGGTCGGCCGCGATCATCAGCCGACGGCGGCGCTGCACCCTCTCGATCCAGACGCCGGCGAAGAGCGAGAAGAGCAGGTGCGGCATCAGCTCGGCGGCCACGAGGAAGCCCATCTGCGCCGCCGAGGCGTCGAGCGTCAGCACGGCGGTGAGCGGCAGCGCGAGCAGCGTCACCTGGTCGCCGAGCATGGAGATCGACTGCGCCGCCCAGAGCTTCAGGAACTCGGGCTGGCGGAGGAGCGGCGGCGGCTCGGGGGCCGCCGCCACCGGAGTCTCATCCGCCAGACTCACGCCCGCTTGATGCCGATGTCGCCGCTCATGGACCGCGCCTTCAGCTCGACGAGCGGGCCTTCGTCGGTCTC
The DNA here is from genome assembly GCA_035265935.1 of Gaiellaceae bacterium. GTDB lineage: Bacteria > Actinomycetota > Thermoleophilia > Gaiellales > Gaiellaceae > JACDAN01. The sequence goes on from DATFOC010000095.1 coordinate 19,796, forward strand.
GATCGTGCTGCCGGACTCGAGGTCGAGCTCGGACGAGGTTTCGCCCGAGAGCGTCTGCGCGTCGACCCAGAGCCGTGATCCCTTCGCGATCCCGACGTCGATGTCGCCGGAGGCCGAGTTGAGCCGCACGTCCCCCGACACGACCCTGCCGATCGCGACGTCCCCCGATGCGGTGTTGACGTCGGCGCCCTCGGTCGCCTCGTCGATCTTCACGTCACCGGAAGCCGAATTGACCTTCGCGGTCCCGACGCGGTCGAGGTTGACGTCGCCCGACGCTGCGTTGACCCCCGCCTCGCCGGACACGTCCTCGAACTCGACGTCGCCCGAGGCCACCTTGATGTCGATCTCCGAGTAGCGGCCGCGGCCCGTGATGTCCGTCGATGCGAGGTTGGCCCGGACGGTCGCGCCGTGTGGCGCCGCAACCCGCACCCGGTACTCACCGCCCCGCAAGCCGAAGATCCCCCCACGGCCGCGGCCGGCCTCGATCCGAACCTCGTAGCCATCGCCGCGGGGGCGCATCGAGATCTCGGCGTCGCGCTCGAGCTCCTCGGTATCGCGCCCGCGCGCCTGGAGCTCCACGGCGGTCTCGCCGGCGTCGTCCGTCTCGATCTCGACGTCGCCGGCGGGAATCCGGATGTCCAGCGTGACCGGGCCTGGGGTCGAGAACGTCTCGTGCCTCACGGCCGGCGCTTTCCACGGCGCCGCGGCGGGCGCGGATCCGTCTTCACCTCGACGTGTCCGAATGGGAGCTGGAAGAACGTCATGCCATCCCCTCCTAGTTCCGGCCGTAGCCGGTCAGTCGATTTCCTCTGCTGCGCGGCGCCGGCGACGCCACGCTGCGAGACAGCGCCCGCACGAGCCAGGCGTTGAGGGACATGCCCTCGCGGGCCGCCGCGGCCTCGAGCTCACGCTTTAGGCTCTCGTAGAGCCGCAGCGTGATCCTCGCGGCGAGCCCGTCCTGCTCATCCGGAACGCCGGCAGGCTCGGCCGGCTCGGCGCCCACGTAGACGAGCTGCGGGTCCGGCCCGGCGAGTCGCACTTCGACGTGCCCCTCGGGGAGTTGGTCGCTGATCTCCAGCGCCGCCTCGCCCAGGGTCTCCATCAAGCGCATCCCGGCGGAGCCGCGGAGTGCCTGGATCAGGCGCTCGGCAGCGGCTGCGGTCTCCTCGTCACCGACGGCGGCGACCGCGGCGAGGTCTCGCTCGAGGGCTGCGATGAACCGTGCCGTCTCCATGGAGGCAGTATGACATCATTTTGATGTCTGTCAAGCATCATCGTGACATCAGCTTGAAATGGCGGTATAGATGCCTCTGTGCCGATCTGCGCGAGTTGCGGTCAGGACAATCCCGAGGGGTTTCGCTTCTGCGGGACCTGTGGCGCGGAGCTCGCCGAGACTTCCCCGTCCCGCGAGGTGCGCAAAACGGTCACCGTGCTGTTTTGCGACGTGTCCGGCTCCACCGCGATGGGCGAGCGCCTCGACCCCGAATCGACTCGGCGCGTCATGTCTCGCTACTTCGAGGCGATGCGCGAGGCGATCGAGCGGCACGGCGGAACCGTCGAGAAGTTCATCGGCGATGCCGTCATGGCCGTGTTCGGCATTCCGGTCGTGCACGAGGACGACGCGCTCCGCGCCGCACGGGCGGCGACGGACATGCGGAGCGCCCTCGACGTGGTCAACGACGAGCTCGAGCACGACTGGGGCGTCCGGATCGAGAGCCGGATCGGGGTCAACACCGGCGAGGTGGTCGCCGGCGAGGGCGACTCACTGACGACCGGCGACGCCGTCAACGTCGCCGCCCGACTCGAGCAGGCCGCGGCGCCAGGCGAGACGCTGCTCGGCGAGGCGACCTACCGCCTGGTTCGGGACGCCGTCCGGGCCGAGCCGGTCGAGCCAGTCGTCGCCAGGGGGAAGTCCGAGCCGCTTACCGCCTTTCAACTTCAGGGCCTCGTCGAGGGCGCCGAGTTCATCCCGCGACGGCTCGACTCGCCGCTCGTCGGGCGGGACAACGAGCTCGCGCAGCTCCAACGAGCCTACGACCACGCCGTCGCCGAGCGCGTCGCGTACCAGTTCACGCTCCTCGGCGCGGCCGGCATCGGGAAGTCGCGCCTCGTCAGCGAGCTCCACGACCGCGTGCACGCCACACTGCTCACCGGACGCTGCCTCCCCTACGGCGAGGGGATCACCTACTGGCCGCTCGCCGAGATCGAACCGCTCGCCCGGGAGATCGACTTCGGGGCGAACAGGGACGAGATCGCCCTCCAGACCAGGCGGATCCTGGAGCAGCTCGCGCGTGAACGGCCACTCGTCGTCGTCTTCGACGACCTCCAGTGGGCGGAGCCGACCTTCCTCGACCTGCTCGACCACGTGACCGACTTGGCACGCGACGCGCCGATGCTTCTCCTCTGCGTAGCCCGGCCGGAGCTGCTCGACCACCGCGCCGGCTGGGGCGGCGGGAAGCTGAACTCGACGACGATGCTTCTCGAGGCACTGACGGAGGAGGAGTCGGCGCGCCTCGTCGACAATCTGCTCCTGACGCGAATCGACGGGGAGATGAAGCAGCGGATCGCCACCGCTGCCGAAGGGAACCCCCTCTTCCTCGAGGAAATGCTGGCGATGGTCGCCGACGGCCCAAACGGCGACTTCGCCGTGCCGCCGACGATCCAAGCACTCCTCGCTGCGCGGCTCGACCGCCTCGCACCCGAGGAGCGTACGGTCGTCGAATGCGCGGCGATCCAGGGCCAGGAGTTTCGTGGCGACGCCCTGGCCAGTCTCCTCCCGGACTCCGTTGCTCCTCAGCTGGGCGAGATGCACCAGTCGCTTGTCCGCAAGGACCTGATCCGGCCGGCGAGCGAGGGCACCTACCGCTTCAAGCACCTGCTGCTCCGCGACGCGGCGTACGACGCGCTTCCGAAGGAGCAGCGGGCCGACTTGCACGAGCGGTTCGCCACCTGGATCGAATCCAATGTTCCGCAGCTCGAGGAGATCCTCGGCTACCACCTCGAGCAGTCGTACGGCTATCGGGCCGAGCTGGGACCCGTTGACGACCGCGCGCAGATCGTTGCGCGGCGCGCCTCGTCTGCCCTCGCCGACGCAGGTCGAAAGGCATTCGCCCGGGCCGACATCCCCGCCACCGTCAACCTCCTCGACCGCGCGGCTCGGCTCCTCCCGAAGGGCGACCCGGATCGGATCGCGATCTACCCGGACTTGGCGCTCGCAATCACCGAGGGCGGCGACCTCCAGCGGCCCGAGGACCTCTATCGCGCAGCGGAGGAGCAGGGTGACCCGGCCACAGCTCTGATCGCTCGGCAGCGCCGACTCTGGCTCGACCTCCTGCGTGGAGGCGCGATGGCCGACATGATCGGCCTGCTGGAGGCAACGATCGCCGAGGCGGAGCAACTCGGTGACGAGGCTGTCCTGGCGGAGGGCCTCACGCGTCTCGGCGTCCTGAACAGCTGGCTCGGCGACAACAGCACGGCGGAGCAGCTGCTCCGGCGGTCGCTCGAGCGCGCTCAGCGATTTGGAGATGCCCGGCTCGAGGCGGACGCGCTGCACTGGTGGTTGCTCGTGCTGGTCTGGGGGCCCGCTCGCGTTGAGGATGGGCTCGCGGAATGCCGGAGGCTCCGACAATCGACCGAGCCGGGTCAGCGTGCGCATTCCGAGCTCAGCATCGTGGAGGGGACGCTGCTCGCGCTCACCGGCGACTTCGAACGGGGCCGTCAGCTGGCCGCCTCGGGGAGAGAAGACCTGCTCGAGCTCGGTCAGAAGGTGCAGTACGCCGCGATCGGTCAACCAGCGGCAATCATCGAGCTGCTGGCCGGTGACGCGCCGGCCGCCGAGCGCATCATGCGGGAGGGCTACGGGATCCTCTCGGCCGCCGGGGAGCGCGGCTATCTCTCGACAGTCGCGGCGCTCCTAGGTCTCGCGCTCGCGCGCCAGGGACGACTCGACGAAGCCGAACGGTTCGCGGACGAGAGCCGACGGATCGGCTCGGACGACGATGTGATCACGCAGATGTACTGGCGCATGGTCAAGGCGCGGATCGCCGGGGCTTCGGGAGACTTCGGTGAAGCGGGCAGGCTCGCGGCCGAGGCTCTGAAGCTGACCGAAGCGACCGACGACTGCTTCGACGGGCCGATCGTCACCCTCGAGGTGGTGGACTTCCTCGACCCGGACGCTCGCCGACCGGCGCTCGAGCGTGCGCTCGTCGAGACGGAGGCGAAGGGGAATGCGGTCAGCGCGGAGCAGATTCGCGCGAAGCTTGGAGCTCTTCCATGACACCCGCGACCCAGGCGTCGAGCTCCGCGAGCCCCCCGGTGTTCACGTACGTGAAGTCCGCGCGCTTGACCTTCTCGCGGTCGTCGATGAGGCGTTCGTCACGGCCCTCCATTGGAACGTTCGTCCGCTGCTCGCGCAGCAGGCGCGGCGCCGTGATCGCAACGACCGTGTCGAACCGGTCCTGCGCGCCGACCTCGTAGAGGAGCGGAACCTCGGTCACGCAGACCGCAGGCGCACCCGGAAGCTTCGCCAGCTGCTCGCGCCAGTTCAGGTACTCCGCCGAGACGCGCGGGTGGAGCAGGCCCTCGAGCCAGGCGAGCGCGTCTCGATCACCGAAGACCACCTGGCCAACCTTTGCGCGGTCGATCTCACCGTCCTCGTCGAGGATTCCCGCGCCGAGGCGCGCGAGCATCGCCGCTTTGACCTCGGGATCGGTGCGAATCAGGTGGTGGACGATCTCGTCGCTCGAGACCACGGCGGCGCCGTGCCGCGCGAAAGCCTTCAGCGCCTCGCTCTTCCCCGCCCCGATGCCGCCCGTGATGGCGACCGAAACCGGGGCTTTACTGCTGCTCGTCGGTCTCTTCGGCCGGAGCCGGCTCGTCCAGCCCGGCGGTCTCGGCGGGAGTCTGGCTCTCGGGCTGCGGCTCGACTTCAGCCTCGGCTTCGGGCTCGCCCTCGACGGGCTGAACCTCTTCCGGAGCAGCAACCGGCTCGGGCGAAGGCTCCGCGCCGGTGGTCTCGCTTATCGGGCTCTCGAGTGGCCCCTCGCTCGCGAACACCTCGTCGGAGAGGCCGAGCTCGGACGCGGGCGTCGGGCCCTCACCTTCGACACGCTTCAGCGACAGCGACAGGCGGCGGCGCTCGGCGTCGACCTCGATGATCTTCGCCTGCACCTGGTCGCCCTGCGAGACGACCTCGCGCGGGTTCTCCACGTGGTGCTGCGCGAGCTCGGAGATGTGAACGAGCCCCTCGACGCCGGGCATGATCTCGACGAAGGCTCCGAAGGTGACGACCTTCGTGACCTTGCCCTCGACGACGTCGCCCTCGTTGTACTGGTCGAGGACTTGCTGCCAGGGATCGCTCTGGGTCTGCTTGAGCCCGAGCGAGATCCGCTGCCGCTCCCGGTCGATGTCGAGAACCTTCACCTCGACGGTCTGGCCGATCTCGAGCACCTCGCTCGGATGGTTGACGTGCGACCACGAGAGCTCGGAGATATGGATCAGTCCATCCATGCCGTCGAGGTCGACGAAGGCGCCGAAGTCGACGATGTTCGAAATCTGGCCCTCGACGACGTCTCCGGGCTGGAGGCGGTCGAGGATCTGCTGGCGCTGCTCCTTGCGCTCGTCTTCGAGGACGGCGCGGCGCGACAGGACGACGTTGTTGCGCGAGCGGTTGAGCTCGATCACCTTCGCGCGCAGCTCCTGACCGAGGAACTCGTCCAGGTCCTGCACCCGGCGGATGTCGACCAGGGACGCCGGCAGGAAGCCGCGGACGCCCAGATCGAGGATCAGGCCGCCCTTCACGACCTCGATCACCCGGCCGAGGATCGCCTCGCCGGACTCGGCCTTCTGCTCGATCGTCTTCCAGGCGAGCTCGAAGCGCGCGCGCTTCTTGGAGAGGATCAGCCGGCCCTCCGCGTCCTCCTTGGTCAGGACGAGCGCGTCGACCTCCTCGCCTAGCTTGACCTCATCCTCCGGGTTGACCGACCGGCGGATCGAGAGCTCGGAGAGCGGGATGACTCCCTCGGACTTGTAGCCGATGTCCACGAGCACCTCGTCCTTGTCCACACGCACCACGGTGCCGTGGACGACCTCCCCCTCGTTGATGGTCGGGAAGGTGGACTCATAGTCCGGGATCAGCTCTCCCTCCGGCCCGGTGGTCCAGACCTCGGGGTCGTCTACGTGCTGTTGGTCGGCGATATCGCTCACCACGAGCGGCGCAGTATATCTGCGGATTTTCCGCTAGTTGATGCGGCGCAGGAAGTCGCGAACATGGCCTAGATAGGCGTCCTGCGCCTCGATCATGGTCATATGCCCTGCGTTCGGCAGCTCCGCGTGGGCGCTGCCGGGAATGCCCTCGTGGAGGACGCGGGCGGCCCGCGGCGTCGTCGTGCGGTCGTGCTCGCCGACGAGCACGAGCGTCGGCTTGGAGACCCGGCCGAGGTCGAGCGTGTAGTCGAAGTCGCCGTACCCAGCACTGGCGAAGTGGCGGAGGACCTCGGGCGCGTAGACGGTGTCCTCGGCGAACCCGGGCGGGGGCGGGCCGTGGAAGTGGAACGGGTTCTGGACCCGCATCAGCTCAGCGCAGTCCTCCGGCGTCTCGACGCTCTGCTCCCACTCCCACGACTGTGCGATCGGCTTGCCGGCGTCGCCCATTTCCTCCAGCGACGCCTCGACGTCGGCCATCAGGTTCGCGCTCGAGTCGCCGCCGCCGGAGATGACGTAGCCGGCCGCCGTCCCGAGGTTGATGGCGTGCCAGGTCGTGATGATCGCGCCGAAGGAGTGGCCGAGCAGCGCGAAGCGGTCGAGCCGGAGCGCCTCGGCAAGCAGGTCGACATCGCGCGCGAAGACCTCGAGGCTGAGGGTCGCCGGGTCGACTCGCTCGCTCTGTCCCTGACCGCGCTCGTCCACGTAGAGGACGCGGAACTCCTCGCCGAGCGGGTCGAGCCACGGGCGCAGGTGGGTGTGGTCGAGCCCAGGACCGCCGTGGAGCAGTATGAGGGGGAGCCCCTCATCCCCCACCGGTTCCACGAAAAGCGTGTATCCGTCAGAGAGCTGGACGTTCAGCTCTTCGCCTCGTTCCAGTCCTCGCCGACTCCAACGTCCACGGCGAGCGGCGGATCGAGGTCGTAGGCGGCGCACATCTCCTCGCGGACGAGCTCCCTTACCTGTGACATCTCCGCCTCGGGCACCTCGAGCAGCAGCTCGTCGTGCACCTGGAGCACGAGCTTCGCGCCGCGCCCCTCATTCCGCAGCCGGCGGTGGATCGAGATCATCGCCTTCTTGATGATGTCCGCGTTCGAGCCCTGCATGACGAAGTTGACGGCGAGCCGCTCTCCGAGCGAGCGGGTCTGCCTGTTTGAGGCGCGCAGCTCCGGCACTGGACGCCGCCGTCCGAGCAGACTCGTCGTGTAGCCGTCGCGGGTCGCATGCTCGATCGTGCGCTGGATGAAGTCCTGGACGTGCGGGAAGCGCGCGAGGTAGGTGTCGATCAGCTCCTGCGCTTGCTCGCGTGGGATCTCGAGGTTCTCGGAGAGGCCAAACGACGAGATCCCGTAGACGATCCCGAAGTTGATCATCTTCGCCGTCGAGCGGTCGCCCGTCGTCAGCCCGGCCGGATCCTTGCCCAGCACCTCGGCGGCCGTGGCGGTGTGGATGTCGTCGCCGCGGGCGAACGCCTCCCGCAGCTTGGGCTCGCCGGAGACGTGCGCGAGGATCCGCAGCTCGATCTGGGAGTAGTCCGCCGAGAGGAGTCGGTGGCCCTGCTCCGCGACGAAGGCCGACCGGATCTCCTTGCCGAGCTCGGTGCGGATCGGGATCGCCTGGAGGTTCGGGCTCGTCGTCGAGAGCCTTCCCGTCGAGGCGACGGCCTGGTTGAACGTCGTGTGGAGCCGCTTGTCGTGCTCCGAGATCAGCGTCGGCAGCGGTCCGAGATAGGTGTTGACGAGCTTCGAGTACTCCCTCCACTCCTCGATCACGCCGACGACCTCGTGCTCGTGCCGGATCTTGCGGAGGACGCGGGTGTCCGTCGAGTAGCCGGTCTTGCCCTTGCGGTCCGGCGTCAGCTGGAGCTTCTCGAAGAGGATCCTCGCGACCTGCTGGGTCGAGCCGAGTATGAACTCCTCTCCCGCGAGCTCGTAGGCCTTCTGCTCGAGCTCCTCGACCCGGTCTGCGAGCCGAGCGGTGATCTCGCCCATCCGGTACTCGTCGATCTTGACGCCGGTCTCCTCCATGTCGGCGAGCACCTGGGTGAGCGGAAGCTCGATCTCACGGTAGAGCTCTTCCGCGCCGCGCTCCTTCAGACGCGAGACGAGGGGCTCGGCGAGACGAAGCGTGGCAGCCGCGCGGCGGACGAGCGCGGAGGTCTCCTCGTCGGCCGAGGGGTCGGGGACGAGCTCGATCCCGTACTCGGCCGCGAGGTCGTCGAGCTCGTAGGTCGCGCGGCCGGGGTCGATGAGGTAGGCGGCGAGCAGCGTGTCCTCCGCGGGCTCGACACGCTGCGCCTTCGCATCGTGGGCGACGAATTGCCCGTGGAGGCGCGCTGGGCGCGGGCCGACGACGACCCCTTCCTCGGTGGCGACCGCGACACGGCCGTTCTCTGCGGCGATCGCACCCGACTCGGGCAATTCGCCCTCCCTCCAGGGAACCTGGACGCCCTCGAGCACCATCGGAGCGGCGGGGACGGTGGCATCGAGGTCGTCCACACGGCCGAGCAGGCCGCGAAACTCGAACTGGCGGAACATCTCGTTCAGCCGCGACCGGTCCGGCGGAGTGAGGACGAGGTCCGCCGGGTCGCAGTCGAGCTCGAGGTCGCGCCGCATCGTCGCGAGCTCCTTGGAGACCTTCGCCTGGTCGGCGTTCTCGCTGATGTTCTTCCGCCTGGCGGGCGTCAGCTCCTCGACGTGCTCGATCACGCCTTCGAGCGAGCCGTACTGCTGGATCAGCTGGGACGCCGTCTTGTCACCGATCCCTGGGATCCCCGGGATGTTGTCCGAGTTGTCTCCCTTGAGCCCGATGAAGTCGGGGATTTGGTCCGGCGTGATCCCGAGGCGGGCCTCGACGCGCTCCGGCGTGTAGACGTTCACGTCGGCGACGCCCCTCGGCGTCATCATCAGCGTCACGTTCTCCGTGACGAGCTGAAAGGCGTCCCGGTCCGTGGAGACGACGGTCGTCTTCACCCCCGCCTGATCGGCACGCGTGGCGAGCGTGGCGATGACGTCGTCGGCCTCCCAGCCCTCGAACTCGAGGTTCCGGTACCCGAAGGCCTCGACGATGGGTCGGAAGTACGGGAACTGCTCGCGGAGGAGGTCGGCCATCGGCCGGCGGTCGGCCTTGTAGCCCTCGTGCTGCTCAATCCGCTCGACCGGTCGGGTGTCCCAGGCGACGGCGACCCCCTTGGGCCGGTAGTCGGTCAGGAGCTTGAAGAGCATGTTCGTGAACCCGAGTAGCGCGTTCGTCGGCATCCCCTCGCTCGTCGCGAGCTCCTCGGGCAGCGCGAAGTACGCCCGGTAGGCGAGGTTGTTGCCGTCGACGAGGAAGAGATCGGAGTCGCGGGCGGGCGCGTCGTCGAGCTGCAGCTCCTCGCCGGTCAGGGTCTTGGGGCTCACATGGCCAACGGTATCGTCCTCCGCCGATGCCGGAACTCGAGATTCAGCCCTTCTCCGAGGAGCATCTCGGCCCGGCGGCCGAACTGCTGTCCCAGCGCCACTGGCGTCATCGCGACGCGGAGCCGCTGCTCTCCGAGCCGACCGACTACCGCGCGGAGGTCGAGGCGCTGTGGCGTGGTGACCAGGCGTCCGGCGTCGTCGGACTGCGAGACGGGCGGATCGCCGGCTACGTGCTCGGCATCAGCAAGGACGAGGGGCCGTGGGGGCCCAACGTCTGGGTCGACCCGGCAGGGCATGCGGTGGAGCAGGCCGAGGACCTGCGCGACCTCTACGCCGTTGCGGCGGTGGACTGGGTCGAGCAGGGCCGAACGCGGCACTACGCGCTGGCTCCTGCGTCCGACGCCCCGTTGCTCGAGGCGTGGTACCGGCTGAGCTTCGGCCAGCAGCAGGCGCTCGGAATCAGGGAGATACCCGATGCTGCGATGCCCGAGAACGTGCGACCGGCCGGGGAGCGCGACGTCGAGGCACTGGTCGAGCTCGGCCCGATGCTTTCGGACCACCAGGGCGGCTCGCCGGTGTTCTCGGCGTGGCGGGCGCTGGAGACCGAGGAGCAACTGCGGCAGGAGGTGATCGACGACCTCGCCAACAGCGAGCTCGGCCTCCTCGTCGCGGAGGTCGACGGCCGTATCGTCGGCGGGTTCGAGCTGGCTCCGACAACGCTCTCGCCGATGCACGTCAGCCTCGCCCGCGTTGAGGGTGCTGTGCTACTTGCGTGGGCCGTGACCCGTCCCGACGTCCGCGGATCGGGCGCGGGTGTGGCACTCACCGAGGCGTGCTTCGCCTGGGCCCGCGAGCATGGCTACGAGGTGATGGTCACGGACTGGCGCGTGACGAACCTGCTCTCGTCCCGCTTCTGGCCGCGCCGCGGCTTCCGAGAGACGTTCCTGCGCCTCTACCGCTCGATTCCGTGAGCGTTCGCGAGGCAGAGGCGCGCGACGCCGACCGCGTCCTGCAGCTCATGGAAGACCTGACGCGGCCGGCCGTGGCCGATGACCCGCAGCCGCAACGCGACGTGTTCCTCGCCCATCTGGCGCACCCCGACTGCCGCGTCTACGTCGCCGAGTTGGGCGGGCAGGTGGCGGGCGCGGTCAGCCTCTGGATCCAGCCGCGACTCAACTGGACCACGCCGCAAGGCTGGATCCCCGATCTGTTCGTGGACGATGCGTTTCGCCGACGCGGCGCGGCACGCGCGCTTCTAGACGCGTGCGCCGAGGAATGCCGGCGGCGCGGCTGTCACGTGCTGACCCTCGAGTCGGGCCACCACCGGGCCGAGGCGCACCGGCTGTACGAGTCGTACGGGTTCGTGCATCACGCCCGCGCGTACATCCTGAGCCTGTAGTGCCCCTCCAGGCAATACACGCCGGCCTCTGCCCCGCGATCACGCGGCGCCCGAGCTCACCCTCCTCCTCCCCAAGGCTGCCGAGCCTTGGCGCGTCAGCGTGCGAACTCTGGCTTGGTGCTCGCGACCCAGAAGCGGGGCAGCATTACCTGAAGGGGCACTAGTGCGCGTACCGCTCCTCGCCGGCTCGCGGCTGACCGTCGTCGACGTGCCGCCAGATGCCCACGTGCTCAAGCCACCTCCGCCCGCCGAGCCGCTCGCTGACGTCGGTGCGGCAGTGCGCGAGGCGCTGCGATTCCCGCTTGCCGGGCGTTCCCTGGAGCAGCTTGCTACCCGCGGCGGGCGGGCGACCATCGTCGTGGAGCCGCCCGGGCTTCCAATACCGAGCGCCGTTCGCGATCCCCGACAGGACGCCCTGGCCGCGGCGGTCGCCGAGCTGGAGAGCGTCGGCGTTCCATTGGACCGTCAGACGATTCTCGTCGCGGGCGGGCTCAGCCGGAAGGTGGGAGCACGCGAGCTCGAGAGCCTCGTTCCCCACGAGCTCGGCCGGCGATTCTCCGGCAAGCTCGAAGTGCACGACGCCGCCGATCCGGATCTCGTCGGGCTCGGAACGGGCGGCCGGCTTCCGCTCCGGGTCAATCGGGCACTCGTCGAGACCGACCTGGTCCTCGTGGTCAGCGCCGCCGAGTCGGTACTCCACGGAGGGCCCGCCGCACTCCTCGCCGCCAGCGACCCGGTGGCCCTGCGTGCTGCGGGGGCCTACTCACTGCTCGAGACGGCCGCGTCCCTCGGATGGCGCCTCGGCAGCGAGCTCGAGCGCGAGCTCTCGAAGCAGGTGCCGCTGATCGGTGCCTCCCTTTCGCTGAACCCTCCGGTCGTCACGGGCGCCTTCCACGGCTACCCGCACGACGATCGGGCGTTCGAGCGGATTGCGGCCTCCCCCGTCCGACTCGCGTTCCGACTTGCTCCCGGGCCAATCCGAACGCGGCTGCTGGGCTCGATTCCCCGCGAGCTGACCGCGACATCCGTGCTGGGCGGTCTGCCGTCGGTCGCGCACGTCGAGGCGCTTCTGCGCAGCGTCGAGGCTCGTGCGGCGCGCCTCGAGGAGCCGCTCGACGTCGCTGTCATCGGGATTCCGGCGACGACGCCGCACTTGCCGCGCGAACGGCCGAACCCCGTGCTCGCCGCGTACCTCGGGCTCGGCCTTGCGCTTCGGCTCTGGCGCGACGCCTTTCCGGTCACGCACGGTGGCACCGCCATCCTGCTCAGCCCGTTCGACCGACGGTTCCCGCATCCAAGCCAGTCGCCGTACCGGACGTTCTTCAACGCGCTGCGCGTACTCGGCTCCCGTGCGGCGACGGTGCCGCAGGAGCTCGCCGCCGCCGAGCGTGCAGCCGCCTCGGACTCGCGCGCGATCGGCGAGTACCGAGCCGGCCGAGCCTGCCACCCGGTCCTCCCGTTCGTCGAGTGGGCCGGCTGTCTGCCCGCGGTAGAGCGCCTCGGCGCCGTCCTCGTCGCCGGCAGCAGGGACGCTATGGCCGCGCGCCAGTTCGGCTTTGTCCCGACACGGAACCTCTCGACGGCACTCTCGATGGCGAAAGCCCGGGTGGGCGGGACGCCGAGGGTCGGGTTCGTGGTCGCCCCGCCCTACTTCCCGATCCGTACCGGCCCCTCGTGAGCTAGGAGAAGCGGCGCCTACGTCTCGCCCAGGTAGGTCTTGCGAACCTGTTCGTTCTGGGCGAGAGACTTCGCGTCGTCGGCAAGCGCGATCGAGCCCGTCTCCATCACGTAGCCGCGGTCGGCGACGTCGAGCGCCATCAGCGCGTTCTGCTCGACGAGGAGGATCGGCGTGCCCTGCTTGTTGATCTCCACGACGATCTCGAAGATCCGCTCGACGAAGATCGGTGCGAGGCCCATCGAGGGCTCGTCCAGCAACAGCAGCTTCGGCTGGGCCATCAACGCCCGCCCGATCGCGCACATCTGCTGCTCGCCGCCCGACATCGTCCCGGCCCGCTGGCTCTTGCGCTCCTGGAGCCTGGGGAAGAGCTCGAACACGCGGTCGAGCGACGCCTTGATCCCCGACTTGTCGTCGCGCTGGAACGCGCCCATCTCGAGGTTCTCCATCACGCTCATGCGCGGGAACAGGCGCCGGCCCTCCGGGGACTGGCTGATGCCCATCTTGACGACGTTGTGCGGCGACTCCTGCGTGATGTCACGGCCCTGGAACCGGATGCGGCCCTCGCGGGGATGGTTGAGGCCGTTGATCGAGCGCAGCGTCGTCGACTTCCCGGCGCCGTTCGCGCCGATCAGGGTGACGACTTCGCCGTCGTAGACGTCCAGCGACACACCTTTGATCGCGTGGATCGACCCGTAGTAGGTGTGCACGTCCTCGAGCTCAAGGATCTTGTTGCGGTCGGCCGACCCGGTCGGCGCGCGCTCGGCGACAGTCTCGGTCACTGCTGCACCGCCGAGGAGCCGAGATAGGCCTCGATCACCTTCGGGTCCTTCTGGACCTCCGCCGGCGCTCCCTCGGCGATCTTCTCGCCATAGTCGAGGACCGTCACCCGGTCGGAGACGCCCATCACGACTCGCATGTCGTGCTCGATGAGCAGAACGGTCAAGCCCTCTTCCTCTCGAAGGCGTGCGACGAAGGCCGTGAAGTCGGCAGTCTCCTGAGGGTTCATCCCCGCGGTCGGCTCGTCGAGGAGGATGAGCTTCGGCTGGGTCGCAAGGGCGCGGGCCACCTCGAGCCGTCTCTGGTCGCCGTACGAGAGGTTCCTCGCCCACGCTTCCCACTGGCTGCGTTGGAGGCCGCAGAACGCGAGGAGCTCGCGGGCACGTTCCGCGGCCTCGCGTTCCTCCCGCTTGACGCCGGGAGTGCCCAGAACGCTCTTGACGATCCCGCCCTTGAGTCGCGCATGCATCCCCACCATCACGTTCTCGCGCGCAGTCATCTCCTTGAACAGCCGGATGTTCTGGAACGTCCGTCCGATTCCCCGCTCGGTGACCGCGTGCGGCGGCTTGCCGGTCACGTCGTCACCCGCGAACACGATCTGCCCGCCGGTCGGCCTGTAGACGCCCGTGAGGCAGTTGAAGAAGGTCGTCTTGCCGGCACCGTTCGGGCCTATCAGGCTGACGATCGCCCGCTCCGGGATCGTGAAGTCGACGTCGTTGACGGCGATCAGGCCCCCGAACTCCTTCCGCACCTTGGCCGCGACGAGGAGGTCGCTCATGCGACCGGGCCTCTGGCGTCATAGAGGTACTCCTCGCTGACCGCGCCTTCCTCGAACTCCGCCTTCCGCCGCGCGCTCGGGATCAACCCCTCGGGCTTGAAGAGCATTACCAGCACGAGGATCAGGCCAAAGATGCCGAATTGGTAGAGCGGTACGTCGATGTTCGTCCCGAGGGTGTCGTTGATCTCGGCGCCGATGTTCCCGAGGCCCTCCTGGTTGAGGTACGCGAGGAAGCCGCCGCCGAGGATCACGCCCCAGACGTTGCCCATCCCACCGAGGATGACCATGCAGAGGATGAACACGGAGATGTTGAAGAAGAAGTCGTCGGGGAAGGTGCCGCTCTTGAAGCTTGCGTAGTAGGCGCCGGCGATCCCGCCGAAGAACGCGCCGGCCGCGTAGGCCCAGGTCTTCGTCCGCATGAGCGGGATGCCCATCGCGGCCGCGGCTGTCTCGTCCTCCCGGATTGCGATCCAAGCTCGGCCGAGGCGGGAGTCGCGGAGACGCACGGAGCAGAAGACGGTGAAGAGCAGCAGCCCGAGCGCCGTCCAGTAGAAAACCTCGATGCCGCCGATCTCCCTCCCCAGGAAGGTGGAGCTGAAGCTCAGGTAGTCCGCGGGTAAGCCGGTCCAACCGGCGATCGTCTCGCCGAAGCCCGGCGGATCGATCGGGTTGATCCCCTGCGCCCCGTTCGTCAGGTTGAAGCCGGTGCCGAACAGGTTGTCGCCGTTGCGTGCGATCTGGGGCATGATCTCGCCGAATCCGAGCGTGACGATCGCGAGGTAGTCGCCGCGAAGACGCAACGTCGGGAGGCCGATCAGCACGCCGATGATGCCGGTGAAGATGCCGGCGATGATCAGCACCACCCAGATCGAGACATGGAATCCTGCCGCCTCCGGGTTGACGCCGACTGAGCCCACGTGGACGTTGCCGACGCTCTCGCCAAAGTGCGGCGAGGCGAACCAGGCGGCGGTGTACGCCCCCATCGCGTAGAAGGCGACATAGCCGAGGTCGAGCAGGCCCGCGTATCCGACGACGATGTTCAGGCCGATCGCCATCATGATGAAGATCGTCATCGTCACGGCCGTGTCGACGGACGGAAACGGGCCGAAGAGCGGGACCTCGTACAGGTCGTCCCGGTAGTACGGGTACGTGATCGCGAGCACGATCGCAACCGAGGGAACGACCCACTTCCCGTAGCGCAGCATGTTCCAGGGAACCGCGTAGAGCGCAAGCAGGATCGCCGTCGAGATGATCAGCGACGTCGTGAAGCCCGAGAAGATGATCACGAGCACGATCCAGGCCACGGACGCAATGCCGCCCTTGATGAGGCGTGGGCGGAGCTCCCTGTCGAAGGCCGCACGGCGTTCGGGTTGAAGGCCGGGAATGTTCACCTAGCCACCTAGCCGCCCTCGGGAACCTGCTCGCCGAGGAGGCCCTCTGGCCGGAACACGAGGATGATGATCAGCAGGGCGAAGATGATCGACTGCGTCCAGTCGCTGCCGGGCGTCGCCCAGCCGAGGCCGTTGTTGAACGACTCGATCATCGCGATCAGGAGACCGCCGAGGACCGCTCCGGGCAGGTTGCCGATCCCGCCGATCACTGCGGCCGTGAAAGCGATCAGGCCGAGGCGGAAACCCTCGTCGTAGCGAATGTTCGTGATGTAGAGCGCATAGAGGAGGCCGGCGCTGCCGGCCAGCGCGCCGGCAATGAAAAACGTGAACGAGATCGTCCTGTTCACGTTGATCCCCATCATCGCGGAGGCGTCCCGGTCCTGGGCGGTCGCGCGCATCGCCTTTCCCTGTCGCGTCTTCTGCACCAGCCACATGAGCAGGAGCAGGACGGGAACTGTGAAGAGGAGCACGATCAGCTTGTCCCAGGTGTAGGTGACCCCACTGATGGTGAAGACCTCGCCCCTCGGGAGGATGGAGTCGACGGAGGTCGGCCGCGCCCCCTTCCAGACGAGGCCGACGTTCTGGAGGATGAACGACATGCCGATCGCCGTGATCAGCGGCGCTAGGCGGGGCGCGTGGCGCAGGCGACGGTAGGCAACCAGCTCGATCGTCGTGTTCAGGACAGCGCAGAACGCCATCACGATCATCAGCATCAGGAGGATCATCGACCAGAGGAAGAGCCCGGAATCCCCGGCCAGCCCGAAGCTCGAGACCATGGTGGCCACGAGCATGCCGCCGAGCATGAACACGTCGCCGTGGGCGAAGTTGATCAGCTCGAGGATGCCGTAGACGAGCGAGTAGCCGAGCGCCACGAGGCCGTAGATCGCGCCGTTTGTCAGCCCGATCAGGAACAGGCGGTAAAATTCGCTCGGCGTCTTGATGAAGTTGACGCCGAGCCAGATGACAACCAGGAGGACCAGGAGCATCGCGAGCGCCGGCGCGATGTACTGCGGCAGCCTGCCAGCGAGAGTGGGAAACGGAAGACGGCGCGCCTGAGTGGCCATTCGTCCCTTCTGAACCGTCGGGGGAGGACGATTGTCCTCCCCCGACAGGTTCGATGAAGTGTCCTAGTTAGCCCTCGACGAAGTCGAGCTCCGGAGTGACGCTCTTCACGTACGTCTCCTCGCCGTTTTTGATCTGGTACACGGAGACCAGGCCGAGCGTCGTGTCGCCGTTCTCATCGATCTGGAACGTCCCGATGATGCCGTCCGTCACGTCGGTCTCGAAGAGCGCGGACGAGACCGCCGCCCGGTCGGTACCGCCCTTCTCGATCGCGGCGAGCAGGACCTGGGCCGCCTGCGCGGCATAGGCTGTGTACGGGTTCGGGGCCTTGCCTTCAGCCTCGGTGAAGCCGTCGACGAACTCCTTGCCGGCGCCCTTCAGCTGATCGACAGGGACACCCGGCTGGGTGATGTACATGCTGTTCGCCGCGGCGCCCGCGCCCTCGATGGTCGCCGAGATCGGCGTCCACCCGTCAGGGCCGAGCAGCTGGACGTTCGGGGCTCCGGCCTTGATGTCCTTGATCAGCTTGCCGCCGTTGTTGCAGACGATGCCGCCGAGGAAGACGGCGTCCGCGCCCGACGAGCTGATCCGGCTGGCCAGGGACTCGTAGCTCGACGCCTTCTTGTCCCACTTCTGGTTGCCGAGGATCTGGATGCCCAGCTTCTTTGCGTAGTCGGAGAACAGCGTCGCGATGCCGAGACCGTAGGTCTCGCCGTCGTTGAGGATGAAGATCTTCTTCAGGCCGAGCTCGTCCGCGTACTGCGCGTTCGCAGCACCCTGGAACTGGTCGTTCCAGACCACACGAGCGTAGTTCCGCGTACCGGACGGGTAGTAGTTGTCCGGCTCACCGGCCTCCGTGCCTGGGCCGCCCTCCGTCAGGCCCGGATACGTGTTCGCCGGGCTGACCATCGCGAGGGACTCCCGGTTCGCGATCGGGATCACGAGCTTCGCGCAACCGGAGTTGAAGGTCCCGATGACGCCAATCACGCTTGCGTTGTTGGCGTATGCGCGCCCGTTCGACGAGCACTTCGCCGAGTCCCAGCTCCCGGCCTGTGCCGTGGAGTCGTCACACGACTGGTAGCCGAGCGCCGTGTCGCCGGCCTTCCAGTCCTGCTGCTCGAGCATGTACTCGATGGCATCGGCCATCTCGGTCGTCAGCGAGCGGTTTGCGCCCTGCAAGGGGAAGTCCGACGCGATCAGCGCGTCCGGCTCTTCCTCGCCCTGGCGGATCGGGCCGCAGGATGCCGACGGAAGGGCTTCGACGGCGCCGCCGCCGCCACCTCCTCCGTCTCCGCCGTCGTCGTCGTCACCGCCGCAGCCGGCCGCTGCCAGCGCCAGGACGGCAACGAGCAAGATCAGAAACCCGAGTACCCCTCGCTTTCGCAAAATCACTACTCCGCCTCCTCCATCGCCAGATCCGTGGGGGCAAGTATCAGGGGTGCGGTCCGCCACCGCAAGCGGCAACCCTCCGCGGCGGAGGATCGCTCGACGCTGGATGCCGAAGGTGGGGGTCGAACCCACACGGAGCTTTCGCTCCACCGGATTTTGAGTCCGGCGCGTCTGCCAGTTCCGCCACTTCGGCGCTGCCTCTAGGGTAGCCCCGTGGCTGGCCGGATCGGGATCCTCACCGGGGGAGGGGACTGCCCCGGGCTCAACGCCGTGATCCGCGCGGTCACACGCCGCTCGCTCGACCGCGGCTCAGAGATGATCGGCGTGCGGGAGGGATGGCGCGGGATGACCGACCGGCTGTTCCAGCCGCTCGACTACCGCGCGATCTCCGGGCTCCTGCCCCGAGGCGGAACGATCCTCGGCACCTCCCGGACGAACCCTTTCAAGAGCGAGGACGGCGTCCAGAAAGTCCTGGAGACGCTGAAGGCGGAGAGCTTCGACGCCCTCGTCGCCGTCGGCGGCGAGGACACGTTGGGGGTGGCCGCCCGGCTCTACTCCGAGCACGCGTTCCCGGTCGTCGGCGTCCCGAAGACAATCGACAACGATTTGTCCGGCACGGACTACACCTTCGGCTTCGACACGGCGGTTTCGATCGCGACGGAGGCGATCGACCGGCTGCACACGACGGCCGAGTCCCACAACCGCGTGATGGTCGTCGAGGTGATGGGACGCCACACCGGTTGGATCGCCGTCATGAGCGGAATCGCCGGCGGCGCGGACGCGATCCTGATCCCCGAGCGGCCGATCACGGTTGAGGCGGCGTGCGGCGAGCTGCAGCGTCGGCACGAGCGCGGCAAGGACTTCTCCATCGTCGTCGTCAGCGAGGGGTACGAGCTGACCTACGAGTCGGGCGAGCAGCGGGCGGTCACCCAGGAGGCGGAGACAGACCAGTTCGGCCATGTCCGTCTGGGCGGGGTCGGCGAGGCTCTCGCCCGCGACATCGAGGAGCGGACGGGCTACGAGACCCGCGTCACGGTCCTAGGCCACGTCCAGCGCGGGGGCTCCCCCACGCCGCGCGACCGCGTCCTGGCGACGCGCTTCGGCCTCAAGGCGGCCGACTTGGTCGGGGCGGGCCGCTTCGGCCGCATGGCCGCACTCCACGGTGACGCGATCGTGGACGTCGCCCTCGAGGACGCGACGCGTCAGCTGAAGACCGTCCCCGAGGACTGGTTCGAGACAGCGCGCGCCTTCTTCGGCTAGCGGAGGAGCTCCACCAGCGGGAAGCTGCGGCGGCTCCGCGGAGGGACGATGAAGTTCTGCCGGTGCGTCGTCCTGAGCACGGAGTTCAGGCCCTGTGCCCGCGAGCGGGCCTCGAGCGGCAGCTCGGTGCCGTCCGGCAGTACGCCGTCCATGGCGAGGCGATTCCGGCGGAAGTCGTCGCTCGAGGGGTTGAAGGTGATGAAGTGGAGCCCCGCGTCGGCCCGCTCGGAGTGGCGGTCGCGCTCGGGGTCCGAGGTCCAGAAGAACGGGTTGTCGAGCGTGTTGAAGTCCGCGCGCAGCGGGATCGCCGAGCCCTTGGTGTACGTCTCCCCGTCGGCGCCCTTGATGTCCATCTGCAGGCGGGAGGTCGGCTGGATCGAGCCGCTGTGTCCGATCGCGCCGGTGCGGCTGAAGTCGCCCTTCAGGTCGGCCTCGGACGCAGCGTCCTCGGGAGCCTGCGGCAGCGTCTGCGCGCCTTCCCTCGCCTGGAAGCCAGGGCGGAAGGTCGTGTCCACCCGGGCTCGGTAGTCGAAATCGAGGTACCAGGCCTCGACGTTCTCGAACAGATGCGAGAGATGCATGTGCGTGCCGCCGCGGAAGTACCCGTCGCGAACGTCGACGAGCCCGAGCGTCTCGAAGCTCGCAATCCGCGACTGGCCTTGCGTGTCGCGCTGCGTCGAAGTGAACCCGAGAAAGAGCTGCGAGCCCTCGGGGATCAGGTCGGCGCCCTGGATCCCGGCGGCGGTCGCCATCGACTTCGGCAGGCCGGGCCCGCCGGAGAACCCGCCGCCCTGAAAACCCTTGCGGATGCTCGTCAGGTCGAACAGGCCGTCCGTGTCCGCAAACATCGAGCGGGCCCCGTCGGCCACATGCTCCCGCTCGTCGCTCCGGAGAAGGAACGCGACGTCGTTGGCCTCGAGAATCGTCGTGTCCGGGTCGCTCGGGAAGCGTTGCGCATCCTGGAGCGCCGACACGGGCTGCTCGGCACTGGTGGATGCACGACGGTCGACCGGAAGATGCCGCTCGGCCGGCCTGGAGACCACGCGACGGAAGTAGGGCAGCCCCCACGCGACGGTTACCGCAAGGCCCGCAGGGCTTGGCTCGTACCGAGCCTCGAGCGCGCCGAGCGCGTCGTCGAGCGTCCGCTGCGCCTCGCGGAGGTCCCGGCGAGCTTCCACGCGAAGCCGGCCGGTGACCACCTGATGATGAAGCGGCGGCTCCACCACCTCGACACCCTCGTGGGTCAGCAGCTTCATCCCCGACAAGAGGTACTGCTCCTCTCTGAGCTCGCCGGCTCCGGCCCGGGGCGGCGACTCGACGAGCTCGTCGATGAGCTTGTAGATCCCCGCAGCTCCGAGCGCGCCGGCGGCCGCGCCGCCCAGCAGCTCCTTCCGTGTGAGCTTCACCTAGTGCCCCTCCAGGCAATACACGCCTGCTTCTGGCCCGCGATCACGCGGCGCCAGAGGCCGCGCGCGTCCGCGCCAAGGCTGCCCAGCCTTCCCACAGCCGCGCGCGGCCTCTGGCTTGGTGCTCGCGACCCAGAAGCGGGGCAGCATCGCCTGAAGGAGCACTACGCCTTCGGTTCGATGCCCTCGAGCCCGCCGACGATCCGGTCGAGGTTCTGGAGCACCCGGCGGAAGGTGAGCGGAGGGGCCACGTGCTCGCTCACGGCGTAGAGCGAGCCGTTCTCCTTCCACGCGTACGTCACGTGCCACTGGTCGGCGTCTCGCGAGACTGTGTAGACGGTCACGGTCTTGCCGCCGACCTCGCGTGTCCCTTGGGGATCGCTGAAGCACGGCACCGAGCGGCGGCGCGTCTTCCCCCCCGAGGTCTGCGTTTCGACGCAGCGCGGGATCGCGGTCTTGCCCGGATAGCCGCGGAAGTTGACATGGACGTCGCCGCTCCCCGCCTCGTGCCACAGAAAGCCGGCCAGGTAGCTGCGGTCTTTGCCGACCGCAACGCCGTCGCTGTTCCACTGGCCGCCGATCTCGGCGTCGATCGGGCTGGGCATCCAGGTCGGGCAGTAGACGCGCATGCCGACGTCGTCCGCGAGCTTCTGCCAGCCTGGCTTCCAGGCCGCCGGACAGGCAGCGGGCTGCTCAACCGACGACGCCGTCGCCTCGACGCCGTCATCGCCCATGGAGCAACCGGCGCTGACCAGCGCCAGCATCCCGATCAAGAGAGCCTTGCGCACCCCGTCAGAGGGTAGCCACGTCATTCGATGAGCAGAAGCGCGTCGGTCGGCGCGTAGTCGTCGGTCAGCGTCGGGACTCCAGCGACCGAGATGTCTTCGTCGTACCTGTCGTTGATCGCCTTCGTCAGATCCGGCGCGCGGGGCGAGTCGGCTCTGACGTGCCGCCAGCGCTCGTTGAGAAACTCCTTCGTGGGCGCAGCCTGCTCGGTGGCGACGAGCATGAGGTTGCGCACGCTGGCGTCGCCCTCGTCGCCCTGAAGCTTCACCGGGTGCACGACCACAGTCGGGAAGGCCGTTCGGTAGGTGCGGTAGACGGATCGGAAGAGCCGCGACTGATCGCCCGTGATCGCGCCGATCGTGTTCGTGACGACGACGCCGCCTGGGTTCAGCCGCGAGCGGACGAGCTCCATGAACTCGGCCGTGAAAAGGTGGAACGGGATCGCGTCCGCGTAGAAGGCGTCGATCATGATCGCGTCCCAGCGCCGGTCGTCGTCGTCCAGCCAGCGGCGGCCGTCGTCGATGTCCACCTCGATGCGCGAGTCGCGCGGCAGTTCGAAGAACCGGTGCGCGACGTCCACAACGACCGGGTCGAGCTCGACTCCCTGCAGCTGCAGGTCGGGGAAGTCCTGCCAGAGCCGCTTCGGCGACGAGGCGCCCCCGAGCCCGATGAAGAGGACGTCCTTCACGTCCGACTTATACGCCAGCGCGAGGTGGAAGTAGTCCGAGTACTGGAACGCGGTCGCGAACGGACGGGCGCGGATCATCCCGCTCTGGTACGAGTTGTCGAAGCGGAGATACCGGTTCAGCTGGTCGTCCGCGACGCTCAGCCGGTGGTACCTGGTGTCCTTGGCATACCGGAGCGTGAGGCCGGCAGTATCCGTCGGCTGCTGTCCGCTGACCGAGCCTGCGCGGCGATAGAGCGGCGACCAGTTCCGCGCCTGCGCCTCGCTGATCATCCCTCCGGTCTCGGGCGCGAGCGCGACCGCAGCGGCGCTGGCCAGGACCGCGCCTCCCAGCGCGACGGCCGCCGTCCCGACGAGGCGCTCCGCAAGAGCGAACAGCATTGCGGCCGTGAAGAGCGCGGCCGCCGCGATCCCCAGCAGCTGGTCGGTTCCGAACTCGGGAATCAGCCAGAACGCGGTCGCGAAGGTTCCGGCGATCGAGCCGGCGGTCGAGATCGCGAAGAGGCGGCCGGCCGTCTGGCCGAGGGTCGCCAGCGATCGCGCGTGCAGGCGGACGGCGATCGGCGCGACGCCCGCGAGGATGATGCTCGGTGCGCCGAAGAGCGCGATCGCAGCGAGCAGCGGGTTCAGCCGCGGGCCGGGATCCCACTCGACGATCGCCTCGAGGACGGGCCCGTCGAGCACCGGGATCGCAAGCACGCCGAGAGCGCCGAGGCCCATGACCGCCGCGAGCAGCCGGGGCTCCGGCCAGCGGTCGGCGAGGATTCCGCCCGCCCAGTAGCCGATCGCAAGGCCGGCGAGGACGATGCCGATCAGCGAGCCCCAGACGAACAGCGAGTTACCGAAGAACGGAGCAAGCACGCGGCTCGCCGCGATCTCCATCCCGAGGACCACCGCGCCGGAAACGAACACGGCGCCGGCCACCGCAAAGCCATGCCGCCGAGTCGCCACGGGGACCCCCTCTACAGCTCGTACACCGCTACCCAAGGCCCCGCCAGTTTGCCCGTCGCCGCCTGGTAGAAGCGCCGGTTCCCTTGTTGGTCGAGCTGTTCGTAGAAGCGCGAGTCCCGCGGATAGTTTTCTGCGGCCGCTGCGACGCGGTCCGCCACGGCGCCCGTGACGACGACGTAGCCGACTCCCATCTGGCGCAGACGGGCGACGTCCCGGTCAGGATCGGGCGGGCGCCCGGGCCCCGGCAGCGCGAGCCGATGGACGCGAACAGTGTCCGGTGTCGCCGTGGATGGGTCGGCCGCCACGAGCACGCCCGGCGTCAGGTTCTCCGCCATCCAGTCGTGGGCGACGACCCGTGTGTCCGTCTTCGTCAACTCGCGGGTGTCGCCGATGGACCAGACCAGCGGGATGACGAGCAGCAGCAAGGTCACCGAGGCCAGCGCACGCACACGCCCGGCCAGCACGCCGAGCGCGGGAACAAGCGGGAGCACGTAACGGTCGAAGTGAGCGTCGAGCGGCAGCAACGTCGCGAAGTACGCGAGCACGAACGCCGCGAGGATCTTGTCGGCGTGGCTCCGCTGGATCAGCGCGAGGACCAGGCCGAGCAGGGCGACGAGGAGCGCCGGCCCCATCCCTTCCCAAAGGCGGTCGAGGAACGCGATCGGCGTCGGCCAGTCGTCCTCGAAACCGAGCCAGCCGCGGCGGCCGAGCTCCTGTACGCGGCGAACGTCTCCGAGTGCAGAGGACAGGTGGACAACGAAGAACGGGCTTGTCAACGCGAACGCAAGAGGCGCGAGCCCGGCGGAGATCGCGAGGCGGCGCCACTGGCCCCAACCGGCGACGACGAGCGGCACGAGCAGGATGAAGGCGGGGTACTTGAAGCCGGCGGCGATCCCGATCGCGACTCCGGCGGCGGGCAGGCGCCGCGTGACCATCAACCCGAGCGCGACTGCGACTCCGAGGGTCATCGGCACATCCGTGACCGCCATCCGGGAGTACGCGACGTGCGTCACCTCGACTGCGGTGATCGCACCGGCGACGAACCCCGCCATCGTCCCGTACGCACGGGTGCCGAGCCACCACGCAGCCGCGATACCGGCCAGGCCGAGCGCGACCACGACGAGTCGGCCCGCGAGGTACGACGGGTCGTCGGCCCAGCCCTGGAACGGCGCGATCGCGTACATCAGCAGCGTCGGATAGTCGAACCACTCGGGGTCGAGCCCGCCGCCGTGGCGGATCTCCCATGCGCGCGGCACGAGGCTCGCCTCGTCGGGGTTCAGGAGCGGGAAGGGGAGGCCGTAGCGCACGCCGACGAGCCGGATCGCGGCGGCGCCGGCGAGAAGCGCTCCGAGGGCGAGCCACCGGTTGCCCCACCGGCTCGGCTCGGCTACCCCCCGGCCGCGGATCAGACTTCGGGCGGGGCCGACCCGACCAGATCGGCGATGTTCCCGGCGTAGACGATGACCGCGTCCATGCCCGCGCGCTCGAGCTCGGCGACCTGGTCGCGGGTGCTGGCGCCTACGTCGGCGATCGCGAGCTTCCCGGCCGGGACGTCCTGGAGAAGCTCAAGCGCCTCGGCGAGCGGCTCATCACCGTCGGCCCGGAGCACGAGCACCTCGGGATCGAGCTCCTCGAGGACGAACTCGAGGTGCTCTTCCTTGCCGATCCGCGGGGCCAGCTCCCAGTGCTCGGAGAGGTCGGCACGTATCCGCTCCAGCCACTCCCGATCCTCACCGTCGACGTCGACGATGCAGGCATCCGCCGCCTCGGGTGCCGGCCGCTCCGGGTCATGGACTACCAGGATCGGAAGCTCCGTCACGGCACGGACGGCTGCGAGATTGTCCGCGGCCGAGACGAGCACGCCTTCGGCGCCGGCAGCCTCCGCGTCGCGCGCCGCATCGGCGCTCTCGACGCCGACAATGACGGAGATCCCGTCGCCCTCGGAGATCGCCTGGCTGAGTCGACGCTTCGTCATGTCCTCGGAGTCACGCCCGGCATCTTCACCGTTTCGGCGCTTTCCCGTCACACATCCGCGCGCGCGGCAGCACTACGATCGCATCGGGGAGGAGGCGGGGGCAACCTGATCTAGATACGAAGGGCCGGCTCAGACGCCGATTGGGTGCCAGACGGTCTTCAGCTCCAGGAACGCTGCGATCTCATACGGGCTCTGCCGGTCAGCCCGCCCTCGGACGACCCGCTTGACGTTCTCGGCCGCGAGGCGCTCGAGCTCCGGGATCTCACCGTCGGCGCCGGCGACATCGATCGCGTTCACGTCCATGTGACCGGCAAGCCACGGCGCGAGCTCTGCCTTGAACCCGGTGAGGATGTTGACCACCCCGCCTGGAACATCGGAAGTCGCCAGCGCCTCTGCGAGCTCTATCGCCGCGAGCGGCGAGCTTTCCGACGCAAGAACGACGGCCGTGTTCCCGCCGACGATCACCGGTGCCAAACGGCCGACGAGCCCGTCGAGCGCCGGCTCCTCCGGCGCGACGATCCCGACCACGCCCGTCGGCTCCGGGATCGTGAAGTTGAAGTACGGCGCCGCGACCGGATTCGAGGTGCCGAGGACTTGCGCATATTTGTCGGCCCAGCCCGCGTACCAGACCCAGCGATCCACAGCCGTCTCGATCTCCTTGCGGCCGGAGCTGAACTCGGCGAGCTCCTCCTTCCGCGACTCCATCATCTCGGCGATGCGATACAGCACCTGCCCGCGGTTGTAGGCAGTCATGCCGCGCCACTTTCCGAATGCGCCGCGCGCCGCCCGCACCGCGTCACGAACGTCCTTCCGCGACGCGCGCGCGACGTTCTGCCCCTGGGCCTCGTACGTCCGCCCCGACTCCGACCGCGGGAAGTCGCCGCCGACGAAGAGCTTGTAGGTCTTACGGACTGGAAGCCGCGTCACCCGCGAACCTCAGACTCCTCGAGGTCGAGATACGGCTCGAGCCCGTGGAGGCCGCCTTCCCGGCCGAATCCGGACTCCTTGTAGCCGCCGAACGGTGAGGTCGGATCGAAGCGGTTGTAGGTGTTCGCCCAGACGACGCCGGCCTCGAGCCGACTCGCCATCGAGAGGATCCGTGAGCCCTTCTCCGTCCACACTCCGGCTGACAGGCCGTACGGAGTGTTGTTCGCTTTCTCGACGGCCTCGTCAGGAGTCCGGAAGGTCAGCACCGAGAGGACGGGGCCGAAGATCTCCTCCTGCGCGATCCGGTAGCTCTGCGCCACGTTGGTGAAGACAGTCGGCACGAACCACCAGCCCTTCTCAGGGAGGCGGCACGGCGGCTGGTAGATGTCGGCGCCCTCCTCCTCGCCGCTCCGGACGAGCTCCTCGATCTTCTCGAGCTGCTGCTTCGAATTGATGGCCCCCACGTCGGTGTTCTTGTCGAGCGGATCGCCGACCCGAAGCGTGGTCAGCCGCCGCTTGAGCTTCTCGATCACCGGCTCGTAGATCGACTCCTGGACGAGCAGGCGGGAGCCCGCGCAGCACACGTGGCCCTGGTTGAAGTAGATCCCGTTCACGATCCCCTCGACGGCCTGGTCGAGCGCGGCGTCGTCGAAGATGATGTTCGCGGCCTTGCCGCCGAGCTCGAGCGTCAGGCGCTTGCCGGTACCCGCGAGCTCGCGCTGGATCGCCTTCCCCACCTCCGTCGAGCCCGTGAAGGCGATCTTGTCGACATCTGGATGCTTGACGAGCTCGGCACCCGCGCGGCCGTCGCCCGTGACGATGTTGACGACGCCGGGAGGCAGCTCGGCCTGGCGGAGCACGTCGGCGAACAGCAGCGCCGAAAGCGGGGTCGTCTCGGCGGGCTTGAGGACGACCGTGTTTCCGCCGGCCAACGCCGGTGCGATCTTCCAAGCGAGCATGAGCAGCGGGAAGTTCCACGGGATGATCTGGCCGGCAACTCCCACTGAACGCGGGCGGCGATGCGGGAACGCGTACTCGAGCTTGTCGGCCCAGCCGGCGTAGTAGAAGAAGTGCGCGGCCGCCAGCGGAAGGTCGACGTCGCGGGACTCCTTGATCGGCTTCCCGCCGTTCAGCGACTCCAGCACCGCGAACTCGCGCGAGCGCTCCTGCAGGATGCGCGCAATCCGGAAGAGGTACTTCGCCCGCTCCGCCGGCGAGATTGCCGACCAGCCGTTGTCGTAGGCGTCGCGGGCGGCCTGCACGGCCAGATCGACGTCCTCGGGACCGGCCTGGCCGACCTCCGCGAGCACCTCCTCGGACGCCGGGCTGACGGTCGGAAAGTACTCGCCCGACTTCGGCTCGACGAGCTCACCGCCGATGTAGAGGCCGTAGCGCTCCTCGAGCGTGACGATGTCGCGCGCCTCCGGAGCAGGCGCGTAGTCCCAGCCGGAGGGAACCGGCGCGCGATCTTGTCGGCGCTCGAGGTCAGTCAATCGTGAAGTAGTCCGGGCTCTGATAGTTGCCGGTCTTTTCCTTCCGGATCTGCATCAGGACGTCGTTGAGCAGCGTTGAGGCGCCGAGCCGGTAGAGATCTGGCGTCAGCCACTCGATCCCGAGTGTCTCGTGGAGCTGGACGAGGTACTGCACCGCCTGCTTCGCCTGGCGGATGCCGCCCGCGGGCTTCATGCCGACCTTCCTTCCCGTCTCCTCGTGGACGTCGCGGATCGCCTCGAGCATGACGAGCGTGACCGGCAGAGTCGCGGCCTGTGGCAGCTTCCCCGTCGAGGTCTTGATGAAGTCTGCGCCCGCGGCCATCGCGAGCAGCGAAGCGCGGCGGACGTTGTCGTAGGTCCCGAGCTCGCCGACCTCGAGGATCACCTTCAAGTGGGCGTCTCCGCAGGCCTCCTTGACCTGGACGATCTCGTCGTACACCTTGGCATAGCGCCCGGAGAGGAAGGCGCCTCGGTCGATCACCATGTCGACCTCGTCGGCACCCATGTCGACGACCTCGCGAACCTCGGTCACCTTCACGGCCGTCGAGCTCTGGCCCGATGGAAACGCCGTTGCGACCGACGCCACCTTGACGCTCGATCCGCGCACTCGATCGACCGCCGCGGGGACCAGATTCGGGTAGACGCACACTGCTGCGACGGACGGAACACTGGCGTCCGAGGGATCGGGTCGGATCGCCTTCGACGTCAGTGCGGCGATCTTTCCCGGCGTGTCCTGACCCTCGAGTGTGGTGAGATCCATCATGCGAACGGCAAGGTCAAGGGCGAACAGCTTCGCCTCGCGCTTGATCGATCGGCGGGCGAGTGACGCAGCACGTTCCTCCACTGCTACCTGGTCGATCGAGCCGATTCGGGGGAGCCGCGGCTCGAGCGGAAGCTCGAAGCCGGACGGAAGCGCGGGCGCCTTGGCCATCGGTTGAGTGTAGCCCTCGTCCGCTGAGCCAACGGCTGCGCGAATAGATTGCCCCGGCTGTGAAACGGCGTCTGCTCTCGCTGCTGAACCGGCTCGGCCTGCTGCTCCCGGCGTACCGCACGTACGAGGCGGTCCTCGCGGTGCGCGGCCGCGGCGGGTCGGCCGACGACGGGCTGCCGCTGCCACCCGCGCGACTTCGGCTGATGGTCGCTGGGGTTCCCGGCGCCGAGTGGTTTCTGGCCGGCGGACGGGCGGCGGCGCAATCGATCCGGGACGCCGTCCCTGAGCCGCTCGAGTCGATGGGCGCGATCCTGGATTTCGGCTGCGGGTGCGGCCGGGTTGTTCGCTGGTGGCGGGAACTCCCCGGCGAGATCCACGGATCCGACTTCAACCCGACGCTCGTCCGCTGGTGCCGCAAGAACCTCTCCTTCGGCGCGTTCCAGGTCAACGGGCCCGAGCCGCCGCTTCCCTACGCCGACGAGTCGTTCGACCTCGTCTACGCGCTATCGGTCCTCACCCACCTGCCGGTCGAAATCCAGCGCCGCTGGCTCGACGAGCTTGCACGTGTCGCGCGAGCCTGGGTACTCGTGAGCATTCACGGCGAGGCGTACCGTCTCCGGCTCACAGAGGAAGAGCTGCACCGCTTCGACGGAGGCGAGGTCGTTGTCCGCTGGGGCGAAGTCGCTGGGACGAACCTCTGTACGGCGTTCCATCCGCGGAGCGCTTTCGAGAAGCTCGTCGAGCCTCGCTTCGAGCTGGTGTCGTACGTGCCGGAGGGCGCGAAGGGCAATCGACCCCAGGATCTCGCGCTCTTGCGGGTCAGGTGAGCGGTGCCGCGCAGAGCGTTCCTGGCGCCGCGACTGGGGCCACCCCAGGCCACCACCCACTATCGATCCTACTCCGGAAGATCGCGCGTGTCTGTGACCGAAGCGAGACGAAAGCGCGCCGGGCTCAAAGGCCGAGCCGCTCGAGCATCCGCTCATCCCGTCGCCACTTCGGCCGCACCTTGACGACCAGCTCCAGGAATACGGGCTGCCCGAGCAGCGCCTCGATCTCCGGGCGCGCACGCGTCCCGATCTCGCGCACCATCGCGCCACCCTTGCCGACGAGGATTTGCTTCTGCGAGTCGGTCTCGACGTAGACCGCGACTCGGACGACCTTGCCCTCGAGCTCCTCCACCTGCGCCGTGACCGAGTGAGGCACCTCGTCCCGAGTCAGCTGAATCGCCTTCTCGCGCACGAGCTCGGCGATCTGCTCCTCGACCGAGAGATCCGTGCGCTGATCGGGCGGAAAGTAGGCGGGGCCATCCGGCAACAGCGCGACCAACTCGTCCCGCAGCCCCTCCACGCCGTCCCCGGTCTTCGCACTCACAGGATGCAGCGCATGGAAGTCGCCAAGCTGCGATGCGGTCTGCATCTGAGACGCAATGTGGCCCGGCTTGAGCCGATCAACCTTGTTGACGGCAATCACCACCGGCACGCCGAGCTCGAAGACCCGCTTGGCGATGAAGCGGTCGCCGGAGCCGATCCGGTCCCGCGCATCGAGGACGAAGAGCACCGCGTCGACGTCCTCGAAGGAGGAGTCGACCGTCCGCTGCATGTGCTCCGTCAGGGGGTCGCGAGGTCGCTGAAACCCGGGGAGATCTGCGAGCACGAGCTGAGAATCAGGCCCGTTAACAACGCCGAAGATTCGCCGGCGCGTGGTCTGGGGCTTGTCCGAGGTAATCGCCACCTTCCCACCCGCCAGGGCGTTCACGAGCGTGGACTTGCCCACGTTCGGCCGCCCTGCGACGGCGACAAA
The DNA here is from genome assembly GCA_035265935.1 of Gaiellaceae bacterium. Classification (GTDB taxonomy): domain Bacteria; phylum Actinomycetota; class Thermoleophilia; order Gaiellales; family Gaiellaceae; genus JACDAN01. The sequence goes on from DATFOC010000095.1 coordinate 50,086, forward strand.
ACCCGACTTCACAACTCGAACGTGTCGGGCAGGAGCTCCGCCGGGGTCGTCACGGCGACACCGCCACCAGCCTGCCGGTAGATCACACGCTCGATTCCGAACTCGTGGAACCACTGTCGGCAGCCTCCGCAGGGCGAGGCGTTCACGGCCAGCGCCTCGATCTCGCCGGGACGCACGCCGGCTGATGCGGCTGCGGCCAATGCGGTCTTCTCGCCGCAGATGCCCAGCGGATACGCCGCGTTCTCGACATTGACGCCTTCGAAGATCCGGCCGTCCCGGGTCCGAACCGCGGCGCCAACGTGGAATCTCGAGTAGGGCGCGTACGCGTTGGCCGCGGCGGCGTCCGCCCGCTCGAGCAATTCGCGGTCCCCGTCCGTCACGACCAGAAGAGCTGGAAGAGAACGAGCGTCACGAGCGCGCCGAGCACGCCGCCGGAGACGACCTCGACGAAGGAGTGGATGCCGGCCTCGATCCGAGTCTGCGCCACGAGCAACGCCATGATGAACGTCAGCGTCGAGATTAGGAACCAGTGCGCCGAGTCGCCCAGGATGTACGTCGCGGCCATCCACCCCGCGAACGCGATCGCCGAGTGGCCCGACGGCAGGCCACCTCGAAGGGGACGCCCCCGCCCCGTGTAGGCCTTCGCGCCGATCACGAGGATCACCGTCAGGATGAGTGCGATGAGCGTGATCCCCGTCGGCGCGTCCCGCAGCCGGTCGATCGCCCGGGAGCTCGGGTCCGTGATGCGGTCGACGAAGACCAGGTAGCCGACGGCGAGGGCGTTGATCGTCGCGATCAGAACCGCGCCCGCGGCGATGTCCTTCGCCAGCTTGGCCAAAGGGTCGAAAGACGTCGTCGCGACGTCGATTCCGGCCTCGAGCGCGGAGTTGATCATCTCCGCGATCAGCACGAACGAGATCGCCATCAACAGGATCACGAGCTCGAGGCGGCTGACCCCGACGATCAGCGCCCCGATCAGCACCCCGGCCGCGATCATGAAGTGGATCCGCATGTTCCGCTGGGTGCGGAGCACGTGGATGATCCCCTCGAACGCGAAGTTGAAGCTCTGGAGGACGGAGGGGCTGCGGCCGACGTTCACGCGCGAAGCGCCTCCTCCCGCGCCTCCATCTCGTCGCCGTGGTCGTAGCCGAGGAGATGGAGGAGACCGTGGACGAGCGGCTCGCGCCAGTCTTCGCCGACGACCTCGGGACACACGACGACGTCGCCGAGCTGGCGCGGCATGCCGGCAGGCAGCTGCTCGCGGCCGTCGATCGGAAACGAGAGCACGTCGGTGGTCTCATCGATCCCGAGGTGCTCGCGTTTCAGCGCCCTCGCCTCTTCACCGTCCACGAACGCGAGCCCGAGCTCGCCGTCGGCGATTCCTTCCGCCTCGAGCACCCGAAGCACGAGCCGGACGGCCTCATGCTCGTTCACGGCGACCCCGCTCCGGTTCGCGACCTCGACCTCGACCACGGGGCTACCTCCGCCGTGCGGTACCGGTTTCCTCCGCGTGTGACTTGTAGGCCTCGACGATGCGCTGCACGAGCTTGTGGCGCACGACGTCTTCGTGGCCGAACTGGATGAACGCGATCCCGTCGATCGTTCCGAGGATGTCGTGCACCTGGATTAGCCCGGATGCTTGTTCCTTCGGCAGGTCGACCTGCGTGACGTCCCCCGTCACGACGATCTTCGACCCGAACCCTAGCCGCGTCAGGAACATCTGCATCTGCTCGGGGCTCGTGTTCTGCGCCTCGTCGAGGATGATGAACGAGTCGTTGAGCGTGCGACCGCGCATGAACGCAAGCGGCGCGACCTCGACGATCCCACGTTCCATGTACGAGCTGAGCTTGTCCGCCTCGAGCATGTCGTAGAGCGCGTCGTAGAGCGGTCGGAGATACGGGTCGACCTTTGCGAGCAGGTCGCCGGGCAGGAAGCCGAGCCGCTCGCCGGCTTCGACCGCAGGCCTGGTGAGGATGATCCGGCTCACCTGCCGCTCTTGAAGCGCGGCGACCGCGAGGGCCATCGCGAGGTACGTCTTGCCGGTACCGGCAGGCCCGACGCCGAAGGTGACGGTGTGGTCGCGAATTGCGTCGACGTACCGCTTTTGCATCACTGTCTTCGGGGCGATCCGCTTCCCGCGATGGCGCCAGACGACGTCCTCGAACACCTCGCGCACGTCCTCCCCCTGGTCCATGGCGCCGAGCACGGCGTCCACGGTGGACGGACCGATCTCGTGCCCACCCTCCACCAGCTCGACGATCTCGTCGATCACCGTCCGAACCTGTCCGACCCGGTCGTCCTCGCCCTCGATCGTCAGCTGATTGCCGCGAAGGTGGATCGCGACGCGCAAGCGGTCGCGGAGATGTTCGAGGACACCGTCGCCGATCGAGGCCAGCTCGGCAGCGACTGTGTTGGGAACAGACAGGCTTTCCTGCACCGCTCTCAGTGTAGGTTCGATGTATGCCCGACCCGCTCGAGCGGCGCGACGAGGAGGCTGACGCGCTCACCTTCGCGGTCGACGAGGCGAGGCGCTACCTGGCGGAAATCGACGAGGCATCGGTGCTGGCCTCCCGCGAGCAACGCTTCGGCGGTCGGCTTCCCGAAGACGGGGACGGCGCGCTGGTCGCGCTCCGAGAGCTCGTCGCCGGCAGCGATGTGGCGACACGCTCCTCCGGCCCGCGCTTCTTCCATTTCGTCACCGGTGGGACGACCCCGGCAGCCCTGGCCGCGGACTGGCTGACCTCGCTACTCGACCAGAACGCCTTCTCGGCCGTGAGCTCCCCACTCGGCGCGCAGCTGGAGGACGTCGCGGTGCGCTGGCTGCTCGACTTGTTCGACCTTCCCGAGGACTGGAGCGGGGTGCTCACCAGCGGCGCGACGATGGCGAACTTCGTCGGACTTGCGTGCGGCCGGCGCTGGTGGGCGCAGGAGCACGGCGTCGACGTCGACGAGCGAGGCTTCGGGGGTCTCCCCGCCGTCCCCGTCATCTCGACGCCGTACCTCCACGCGAGCGCCCGAAAGGCGCTCGGGATGGTGGGCCTGGGCCGCGAGTCCGCCACAATCGTCGACGCCGATGACCTCGAGGGCGAGCTCGCTGCGCTGAACGGCGCTCCCGCGATCGTGATCGCGAATGCGGGCGACGTGAACACGGGCGACTTCGACCCGATCGCGCGGATGGCGGATCTCGCGGACAAACATCCCGTCTGGATTCACGTGGACGCGGCCTTCGGGCTCTTCGCGAGACTGACTCCCGAAGCCAGCGAGCTCGCCGAGGGAATCGAGCGCGCGGACTCGGTGATCGCCGACGGGCACAAGTGGTTGAACGTCCCCTACGACTGCGGATTTGCCTTCGTTCGCGACAGCGCCTTGCTGAAGGAGCCCTTCCGGCTGACCGCCGCCTATCTCCCGAGTGACGAGACACCAAGCCCGGAGGCCTCTCGCCGGGCCCGGTCGCTCGCGGTCTGGGCGACACTGCGCGCGTACGGACGGAACGGGCACCGGGCGATGGTCGAGCGCCACCTCGCGCTCGCCCAGCGGCTCGGCCGGCGCGTGGAGGACGAGCCTGAGCTCGAACTGCTCGCGCCGGTACGCCTCAACATCGTTTGCTTCCGGCACAAGCCCGCCGGGATGGACGCCGAGGAGCTGGACGCCCACAATCTCGGCCTCGGCGAGGACGTGCTGGCGGACGGGCGCGTCTTCTTCGGAACGACCCGTTACGAGGGGGCCGTCGCCTTCCGGCCGGCGATCGTGAACTGGCGGACGACAGAGCGGGACGTCGATCTGATCGCGGACGTGCTCCTCGAGCTCGGGACGCGTCGGTTGCAGACGCGCTGACCCTGGACGGATCGTTTCGCTTTCGCAGCAGTTCGGTTCCACATTCGCGCGCCCATTCTCACTACGATCGCCTTGGGGAGGCTGGGGCGCGGGCGCGCCTAGAAAAACGGCGGCGGAATCGCCGCCCGGCCCTACGCAAGCTTCTCGCGCACCAACTGGCTGACCGCTGAGCCGTCAGCTCGGCCGGCGACCTGGGGCATCACGTCGGCCATGACCCGGCCGAGGTCGGACAGGCTGGTCGCGCCGTTCTCGGCAATGGCGTCGTCGACGATCTCCTCGAGCTCGTCCTCACTCAGACGCTCGGGCATGAACTCCTCGAGCACCTCCAGCTCGAAGTCCTCCGCGTCCGCCTGCTCTTCCCGGCCGGCCGTGCGAAAGGCCTCCTCCGCTTCGACGCGCTTGTTGCGCTCACGCTGAAGGACCTGGAGCTCCTCCTGGTCGTTGAGCGGACGCTGAAGCTCCTTCTCGGCCGACTGAAGGCTGCTCAGGATCAAGCGCAACGCGTCTCGGCGGTCGTTGTCACGGTCGCGCATCGCGTCCTTGAGCGCGTCCTGAATCCGCGTGATCAGGCTCATGCGGGCAAGCCTCGCATGCGGCCACCGAGGATGTGCCAGTGAAGGTGGAACACCGTCTGGCCGGCGCCAGGCCCGACGTTGACCACGACCCTGTAGTCGTCGACACCTGCGACCTTCGCGGTCTCGGCGACAAACTCCAGCATCCGTTTCGCCTCGTCGGGCGGAAAAGCAGCGACGTCACGAAAGGTGTCCACGTGGCGCTCGGGCAGCACGAGGAGGTGGGTGTCGGCCTGCGGGTTGATGTCGCGGATCGCGACGAACCCATCACCCGCGTGGACGTGGTCGCCCTCGCGGACGAGGTTGCAGAAGAGACAGTCTCCGTCAGGCAGCGAGGATCCCCTCCTCGGTGACCGCCCGGCCGCGAACTGGCACGAGGCCGCCGACGGTCGCGGCCGAATCGACGAGCCACGGCGAGTAGTCGTCGCCGTACCCTCGCCCTGGCCGGTCGACGAGCACGAGGTCGTCGCGGCCCAACTTCGTCCGCCACCGCGCCTGGCACGCCTCGTCCGAGAGCGCCCGCAGGCGCGCACTCCGCGCCTTCTTCACCTGCGGTGGAACGGTGTCCCTCGCCGCCGTCTCCGTGCCGGGCCTGGGCGAATATGGAAAGACGTGGAGCTTCGTGAGGCCCGCGCGCCCGACGACGTCGACGGTCTGCTCGAACGCCGCCTCGTCCTCGGCGGGGAAACCCACGATGACGTCCGCGGTCAGGTTGAAGTCGTCGAGGCCAGCCAGCCGACGGAGGTAAGTCGCCGCGGTGTATCGGCGGCCCATCGCGCGCAGGACCCGATCGTCGCCGGACTGGAGCGGCACGTGGAGGTGGCGCCCCGCCGTGGGCGTCTCCCGAAGCGCCGCGATCAGATCGTCGTTCACGTGGTTGATCTCGATCGAGGAGAGGCGAAGCCGCTCGAGGCCGGGGACCCCGCCCGCCTCGCGGATGAGCCGTGCCAGCGTGAAACCGGCGTCCCGGTCCCGGAAGCACCCGAGGTTGATCCCCGTCAGAACGACCTCGCGATGGCCCTGCCGAACACGCTTCTCGATCTCGGCGAGCACGGCCGGGGCCCGGCGGCTTCGCGAGGCGCCGCGTACGAGCGGGATCACACAGAAGGCGCAACTGAAGCTGCAGCCGTCTTGCACCTTGACGAAAGCGCGGACTCGATCGAGGCGCGCGTCGGCTTGCACGCATCCGATCGCCCGCACGTCCCGGGCAACCGCGTCGGCGACCTCCTCGCTTTGCTTGGCGACGACGACGACGTTCGCGGGAAGGCCCTTCACCGCCCCGCCCCCGAGGTTCGCCGAGCAGCCGGTCACGTACACGCGCTGGTCGGTGCGCGCTGCCCGGGAGGCGGCCTGGCGGGATTTCGACACAGCCTCGTGGGTGACGCAGCATGTGTTCACGACCGCGACGTCCGCCCCCTCAGCGCGCTCCTCATGGCCGTCCGCGATCAGGCGCTCGCGCAACGCCTGGGCGTCCGAGTGGGACACCTTGCAGCCGAGGAACCGGACCGAGAAGGTGGCCATTCCGGCCGAGAATCTACTCGCGCACGAACCGATCGGCCGCCCACCCGCCGTCGATTCGCCGCTCCCGGTGCGTGTACAGGGCCGGCTGCGGCGTTCGCGTGTGGAAGTACCCGGCGGTCACGAGCGTGCGCACGTCGACCGCCGCACCGACCGCTTGCACCGAGGAGAGGTCGATGTTCGCGAAGCCGACATCGGCGCTCGGCAGCCTGCCGCCGAGGCCGTCGCCGAGCAGCACGTCCACCTCGACGCCGTTCGCCTCGACGTTTCTCCGCGCTGCCTCGACGGCTGCCTCGTCGTGGTCGATCGCAGTAATCGGGCCGAAGCCAAGCTTCGCCGCGGCGATCGAGAGCACACCCGAGCCGCACCCGACGTCGACGAGGCTGCCCGGCTCGAGCGAGAGAAGGAAGTCGAGGCAGAGGCGCGTCGTCGGGTGCGAGCCCGTCCCGAATGCGCGGCCGGGGTCGATGACGACCGCGATCGCATCCGCTGAGGGCTCCTCCCAAGGCGGGCCGACCCAAAGCGGTCCGATCCAGATCGGCCGGTGGAACTCGCGCCATCGCTCCTCCCAGCCGGGCTCGACGAACGACGACGAAACCTCCGAGAAGACCGCCCCCAGCTGCGCTTCGCCCTCGGCGTCCGTATAGACCACGAGCTCGCCCTCCGCCTCCTCGAAACCCTCGGGATGAAGGTCGAGCAGCACGGCCCTCGCCTGCTCAACCGTCTCGGCCGGCACCGCGAGCACGACCCGCCGGAGCTCGCTCAGCGGAACGCGCTCTTCAGCTTCTCGAAGAACCCCTCGTCGCGGCGGTACGTCTCGTCTCCCGACAGTCGATCGATCGTCTCGAGAAGCTCTCGCTGCTCGTCGGTCAGCTGATGGGGGATCACGACGTTCACGAGCACACGCTGGTCGCCGCGGCCGAAACCATGGAGCACGGGCATGCCGCGACCGCGAAGCACCCGTACCTCGCCGGGCTGCGTGCCGGGGCCGAACTCGAGCTCCTCCTCGCCGTCCAACGTCGGAACCGAAACGCGGGCGCCGAGCGCGGCCTGCGTCATCGTCAGGCGCGCCTGGGAGTAGACGTCGTCGCCCTCTCTGACGAACCGCGGATCCGGCAGGACGCGCACGCGGACGTAGACATCGCCCGCCCGGCCGCCGGCAAGGCCAGAATGGCCCTCGCCGGAAAGGCGAATCCTCTGACCGTCGTGGATTCCCGGCGGGATCGTCACCTCGAGCCGGCGCTCTTCGACGACCTGGCCGACGCCGCCGCAGCGCTCGCACGGATGCTCGACCAGCTGCCCTCGGCCTCGGCACTGCGGGCAACCCTGCGTCCGGATGAACTCGCCGAAGGCGCTGCGCGAGACGTGTTGTATCCGGCCGGCCCCGTCGCAGGTCGGACAGGTCGTGACCGCGCTTCCGGGCTCCATTCCCTGGCCGGAGCAGCGCGAGCACGTGACCGCCACGTCGAACGGCACGTCTCGTGTCACTCCCCGCGCCGCCTCTTCGAGCACGATGTCGACCTCGGCCGCGACGTCGGCTCCGCGCCCGCGTGCCGCCGCGAAGAGGTCATCGCCGAAGAACGCCGAGAAGATGTCGGCGAGATTCCCGAAGTCGAACTGGGTCGGGTTGAAGCCGCCGCTCCGGAGGCCCGCGTGACCGTACCGGTCGTAGAGCTCGCGCGTCTCGGTGTTCGAGAGCACCTCGTACGCCTCGACCACCTCTTTGAAGCGCTCGTCCGCGTCCGGTGCGTCGGAGACGTCGGGGTGCACCTGGCGCGCGAGACCACGAAACGCCTTCTTGATCTCGGCCTCGTCCGCGTTGCGGCGTAGGCCGAGGACGTCGTAGTAGTCGCGCTGTGCGGTCGCCATCCTCACCTGAGCGTAGCCCGACTAGTTGTCGGCGTAGATCTCCTCGACGAACCGGGAGAGCTCGCGGGCGGCTCCGCGGACCGAGTGAAGCGCGGTCTCGTAGTCCATTCGGAGCGGGCCGAGGAGGCTCACGGCGCCGAGCCGGCGGTGGGCGAGCCCGTACGTCGCGCCGACAAGCGATGCGCGCTGAAGCGCGGGGTGCGGAAGATCGACGCCGAGCCGGACGAACGGGCCCCGCGTCCCGAGCGCCTCGCCGAGGATCTGGAGGACGACCGCCCGGTGCTCGAGCGCCTCGAGCAGCCCGCGATACGCGTCGAGGTCCTCGCCCCGGACATCGCCGAGGACCATGGCCGTCCCGCCGACGAAGAGCCGCTGTTCCTCCGAGCCCGCGGCGTGAGTGAACGCGGGCCGGAAGAGCTCGAGGAACGCACGCTCCCGCTCGGTCAGCCCCGGTTCGGCGAACACCTGCCTGAGCGCGTGCGACCCCGGCGCGAGGCCGACCGTCCGCTCGTTCAAGTACTCGCCCGCCCAGCTGACGAGGCCCTGGTCGACCGGCTCACCGAGTGCGAACACCCGCTTCGTCACGCCTCCCGTGGAGGTGATAACCACGGTCGCCATGACCTGCGGCTGGAGCTCGAGCACCTCGACGTGCCTGACCGTCGCAGCCTCGAGCGGCGGCGCCGAGACGAGTGCCAACAGCCGCGTCATCTGAGCCAGTGCCTCGGTCGTCGCCTGCAGCGCACTCTCGACCTCGGCACCTGGACCGCTCAGGTCCAGCGCTACTGACGCCGGGCGAGGCTCGAGTCGCTCGAGGAGGCCGTCGACGAAGAGCCGGTAGCCGGTCTCGGTCGGGACCCGGCCCGCGGACGTGTGTGGGTGCGTGAGCAGCCCGCGCCGTTCGAGCTCCGCGAGCTCCCCGCGAACCGTCGACGGCGACACGTGAAGCCCCGCGCGCTCGACCAGGTGCTTGGAGCCGACGGGCTGCCCGGTGGCGATGTACTCCTCGACGAGGCGCCGGAGAATCTCCCGCTGGCGATCTGTGAGCGTCGGCACAGCCATGCTGCTTGCAGGAATTTTAGTCGGCGACAGTCGACCCTCAGGCGAGCAGGTCGGCAGTCACACTGCCGCCGAGCAGCCGTCCGCGCGGGGTCAGCGTGAGAGCCTCGCCCCGACCGGCAGGGCCGCGAGCCACCAGCTCGAGCCGCTCGAGACGAGTGAGCGCGGCACCGTCGAGCACTGGGGCGAGCCCGTCGAGCGGCAGCGGCTCGTCCAGTCGAAGACCGAGCATCACGCGCTCCTGCAGTCGGACTTCGGCCGAGAGCTTCTCGATCTCCCGCGGCGGAGTGTCGCCCCGCGCCAGCGCCGCGGTGTAGGTCGGCAGCCGCGGCGTGTTCCGCCAGCGTCGTCCCCGCACGGTCGAGACGGCACCCACCCCGACTCCAACGTAGTCGTGCCCGAGCCAGTACCCGAGGTTGTGCTGTGAGCGCAGGTCCCGGCCGCCCGACGCCTCGGACGGCCGGCAGAAGTTCGCGGTCTCGTACCACCGATAGCCGGCTGCCGTCAACCGTGCCACGACCCGCTCGAAGTACCCCTCGAGCGCGACTGCCTGACGGGCCAGCTCCTCCCCATGCCGGTGCGTGAAGCGGGTTCCGGGCTTCGCCTCCAGCTCGTAGCAGGAGAGATGCTCGGGACCGAGCACGAGCGCTTCGTCGATGTCGGCGTCGAGGCCGGAGGCGCTCTGGCCGGGGATCCCGTAGATGAGATCGAGCGAGATGTTGTCGCATCCGACATCACGGAGATGGTGGAAGGCGCGTCGGACGTAGTCCGGACCGGCAACGCGCTCGAGTACGCGGAGCAGGGCCGGGTCGAATGTCTGAGCGCCCAGCGAGACCCGCGTCACGCCGCCCGCACGAAGGAGCGCGGCCAGCTGGGGCGTCACCGTCTCGGGATTGGCCTCCACCGTCACCTCGACCGCCGCGGGCAGCGCGTCCAGCAAGCGGCGAAGCTCGCCTGGCTCCGTGAAGGTCGGGGTCCCGCCGCCGAGGAACACGGTCTCGAGCTCGGGTGCGAGCAGCGCTCGCTCGAGCTCGAGCTCGGACAGCAGCGCATCGACGTAGGAACCGTGCTCGGCGCGCCGGCCGACGACCGTGACGAAGTCGCAGTACCCGCACCGGTGCGCGCAGAACGGCAGGTGGACGTAGAGGTGGCGCGCGCGGCTGCTCATTTCCCGTTCTCGTTCAGGTTGAGGACGGCGAGGAAGGCCTCCTGCGGCACCTCGACGGCCCCGACCTGCTTCATCCGCTTCTTGCCCTTCTTCTGGCGCTCGAGCAGCTTCCGCTTCCGGGTGATGTCGCCGCCGTAGCACTTCGCGAGCACGTCTTTACGCTTCGCCTTGATCGTCTCGCGCGCGATGATGCGAGACCCGATCGCGGCCTGAACCGGGACGTCGAACATCTGGCGCGGGATCTCCTCGCGCAGCCGGTCTATGAGCGCGCGCCCGCGGCCGTACGCCGAGTCGCGATGCACGATCAAAGACAGCGCGTCCACGGACTCGCCGGCGATCAGGACGTCGAGCTTGACGAGGCTCCCCTCACGGAAGCCGATCACGTCGTAGTCGAAGCTCGCGTACCCGCGCGTCCGCGACTTCAGCTGATCGTAGAAGTCGACGACGACCTCAGCGAGCGGCAGCTCGTAGATCAGGAGCGGGCGCTCC
>DATFOC010000096.1:0-27695 GCA_035265935.1 Gaiellaceae bacterium
CGCGCGGTCGAGGGCGGTCGTCCTCCCTGGGGGCTTCGCGCCGCCGTTCCGCCTGCTCTACGGCAACCGGTCGGCGCGTGCACCGACGTACGACTTCGCGCGCCTACCGGGCCGCGAGCTCACGCCGATCGTGGCGGGACAGCTCGGCGCCGAGCGGGAGAATCCGGCCTGGGAGCCGCCCGACGACACGCGGTCGTTCCTCGAGCGCAATCCTCGGGTCGTCGAGGGCTCTCTCGCGCTCGTCGCCATCGCGCTGGGGGTGGGAGGGTTCTTCGCCCTCCGGCGGCGTGCCTGAGATCTCGCGGCTCGCCGAGCTCATTCGCGGGCGGGGCCCGGCGGTCGTCCTCACCGGCGCAGGCATCTCGACCGAGAGCGGGATTCCGGACTTTCGCTCGCCGAGCGGAATCTGGGGTAAGTACGACCCGGCTGAGTACGCGACCATCGAGGCCTTCCGCGCCGACCCCGTCAAGGTCTGGAGCTTCTACTCGCTCCGGTTGCGCGTGCTCGTGGAGGCGGAGCCGAACGACGGCCACCGCGCGCTCGCCGAGCTGGAGCGCGCGGGCTACGCGTCGGCGGTGGTGACACAGAACATCGACGGGCTGCACCAGCGGGCCGGAAGCCGCGACGTCACCGAGGTGCACGGCTCGATCCGAAGCTCCACGTGCCTCGAATGCAGAGCGTCCTACAGCCTCGACGGGCTGCTCGCGCTCCTCGAGGGTGCAGAGGCACCGGCCTGCACGCGGTGCGGCGCGATCGTGAAGCCGGACGTCGTGATGTTCGGCGAGCTCATGCCCGAGGCAGCGATCGACCGCGCCTACGAGTTGGCGCGATCGACCGGGCTGATGCTCGTCGTTGGCTCGGCGCTCGAGGTCTGGCCGGTGTCGCAGCTTCCCGAGGAGACGCGTTCGAACGGCGGAGCGGTGGCGATCGTCAACAAGGGGCCGACGTCCTATGACGGCCGGGCGGCCGTCAAATGCGATGGCGCTGCCGGCGAGACGCTGACGGCGCTCGTTGGCGAGCTGAGCTAAGCCGCTGCGCGGCGGAGCGCGCGCTCCGCGATCACCGTTCGGCAATCGCGACAGACACGCTGCTCGACCTCGTACGGCACGCCCGCCCGCTGCCGGATCACGTGGGTGGTGACCTCGTGATGCCGGTGCGTTCTTGTCCTGCGGAGCATGTTCACTGTGCCTTCATTCGGCCTGACGGCCAGGTCGGTTTAATTCTTCCCTCGAAATGGCGATGTCGATTTCGTGCTGAGACTCCAATTACCTGCGACGGCAGCAGTAGCAGCTTGTTTGGCCGTGGCGGTCGTGTTCACTGAATCCATACAAGCTTCCGACACCGGTCGGACGTCACTCGGATGCTCGGAACGTGCGAAGCTGGTCACCTCGACTCGGTCGTACGCGGTCGACGTCCGTGCTCGTCTCACCTACGTCTTCCGTAGCCCAGGAGGACGCGCGTTCGCCCGTTTCGGCCGGCTCAACGTGAACGGCGTGCCGACCGTGTTCGCCGCGCTCGGGTCGGTGCCCGGTGCCCGCTGCAAGGCGGCGTGGTACCGCGTGCTGCTGCCCCTGAAGCCGCACGGGCAGGCGGGCTATGTCCGCGCCAGGGACGTGAGGCTTCGCCCGCTCCGGACGCGCCTCGTCGTCGACCTCTCCACGCGCAGGCTGACGGCGTTCGACCGCGGCAGGCCGGTATTGAGCGCCAGGGCCGCGATCGGCGCACGCTCGACCCCGACCCCGACCGGCCGCTTCTACGTCAATCAGCGCTTCCGCGACGACCCGTTGGGGCCGTACGGCTGGGCGGCGATCGGCATCTCCGCTTTCTCGGAGGTCCTGCACGGGTGGCCGCAGGGTGGACCGGTCGCGATCCACGGCACGAACCGTCCCTCATTGCTCGGGCTGCCGGTCTCGAACGGCTGCATCCGGGTCAGCAACGAGACGGTGAAGCGGCTCTGGCGCCTCGCGCCGACGGGGACTCCCGTCCACGTGCAGGTGTAGCGCCTCCCGACCGGGGTAAGGTTCCCCCGATGGCGAATCAGAAGCAGGACATCCTGAGCAGGCTCGCCGACAAGGGCGAGGGCGCGCTCTCCCGCGTCGCCGGGTCGCAGAGGACGGCCCGGGTAGTCGAGAGCGTCACGGGCCTCCGCGAGCGGATGGACGACGTCCAGAAGAAGGTTCGGGGCCTCGACGAGCTCGAGAAGCGAGTCGCCAAACTCGAGAAGCAGCTCGCGGAGCTCCAGAAGCCCAAGGCGACGCCGAAGACGACGCGCTCGGCGAGCTCGTCCGCGCGCAAGAGCGCCGGGACGACGCGCGAGACGCCGTCTAGCTAGCGGGAACCCGGAGCCGGATCGCGCCCGGCGCGATCTCGAATCGGACCGGGGAGGTGCCGGGCTGCTCGCCGTCGAGCTGCATCGGCAGCGGGTCCGGAGTCTCGACCTCGACGAGGCGACCGCGCAGCACCTCCGCCTTCGGGTGGGGGAGCCACGTGCCCTTGTAGATCCGGGGTAGCTCCCGGACGACCTCCGGCTTCGTGGCGTCCTTGATCAGCAGCACGTCGAAGAGGCCGTCGTCTGGCTCGGCGTCGGGCGTCGTCATCATCCCGCCGGCCTGGTAGCGGCCGATCCCGACGATCACGTCCTCCATCAGCCCGCTCCTCGACTCACCGTCCACTTTGACGGCCAGCTCCACGTTCTTCCAGCGCGCGAAGACCGCGCCGAGCGCGATCAGGTACGACGTCTTGGCGCCCAGGACCTTCGTCGTGTTGTTCGCCTTCGCCGCGATGGCGCCGCTCATGCCAACACTGCCGGCATTCGCGAACAACGCGGTCTCGTCGTGATCTCCGACTCGATAGGTGGCACGGCCGAGGTCGAACGGGCGCGCCTCGCCTTCCTGCGCGATGCGGAGCGCGTCGGCGAGCCGCTTCGGGATCCCGTGGGTGCGGACGAAGTCCCGGCCCGTGCCGCGAGGGACGACGGCGAGCTCGACGTCCTCTCGGCCGGCGATGCCATTGACGACCTCGTGGACGGTTCCGTCGCCGCCGAAGACAACAAGCAGCTTGGCGCCCTCGTCCGCCGCCTCCCGCGCCAGGTCTCCGAGCTGGCCCGGACGCTCGGAGAAGATCGCCTCGCCGCGAAGTCCGGCCGCGTGGGCGGCGCGAGCGAGCTCTGGCCAGCGCTGCCCGGTCTTGCCGTTCGCGGACGCCGGGTTGACGAGGAGCGCGGTCTTCAGCTCTTGTCCGAGGTGATCGTCCGCAGCGCCAGCTCGGTCATCTGGTCGACCGCCGCCTTCATCTCCTCGTCCGAGATGCGCACGAACTCGCCCTCGACGACGACATCGCTGACCGTGAGCAGGCAGCCGGCGGCGACCTTGCGCAGTGCGCCGATCGTGAAGAGGACCGCGGCCTCCATTTCGACTGCCAGGATCCCGCGGTCGGACCAGCGCGCGTACTGGCCGTCGTCAGGGTTGTAGAAGAGGTCACTGGAGACGATCGGCCCGACTCGGACCTTCTTTCCCGACTCCTTCGCGGCGTGGACGGCACCGTGGACGAGGCCGAAGTCCGCCGTCGGCGCGTGGGGCTCGAAGTTCACGAGCTTGTCAACGGTTCGGTCGGACGGCACCGCGGTGACGGCGACGATGAGGTCACCGAGCTGCATGTCCGGCTGCAGCCCTCCGCAGGTTCCGACCCGCAGGAACCTCTTGACGCCGAGCTGGACGAGCTCCTCCATGACAATCGCCGCCGTCGGGCAGCCCATTCCCGTCGACTGCACGGAGACCGGCTTGCCCTCGAAGGTTCCCGTGTAGCCGAGCATCCCCCGCTCCTCGTTGCGCTGCACGGGGTCGTCGAAGAACGTCTCGGCGATGTACCTGGCGCGGAGCGGGTCGCCCGGGAGGAGGCATGCCTCGGCGTAGTCGCCGGGCTCGGCGCGGACGTGGATCGGCATGCGCGGGGAGCCTATTCGGTGCGAAGGGAGCGCTGCGCCAGATAGCGGCGGTGCGCGCGGCGGTCGCGGACCGCCCGCAAGACGAAGAAGCCCACGACGAATGCGATTCCGCCACCGATGATCGCACCGGGGAGGACGAAGTACGCGTAGCTCAGGCGACTGTGGGCGCCGGTCGGCGCTGACCCGGCTGCGGCGGGAACGAGGTCGTACGTCGAGACGACGGGGCCACGGTTTCCCTGCGGCGGGATCGGGGCGAACGTTGCGACCGGGAAGAGCCCGTCAAGGAGCCATTTCTTCTGGACCTTGCGGAGATCGATCGTCAGCGCGACAGGCCCGAGGGTGGCGCGGTTTCGGGAGGGCATCACGAGCAGGTCGACGTTCAGGTGGTTCTGCTGAGAGTAGTTGATCGTCCACCCGTGGAACCTCTTGCCGAGCGCGGGGTAGGGAAAGACGGGGATGTCGCCGCGGCGCCAATCGCTCCGACTGGCCTGGCTCCGGAGGTTCGGAGTCACGATCTCGTAGACGGCAGAGGGGTTCTGGCGCTTGACGCCGTCGTTGATCACGACATCGATCGTCTCGTTGACGAGCTTGCGATCGGCGCGCGTCAGGCGGACGGACTTCTCGTGGGCGGCGATGTTGTAGGCCTCCTTGTTGCTGAAGACCTCCGGCGGGTCCTCCTCCGCCTTGGGTAGCAGCGCGGCCCCCGCGTAGACGAGCCCGACGACGACGAGCGGGATCACGATGGCGTACGCGAGGCGTTTCCGCTTCCGCGGCGAGCGAAGGATCCCCATCATTGCGTCACCGCCGGCGTCCGGAAGCGCTTCGTCTTCGTCCGGTTGCCGCAGACCGACATCGCGCACCAGCGCGACGACGAGTTGCGAGAGCGGTCGTAGAAGATCCAGCCGCAGACGTCGCGCGGGCAGGCCTTCAACCGCGTCCAGTCACCCGCCACCATTGCCGTGTAGGCGACTGCGAGGATCCGCCCGAGCGCGCCGTCGAGCGTCGATCCGTCCGCGGTCAGGCGCGAAGTGCCGTCGCGCCCGAAGCGGACGGAGAGCCCGCTGGTCGAGCCGGTGCGGTCGAGCAGGTCGAGCGCGGCGTGATCGGCCGCGAGCCCGACGTTGACGTGGAGCAAGCTGCGGAGCGCCTCGCGCACGGCGAGCGCCCGGCGAAGGTCGACCTGGCTCAGCTCCGGCGCTCCCGGGTCGAGCGCGCCGATTTGGCTGAGCACGTCGTGGAGGCTCCCCGGATCCGTGAGCTCCTCGATGCCGTTCTCCACATCGACCGTGTTCACGAAGGCCTGCACCAGCCTGAGTGGCTCCGGGGCCGGTTCCCTGTCTCCGGGATCGGGCAGCATGCGATCAGCGTAGCGGAGATTGACACCACCGTAAAGGGTTAGATGGTTACGAAAGCAAACCGCCTGGTCGAACCGGATCTGGGCCGGGTCCTCGCCTTCTGCGCCGAGGATCCGATCGAGCGCGTGTACCTCGAGGAGGTGGCCAGGCGCGGTCCGGGCCGCCTGGTTGCCACCGTCGACGGAGGGGCTGTGACGGCGCTGTGCCACGTCGGCGCAAATCTCGTTCCGTCAGGACGCGGTTGTGAGGCGTTCGCGGACGTAGCGGTCGCCGCGCGGCCGAAGATGTTCATCGGAAGCGAGCACGCGGTGTCGGATCTGTGGGGCGCCGTGCGCTCACGGATGCAGAAGCCTCGCGAGGACCGCCCGGGTCAGCCGGTCTTCGCGATCTCCGACGCGCCCGAGCCTGGAGCGACGCGGATCCGCGAGGCGACCCGCGCCGACTTCAAGCTGCTCCTTCCGGCCTGCGCCGCGACCCACGAGGGCGAGCTCGGCCTCGATCCGATGGCGGCCGACGCGGAGGGCTTCCGCCAGCGCACGTTGCAGCAGATCGAGGAGAGCCGCTCGTGGATCTGGGCCGAGGACGGGACGATCCTCTTCAAGGCGGAGGCGTCGGCGTGGACGCCCAGCGCCGTCCAGCTCCAGCAGGTCTGGGTCGACCCCGAGGTGCGCGGGCAGGGGTACGCGCAGCGCGGGCTCCGCGACCTCGTGCGGCTGCTGCTCGAGCGCGTCCCCCGCGTGTGCCTCTTCGTGCGCGCCGACAACCCCGCGGCGATCCGTCTCTACGAGGCGATCGGCATGGCCCGCGTGGGCACCTACCGTTCCGTCCTCTTTTAGTGCCCCTCCAGGCAGCACACGCCATCTCCTCCGGCGCGCGATCAGACTGCGCCATGCGTCGTCCTCGGTCGCGTCCATACCGTTCAGGTATGGACGCTCCCTGTCTTGCTGCTCGCACCCTGGAGGCGGGGCGGAACTACCTGAAGGGACACTGATGGAGCGCGCGATCTTCGTCCGGCACGGCGAGAGTGACTACTCCGCCCGTGCGCTCGTCAACGGCGACCCATCCGTCGTCGTCGGGCTGACGGAGGAGGGAAAACAGCAGGCCCGCTGGCTGTACGACCGCCTCGAGAGCGAGCCGATCGACCTCTGTGTGGTCACCGAGTTCGGCCGCACGCGGGAAACAGCAGACCTGGCGCTGGGCGACCGCGCGGTGCCGCGGATCGTCCTGCGCGACCTCAACGATCCCTTCTACGGCTCCTTCGAGGGCAAACCGCTCGCGGAGTACCGGAAGTGGGCCGCGTCGCACGGGCCGCTCGATGTCCCGCCGGGCCAGGGTGAGGCCCGTGCGGCGATCGCCGAGCGCTACGCACGCGCCTTCCGCGCGCTCCTCGCCCGGGATGAGGAGACGATCCTCGTCGTCTGTCACTCGCTCCCGATTGCCTTCGCCCTGGCGGCCGCGGACGGGCGGCGGCCCTCGGCGAAGATGCCTCTCGTCACTCCGGCGGAGCCGCACATCCTCTACGAGCCGAGCCTGCGCGAGGCCGCGGACCGGATCGAGGAATGGGTTCAGGACCCCGTGTACCCGTGAGGAAGCTTCTGCTGCTCGCGGTCGGCCTCTGGGTTGCGAGGTGGGCGGTGCTCATGGCCGCCTCCTACCTGGAGCACCGGCGGCCACAATAGGGCGATGGACTTCCTCGAGCGCGTCGAGGAGCAGATCCGCCGGCACGAGCTGATCCCGGCCGGCGCCGAGGTGACGTGTCTCGTCTCCGGCGGTGCGGACTCGTGCGCGCTGTGGCACTCGCTGCGCGAGCTCGGGTACGCGGTCTCCGCGCTGCACGTGAACCACGGTCTGCGCGGCGACAAATCGGACGAGGACGCGAGGTTCTGCGCCGACGTCCTCGGGGCGGAGGTCGTGGAGGCTCCGCCGGCCTCGACCGAGGCCGAGCTGCGCGACCTCCGCTACTCGTTCGCGACCGACAGTCTGCGCGCCACCGGCCACACGGCATCCGACCAGGTCGAGACCGTTGTCTACCGGCTGGTGTCGAGCGGGAAGCCCGGCGGGATCAAGCCCAAGCGGGAGGACGGCGTCGTCCGTCCGCTGCTCGGCGTCTGGCGCGACGAGACGGAGGCGTACTGCGAGGCTGTCGGGCTCCCATTCCGCACCGACTCCACCAACCCGGAAACGAAGCGCGGGCTGATCCGCGATCAGATCCTGCCTCTGCTCCGCCGGCTCGACGAGCGAGCGGAGAGGAATCTTCTCGCGCTCGCCGAGGGCCGTCCGAGCCCGCTCGACGCGCTGACGGGGAGTGCGGTCGGCTCTGCACGCGTCGACCTCGGCGGCGGCGTGCAGGCCGTGCGAGAGTACGACCATGTCTGGCTCGAACGCGGACCGGTGGACCTGAAAGGAGAGATCCGGTGGGGCCCCTGGAGAATCAGCTCGTCGGTTTCGGGCCTCAAGGTCCGTGGTTGGCGTGCGGGCGACCGGCTCGCAAACCGCTCGAAGAAGCTGCAGGATGTCTTCGTGGACGCCAAGGTCCCGCGCTCGCAACGGGAGGCCTGGCCCCTCGTGGTGCGCGGAGACGAAGTCGTCGCGGTGCCGGGGATCGTCGAGGCCGAGGGGGTGCGAGCTGAGTACGTTCAAGACTGAGGTGGAACAGGGCGTCGCCGAGGTGCTGATCGAGGAGGACGCCTTGCGCGATCGGATCGCGGAGCTTGGCGCCGAGATCTCGGCCGACTACGCCGGGATGGACCTGCTCCTGGTGGGCGTGCTCAAGGGCGCCGTCTTCTTCATGGCCGATCTGATGCGCCACATCACCGTGCCTTGCGAGGTGGACTTCATGGCGATCTCCAGCTACGGCGCCTCGACGGACTCGTCGGGCGTCGTGCGGATCCTCAAGGACCTGGACGAGTCGATCGAGGGCCGCAACGTCCTTGTCGTCGAGGACATCATCGACTCCGGCCTCACGCTTTCGTACCTGAAGAGGACCCTCAGCGCGAGGAGGCCCGCGTCGCTCGAGATCTGCGCCCTCCTGACCAAGCCGGAGCGCCGCGAGGTGGACGTTCCCGTCCGGTACACGGGCTTCGAGATCCCCAACCGGTTCGTGGTCGGCTACGGGCTCGACTTCGCCGAGCGCTACCGGAATCTCCGCTACGTCGGAGTGCTCGGTGACGAGGCGGCCGGCGGCCTCTGACTCACCCCATCTGGGCCAAGCTTTGCGGCTAAGGCCGCTGCTACCCTGGCCGATAGACCGCCTATGAATCGGTTCTTCCGCTCTGCCCTCTTCCCGCTGATCGTCATCGTCCTGCTCGTCTATCTGGCGAGCCAGACGCTGATGAAGGGTGAGAAGCAGGAGAAGGTCACCTACTCCGAGCTCCAGACGCGGGTCGCGGACGATCCCGGCCAGTTCGAGGAGATCGTCGCCAATCCGAGCAAGCAGCAGCTGACGGTCGAGTACAAGCCGCAGGGCGGCAACGAGGAAGGCAAGAAGATCAAGGTTGCCTATCCGAGCCCGGAGTCGCTCGTCGTGTTCGAGAGGTTGCTGAGGAAGGAAGGCGTCAACTTCGACTCCAAGGCAGTCGGCGGGTCGCCCTGGTGGTCGCTCCTGACCTCGCTCCTGCCGTTCGTGATCCTGATCGCCTTCTGGATCTTCCTGATGAACCAGGTGCAGGGCGGCGGCTCGAAGGTGATGTCGTTCGGGAAGTCCCGCGCCAAGCGGATGACCCCGGACTCGCCGAAGATCGGCTTCAAGGACGTGGCCGGCGTGGACGAGGCGGTCGAGGAGCTGCACGAGATCAAGGAGTTCCTCGAGAACCCCAAGAAGTTCCAGGCGCTCGGCGCGCGGATCCCGAAGGGCGTGCTCCTCTACGGGCCGCCCGGCACCGGGAAGACGTTGCTCGCACGCGCCGTCGCCGGTGAGGCGGGCGTTCCGTTCTTCTCGATCTCCGGCTCCGACTTCGTCGAGATGTTTGTCGGGGTCGGCGCCTCGCGCGTCCGCGACCTCTTCGAGCAGGCGAAGCAGGCGGCGCCGTGCATCGTCTTCATGGACGAGATCGACGCGGTCGGCCGCCACCGCGGCGCCGGTCTCGGCGGCGGCCACGACGAGCGCGAGCAGACGCTGAACCAGCTCCTCGTCGAGATGGACGGGTTCGAGCTGAAGGACAACATCATCCTGATCGCGGCCACGAACCGGCCGGACATCCTCGACCCGGCGCTGCTGCGCCCGGGCCGCTTCGACCGACAGATCGTCGTCGACCGGCCCGATCGCTCGGGCCGCAAGAAGATCCTCGAGGTTCACGCCAAGGGCAAGCCGATCGACCCAGAGGTCGACCTCGACACGCTCGCCGCAGGTACTCCCGGGTTCACGGGCGCCGACCTCTCGAACCTGGTGAACGAGGCCGCGCTGCTCGCGGCCCGCCGCGGCAGGAAGACCATCGGGCAGGAGGAGCTCGAGGAAGGCGTCATGCGTGTGATCGCCGGCCCGGAGAAGAAGACCCGGCTCCTGTCCGAGGAGGAGCGGAAGGTCACGGCGTACCACGAGATGGGCCACGCTCTCGTCGGCCACTACCTCGACCAAGACACCGACGTCCACAAGATCTCGGTCATCTCACGCGGCCAGGCGCTCGGCTACACGATCTCGCTTCCGCGCGAGGATCGGTACCTGACCCGGAAGTCCACGCTGATGGACCAGCTGGCTGCCACGCTGGGCGGTCGCGCCGCTGAGGAGCTCGTCTTCAACGAGGTCACGACCGGCGCGGCGAACGACCTCGAGAAGGTCACGAGCACCGCCAAGCAGATGATCATGCGCTTCGGGATGAGCGAGAAGCTCGGCCCTCGTGTGCTCGGCCGGAACCACGACATGCCGTTCCTCGGCCGCGAGATGAGCGCCGAGCCGGACTACTCCGAGGAAGTGGCCCGCGAGATCGACGAGGAGATCCGCCGCGTGATCGAGGAGGCGCACGAGCGCGCGCACCAGGTCCTGAAGGACCACATGGAGGAGCTGCACCGCCTCTCGGCGATCCTCATCGAGCGCGAGACGATCGATAAGGAGCAGTTCGTGCGGCTGCTCGACGGCGCCTCGGAGGAAGAGGTCTTCCCGGAGGAGGCTCCGGCGGCCGAGGCCGAGGAGAAGCCGAGCCGCGAGCGGAAGCCGGCACCCAAGCCGAAGCCGTTCCCGGTCCCGGGCGCGATGATGCAGCCGCCGCCCCCGGATCCGGCCAAGCCCTAACCGGTCGCGCCGACGGCATAGAACTCGCAGCCGCGCCGTTTGCTCCCTGAATGGCGTCTGCCCGGACTGCTTACCTCTGTCTGCTCGGCATGGCCGTCTGTTTCGGCGGGACTTGGCCGACGGGGAAGCTGGCCGTCGAGGAGGTCCCGCCGTTCACCGTTGCGGCTGTGCGGTTCTCGATTGCGACGGCGCTGCTCGCGCTATGGGCCGGCGCGCGACACGGGCCGATTCGGGCGCCGGGCCGCGCAAATCTTCCGCTCGTGCTGGCGATGGGTGCAACCGCGGTTGCCGGTTACAACGTGTTCTTCCTCTACGGCCTCGAGCTCGCGCCGGCCTCGGATGGGGCGATCATCGTGCCGGGGTTCGCGCCGGTGTTCACCGTCCTCCTCGGCTGGGCGGTGCTCGGCGAGCGAGTGTCCCGCCCCGCAGTCGCCGGCCTCGTCCTTGCGTTCGCCGGGCTGGTGTTCGTCGTCGATCCGGGCGGCCCGCTGGAGAGCGACCGGCTCGCGGGAGCGGCGCTCTTCGTCGCCGGCGCGCTCTGCTGGGCGATCTATCTGCTGATCGGGCGGCCGGCGATCGCCCGCTTCGGGGCAGTGACGTCGACCCTGTACGCAACCGCGACCGGCACGGCAATGCTGATCCCCTTCAGCCTGGCAGAGCAGGGGTGGAACGACCTCCAGGATGCGGGTGCCGACGGCTGGCTGCCGATCCTCTACCTTGCGGTCTTTGGGACCGTCCTCGCGTTCGTCCTGTTCTACGAGGGCGTGAGCCGCATCGGCCCGGCGCGTGCGTCCGCCTTCGCGATGCTCGTGCCGATCTTCGGCGTGCTGGCTGCGGTCCTCCTGCTCGGCGAGGAGCTAGCTGTCAGCCTGGTGATCGGGGGCACGACGATCATCGCGGGTCTCTGGCTGATCCAGCGGCCGCCGCGGACCGAGGTTCGTTAGGAAGCGTTCGGAACGTCTCGGAAAAAGTACGGACAGCCTGAAAAGTCCTGCGTAGCCCCTTGTAACCGGGCCGCCGGCAAGTAACGATCAGCTCCTTCCACGGAGCGTCTCGCCGCCGAAGCAGCGGACGCGGGAAGGGGGTCTCTCATGCACACGCTCTTCCACTCGCGTGGCCGCGCCTGGACCGCCGCAGCTGTGGCGGCGGCGCTGACGCTCATCGCCGGAGCCTCGGCCGGAGTGAACACACCGCACTCCGGCTGGTACTCGGGCAATCCAACGCTCGGACCGAACAACCTGACCGACCTCGTCTGCGGCGGGTCGACGTGCTATGCAGCCGGCGCCTTCGGGACCCTGCTCAAGAGCACGAACGCCGGATCGAGCTGGTCGGGCGTCGTGACCGGGCTCACCCTTGACCTCCGCCGGGTGCGCACGGCCGGTTCGCCGGACCGGATCGTCGTCGGCGGCGGCTGCTCGCTTCGCCGGTCCGACGACGGTGGCGCGACGTTCCAGCGGCTTCCGTTCTCGGCGAGCGACCTGAGTTGTCCGGCAGCGGTCGGGGCCTTCTCCTTCCCGTCGTCGGCCGTCGGGTACATCGTGCTCGCCAACAACGCGGTGCTTTCGACCGCAGACGGCGGCCAGACGTTCACGCGCCGCACGGCCGTGCCGGTGGGGCCGCCCGCCACGGACCTGCTCTGCACCAGTGACACAACCTGCTTCACGACCTCCGGCGGGACTGTCCACCGCACGACGGACGGCGCGGTTACCTGGACGCAGGTGGCGGGTTTCAGTCTTCCGCTCTTTCGGCCTCGAGCAGGCGGACGCTACGACGCTCTACGCGGTCGGTCAGTCGCTCCAGCTGCTCAAGAGCACCGACGGCGGTGCGACGTGGGAGCGGAAGACGGTGGCAGGTGTCCCCAGCGGGGACTACGGCTCGATCCGCTGCTCCGATGCCGTCAACTGTCTGCTGGCGATGCGGCAGGGAAACCGGATCGTGAAGACGACGGACGGTGGTGACACCTTCACCGCTACCACTCCGCCGGCCGAGTCGGCGTTCGCGGTCGAGTTGGCGTCTGCGGAGCGCGCGCTCGCCGTCGGCAACTTCGGCAGCGCCCTTCTCTCGGACGACGGGAGGAGACACCTGGCGCGTGGTCGGCGGCCGGCTGACCGGCGATTTCACCGTTCTCGAAGGCGCGACGGACCGGATCGCCTATGCAGGCGGCCGCTCGGGTGCGCTGGCGCGCACGAACGACGCCGGGCAACCTGGGCCAGCGTCAGCCCGCCGACGTCGCTGGGAATCCGAGCCGCGGCTGCTCCGACCGCCTCGCGGCTCTTCGTCCTGGCGGACGACGGGAGCGTCCAGCGGTCCGACAACGGCGGCGTGAGCTACCGGCTCCTGAACACCGCCACTCCGGTCGGAGCACGGGACCTCGTCGCGACGGACGCAAACTATTTGGTCGTCATCGGCGCGCGCGGCATCCGCAGGTCGATTGACGGCGGCGAGACGTTCTCGACTGTGTCCGACAGCGACCTGCGTGGTGCGGGCCTCTTGATGGCCGACACGGAAGGGTCCGGGATCGTCGCCGCCGGACGGCTACGGCTGCTCTTCTCCCCGAACGGCGGCCTCACCTGGCGGCCCCTGCGCCGGCCGACGAGAAGCCGCATTCACGACATCTCGTTCGTCTCGACGCAGACCGGCTACCTGGTCGACGTGAGCTTCCGGCTCTGGAAGACGACGAACGCAGGGCGAACGTGGACGGAGCTCGTCTCGACCGGAAGGCCGATGACCCAGGTCGATTTTGCGGACGCGCGGAACGGCTACGTCGTCGTTCCGAGGGTCGGCCGGGAGGCGCACGGGTTCGTGCTCCGGACGTCCGACGGCGGGGCCAGCTGGCGGCCGCAGCTCGTCAGTCCGGCATTCGTGAGGGACATCGACATGGCCGGTGGGACCGCGTACGCACTCGCGGGCACCAACTTCCTCTATGCGACGACGAGCGGCGGCGACGTCGGTACGGCGCGCCTTCTCATGATCACCACCCGGGGAAGGCGGATTGCGAAGCCCGCCACGATTACCGTCAGCGGCCGGCTCTCCTCTGCCGTCGCCGGCGAGCAGGCGGTCGTGTCGATGCGGGTCTTGGGTTTGTGGCGCTCCCAGGTCGCGACCGTCGCCTCGAACGGCACGTTCGTCACCCGCTGGCGTGTCGCGAGGCGCGCCGTGTTCGTCGCCCATGTGCTCGGCACCGCGGACCACGCCGGAGCGGGCACGAAGCCGCTCGTCGTCGACGTCCGCCCGCCCAAGGAGAAGCGCTAGCGGGAGCCAGGAGCGGCCGGTCTCCGCGACGAGGTCGGCCGCTCCGCCGTTTCCGGGTGCGCCGAACGCGGGTAAGGAAGCGACATGCGCTTCCGGCGTGGAGCAAAGCTCGACCCAGGTCAGGTCACCGACGTCCGCGGCCGCCGGATGGCGCCTGGAGGGCTCGCGGTGGGGGGAGGCGGCATCGGCATCGCCGCCGTCGTGATCTATCTACTGCTGACGGTGCTGGGCGGAGGCGGCGGCATCGATGGTCAACTCGCGCCCCTCGACGAGCAGCAAGTCGGGCAGGGCGACACACCGAGCGAGGTCTCGCAGGAGTGCCAATCCGGTGAGGACGCAAACAAGCGGCAGGACTGCCGGATCGTCGGCGTCGTCAACAGCGTTCAGGGCTTCTGGAACGGCACCTTCGATCGGAGCAACCGCCGGTATCCGTACGCCAACACGGTCTTCTTCACCGATCAGGTACAGACGCAATGCGGCTTCGCAAGCTCCCAGGTCGGGCCGTTCTACTGCCCGCGCGACCAGCGGGTCTACATCGATCTCGGCTTCTTCGACGAGCTGCAATCCCGCTTCGGCGCCGGTGGCGGGCCGTTCGCTCAGGCGTACGTGATCGCTCACGAGTACGGCCATCACGTCCAGAACCAGCTCGGCGTGCTCGATCAGATCGGGAACGACCGCCAGGGGCCCGAGAGCCGGGCCGTCCGCTCGGAGCTCCAGGCGGACTGCTACGCAGGGGTCTGGGCCGCCAACGCGGTGGAGCAGGGGCTCCTCGAGGAGCTGACCCAGCAGGACATCAACGAGGGGCTGGACGCGGCTGCGGCGATCGGCGATGACCGGATCCAGGAGCAGACGCAGGGCCAGGTCAATCCCGAAGGCTGGACGCACGGCTCGTCGGAGCAGCGGCGGCGCTGGTTCTCGCGGGGCTACCAAGAGGGCAGGCCCGCCGCGTGCGACACCTTCTCCGGCTCGATCTAGGAACGGCCTAGGCTTTCAGGCGTGCGAAAGGCGCTGGAGCAGTGCTTTGCCCGCCCCTCGGTGATGGGGATCGTCAACGTGACGCCCGACTCGTTCTCGGACGGCGGCGTGAACTTCCGCCCCGAGGACGCGGTCGACTCGGCGCGGCGGATGGTCGCCGAGGGAGCAGCCATCGTCGACATCGGCGGGGAGTCGACCCGACCCGGGTCCGAGGGCGTGTCCCTGGATGAGGAGCTCCGGCGGGTCCTGCCCGTGCTGGAGGGTCTCAACGGTCTGCCCGTCTCGATCGACACCGCGAAGGCCGACGTGGCGCGACGGGCGCTCGAGCTCGGTGCAGAGATGGTCAACGACGTGACAGCGCTGCGGGCGGATTCAGCGATGGCCGACGTCGCCGCCGAGGCCGACGCGTATGTCTGCCTGATGCACATGCAGGCCGAGCCGCGCACCATGCAGGCGAAACCGACGTACGACGACGTCGTGTCGGACGTCAAGCGTTTCCTCCAGGAACGAGTGCAGCTCGCCATCGACTCCGGAATCCGTGAGGACCGGATCTGCGTCGATCCCGGGATCGGGTTCGGCAAGACCGTGGAGCAGAATTTCGAGCTGGTCCGCCGGCTCGGCGAGATCGCCGACCTCGGCCGGCCGGTGGTCGTCGGCTTCTCACGGAAGAGTTCGCTCGGCAAGATCCTCGGCGACCCCGACGCAACCACCGGTCCGCTCTCGGCCAGCATCGCGGCGGCGGTGATTGCCTACGAGCGCGGTGCGACGATCCTCCGCGTGCACGACGTGAAGGAGCACGTGGAGGCGCTGACCGCAGCTCGGGCGGTGGTCGGGTGATCGTCGAGCTCGTCGGGTTGGAGGTCTTCGGCCGGCACGGCGTGGACGACGACGAGCGGGAGAGGGGGCGGACGTTCTTCTACGACATCACGCTGAGCGTCGACGAGCCCCCGGAGGACCGGCTGGAAGCGACCGTCGACTACCGCGCCGTCGCCGCATGCGTGCGCGAGGTCTCCGACAGAAGCGAATACCGGCTGATCGAGAAGCTGGCCGCAGCAGTGGCGGACGAGCTCGCCGCCCGGTTCGCTGCGAGCCGCGTTGAGGTCCGTGTGCGCAAGCCGGGGATCGCGCCGGCCGGCCTGACCGTCGAGTACTCCGCCGCTAGCGCAGTGCGCGAGAGCTGATCTGCAACGTGTACCGGCTCGAGCGCACGCCCCTGGCCGGGAAGACGTCGAGGTACGCGTGGAACCCGCGGCTGCGGGTGTTCTCGATCCGGATCGTCTCCGTCCGTCCGCCGCGCCGTGCGCTCGCTGCGAGCAGGTCACGGGCCCTGGCGCCGCCGCGCTCGTAGACGCTTCGCGTACCCGCCGCCCATGCAGCCACAGACACGTCGGCGGTCGGCCGCACGACTGCGGTCACCTCTCGCCGCGCGGGAACCCAGAAGCGGTAGACGTCGTCAGGGTCTTCGCTCGCATGCAGACGAGCGGTCAGCGAGGCACGACGCCGGCGGGGAGCGGTCAGCGGTCGGGCCGCTGCGCGGAAGATCCCGTGCGCCTTGACGTGATCGACGTCGTCGTTGGGCTCCATCGGGTCGATCGGCGGCAGTGCCCGGTTGAGCGCGGTGGGGATGTCGAGGATGCCGAACCCGGTTCGCCGGTCGAACCCGCGGGGCGCCACGTCCCGTGTCGAGCGCCGCATCAGATCGAAGAGCTGCGTCTTCTCGATCCCCGGCCGCGCTGTCCACACCCAGGCCGTCGCCGCCGCAACCTGCGGCGCGGAGAAGCTTGTCCCGTTGACGGTCTGGTAAACGGTCGGGTCGGTTGGGTGCTGCCAGGGGATCTGCTCGCCGGGCGCGGCAAGGTCGACAGCCGCGCTCGAGCTGGAGAAGCGCGACGGCCGATCCCTGGCATCCGTCGAGCCGACGGTCAGGACGTGCGGGAAACCGGCCGGGTAGATCGGCGGGTCCTCGCGCAGTCGTTCGTTTCCGGCGGCGGCGACGACGATGGAGCCGCGGCCGAACGCGTTGACGATCGCCTCGTACATCGCCCGTGACGGCTCGTCGCCGCCCAGGCTCAGGTTGATGACGCCGGCTCTCGCCGTGGTGGCCCGGCTGATCCCCTGGACGATCAGCGACTCCGAGAGGAACCACAGGTCGTATGCCTGGAGCACCGCCTGCGGATAGACGCCGACGGCGCCGACGCTGTCGACCGGCGCTGCTGCGGTCGAGGCGACGATCGTGCCGTGGTACTCGTCACCCAGCTCCACTTGCTGCTCGTTCAGGACGGTCGTGTTCGGGCGGGCGCGGAACTCGATGTGGTTCAGGTCGAGGCCCGAGTCGATGATCGTCAGCGGAACTCCAGGCCCGGGAGGCTCCGCCCGGTCCGCGCCGATCCGGTAGAGGTGCCAGCCGATGGAGGGCGCCGCGAGCGGATCGACGCCGGGAAGGTGCGAGTTGCGAGCGACCGGGCGGTCCGGCTCGGCGAAACGCAGCACTCCCTGTCGTCGGAGCCGCGGGATCAGGCGCTGCGCGGTGCCGCTCGGGAGGCGCCAGATGTGGAGGTCGGACGCGACGATCGTGCCGCCGTTCGCCGCCAACAGCCGCTCGGCGCCGCCGTCGGCGCGGAGGCCGAGCATCGTGTGGCCGAACTCTGTGAGCGCCGCGACCTCGCGGTCGCCCGGCACCTGAGCAGCCGGGGCCGCCTGCGCCGGGCTTGGCGCAGCTACGAGGAGCAACGCCAGCAGGACCCCGAGACGGCGCACTAACAGACACGATAGCGACGGGATGCCGCTTGTCTATCTAGGGCTGGGCGCGAATCTGGGTGACCGCGACGGGACCATCCGCCTCGCCCTCGCCCGCCTGAATGCGCACGACGGGGTCGACGTTCAGCGCGTCTCGCGTCTGCGCGAGACCGATCCGGTGGGGTACGAGGACCAGCCGCGCTTCCTGAACGGCGTCGCGCGGCTGCAGACCGAGCTCGAGCCGCTCGAGCTCCTGCGCGTGTTGCTCGATCTCGAGCGCGACCTCGGCCGCACGCGCCACGGTCCGCGCCTCGGGCCGAGGACGATCGACCTCGACATCCTCCTGTACGACACCAGAATCGTCGATGAGCCCGAGCTCAGGATCCCGCATCCCCGTATGGCCGAGCGCATGTTCGTCCTGGAGCCGCTTGCGGAGCTCGATCCCGGCCTCGAGGTGCCCGGACAGGGCCGGGTGCAGGCTCTACTCGCCGCACTACAATGACCCGCATGTCGCATCTCGACGAGCTCGACGAGTTCGAGGCGGAGCTCGAGCTCCAGCTGAAGAAGGAGTACACGGCTGTTTTCGGCCTGTTCCGGTACTGCGTCCTCACGCAGGACGCGACCTACCTCTGCAACACGCTCGACCTGCGCTACGTCCCGCAGCCGAGCTACCCGTTCTTCCACCTGCGAATGGAGGACGTCTGGGTCTGGGACAAGAACCGCCCGACCCGGATGATCCCGCGCGCCGAGGTCTACACCTCGAGCGACGTCACCGTGGAGGAGCTTCGCGGCGAGGGCGAGGAGCCGAAGCTGACCGCCGAAGCGCTGGCGGAGCGCCTAGGCGAACCCTTGCGTGACGACGAATAGTCGTTACTGACACCACCGGCCGGCAGTCGGCCAAGCCGGGCGAAGCCCGGCTCCGCCGTCTGCCTCGTGGCGCTCGCGGCACGCCGCTCTCCGGGGCCGTGTTAGAAACACTGTCCCCTCCGGCATCGCACCGCGAGCGCCACGCCGGAGGCGTCAGTGCCTAGCCGATGCTCCTTGCAGTAGACGCCGGCAACACGCAGACCGTCTTCGGGCTGTTCCAGGACGGCGAGCTCGGCGAGCACCGGCGTGTCGCCACCGAGCGGGACCGCACGGGTGACGAGCTGGGCGTCCTGCTCTCGGGGCTGCTCGACCTCGACTCGGTCGACGGCATCTGCCTGAGCTCGACGGTGCCGCCGCTCGTTCAGGCCTACCAGGACTTCGGCGAGCGCTGGGCCCATGCGCCTGTCCTCGTCGTCGGCCCGGGCGCGAAGACCGGCATCCCCATCCGCTACGACGACCCGCGCGAGGTGGGGCCGGACCGGATCGCCAACGCCGTCGGGGCGCTGGAGCGGTACGGCGCGCCGGCGATCGTCGTCGACTTCGGTACCTCGACGAACTTCGACGTCGTCTCACCGGAGGGTGAGTATGTCGGCGGCGTCCTGGCTCCCGGGATCGAGGTCTCGATGGACGCCCTGTTCGCGCGCGCGGCCCGTCTGTTCCGAATCGACTTCTCGGCGCCGGACACGGTGATCGGCAAGACGACAGCGTCTGCCCTCCAGTCGGGGCTCGTCTACGGGTTCACGGGCCAGGTCGACGAGATCGTGACGCGGATCCGGGCTGAGCTCGGCGCGGAGGCGCCCGCGATCGCAACCGGCGGGCTTGCCGATCTGATCGCCCCGCACGCGCGCACGATCGAGAAGGTCGACCCCTTCTTGACGCTCGAAGGGCTCCGGATTCTCTGGGAACGGAATCGGTAGGGGCGGCCGAAGCCGCCCCTATTGCGATTCAGACTCGGTGCTCGTCGCGCGTGCGGTCATTCGCCGCCGGAGCGGGCACGTCGCCGTCGTCGTGCACGACCCGGTCGTCCGTCCGATGATCGGTGCGGACGGTCGAGCGCCGCGTGTCGGCGATCGTGGCATCTGCGCGGCGGTGGTACCGCTCGCCCCAGAAGCCGCCGATGATCCCGCCGAGGAACATCGCCACGATTGCGCCGATTCCGCTGGCGATCGCGGCCGTCGTGAATGCGTCGCTGTCGAACCACTGCGGCAGGTCGACGTTCTCGAATACGTCGTACTCCGCGCCGGCCCAGGCGCCGAGCCCCGCGAGGATCGCGGCGAAGACCAGCGTCCAGACGCCGGTCGCGAAGCCGTTGCGGGCGCCGTCGTAGCGTGCGATTCGGCCGGCGGCCCAGCCCCCGATCAGGTACGCGACGAAGAGAATCGCCACTCCGCCGATCAGGCTTCCGATCGACAGGTCCTCGGCGTTCTCTTCCAGCCCGGTCTGGTAGCCGACGACGCCGAAGGCCGCGCCGACCAGCCCGGCGAGGATGATCACCGTCGAGAGCGCTGTCAGCATCCCGACGAGGCTCGCGGGAATGTCGACCCCGCCGAAGCGCTCGCGCGCCGCATGGATCCCGGCATACGGATCCGCGCTCGTCTCGCGCTCGGTGCGGTTGTGGACGGGTCTCGCGGTGTCGACCTTCTCGTCGACCCGCGTGTCCTGTGTGTCCCTGGTTTCCGTTGCCATCTCGTGCACCCCTTTCCTGAGGTCGAGATGGGTTGTTCCCACTAAGCGTCCGGTCGAATCTCGAGGTTAGCCGCCGCCGTAGATGGAAATCGGAAGGTCGAGCTCGACCTCATCCAGGTGCGGGTGCTCGTGCTCGAGGCGGGCGAGGACGAAGCGTGCGCCCGGCGCGGCGGCGAAGAGGCGCCCCTCGACCTCGGCGACGGTCTCCAGCTCGACGAGCTCCTGCTTGAACGGCCTGGGGAAGCGGCCCCGGCCGAGGTACCAGCCGTAGAACTTCTTCAGGAAGCCGGTCGCCTTGCGCTCGCCGAGCTCCCGCACGGTCTCCCGCATGAACAGCACGAGCTCGGCGACAACTGCCTCCCGCGTCGGCTCCTCGTCCGAGTCGCCGACGATCTCGCGGATCGCCCACGGGTTGCCCTGCGCGGCCCGCCCGACCATCACTGCGGCCGCGCCGGTCGTCGCGAGCACCGTCTGCGCGCGTGCGCGGGAGGTCACGTCGCCCGATGCGATGACCGGAACGTCCACACGCTCGACCAGGTCGGCCGTCAGCGAGTGGTCGGCCTCCCCGGTGTACATCTGCTTTGCGGACCTCGGGTGCAGCGTCAACGTCGCCGCGCCGGAGTCAACGAGCCGCGGGCCGAGCTCCAGGCAGGCGCGCGAGCCGTTCTCCAGGCCCCGGCGCATCTTCACGGAAACCGGGACCGAAACCGCCTCGGCCACGGCCCGGACGATCGCGGCCGCACGATCGGGCTCACCGAGACACGTTGCTCCGGCGCCCGTCTTGGTCACCTTCTTGACCGGGCAGCCGAAGTTGATGTCCACGAGGTCGGCCCCCGCCGCCTCGACCATGCGAGCCGCTTCGGCCATCGTCGCCGGGTCGCCGCCGAAGATCTGGATCGCGAGCGGATGCTCGTCGGACGCGATCCGGAGATAGCCGAGCGTGCGCTCGTTCCGGTGCTCGAGCCCGGCGCAGCTGACCATCTCCGAGCATACGAGCCCCGCCCCGTACCGGCGCCCCTGGCGTCGAAATGCCTGAACGCTCACACCTGCCATCGGTGCGAGGACGACGCGTGTGGGGATCTCGACGTCCCCGATTCTCCAGGCTGTTCGCAGATTTACCTGCACAGAGCGGGAAAAGGTAGCGAAATGCGTGTTGACGTCGTCCTCCGCCGCCGCTACCATGCGCCGCTTCCGCGACGGCCGCTCTTCGGGCCGCGCGTTTTTTTGGTCAAGGAGGCCATTGACGTGAAGGAAGTGATCCTCACCCCCGAGGGTTACAAGAAGCTGAAGGACGAGATCCAGTATCTCTCGACCGACAAGCGCAGGGAGGTCGCCGACCGCATCCGCATCGCGCGCGAGTTCGGCGACATCAGCGAGAACGCCGAGTACGACCATGCGAAGAACGAGCAGGCAATGCTCGAACACAAGATCGCCCAGCTCGAGGAGCGCCTGCTGGCGGCCCGCGTGATCGACAAGAAGGAGATCTCGAAGGACGTCGTCAGCGTCGGATCGAAGGTCCGGCTGCGTGACGTCGCCGCCAAGGAGACGGTCGAGTACCACATCGTCGGCTCCGCGGAGGCGAACCCCCTCGAGCAGAAGCTCTCGAACGAGTCGCCTGTCGGCCGCGCAATCCTCGGGAAGAAGAAGGGCGAGACCGTCGAAGTCTCGACGCCCAAGGGTAAGGCTCTGAAGTACAAGATCATGGAGATTCGCGCCGCCTAGCGCTTCTTCGCCGAAAGTCTCACGACTTTCGGCGACCGTATGGAGGCGGGCGATCGCTTTGCGATCGCGCGGCGGCGAATCGCCCGAGCTTCCGTCTCTAGACGCCGTCGTGGCGGAACGGGCATAGCCCGTTCCGCGGCGTTTCTGGGTAGCGCCGTCGGGCTCGCCCACTACGCTCGGGGTCGTGTTCGAGCGGTTCACCAAGAGCGCTCGGCAGGTCGTAGTGCTCGGGCAGGAGGAGGCTCGCAAGCTCCGGCACGGCTACATCTGCACCGAGCATCTGCTGCTCGGCCTCATTCGCGAGAACGGCCGGGCGACGACAACGCTCCGCGCGCACGGCGTCGAGCTTCAGCCGACGCGCGACTGGGTGGTGGAGCACATCGGCGAGGGTGACGAGGAGCCGCCTGCAGGCCAGCTGCCGCTCACGCCGCGGATGAAGAAGATCTTCGAGCTGGCAGTCGAGGATGCGCAGACCGTCGGTCATCACGCGATCGGCACGCAACACCTCCTCATCGCCCTCCTGCACGAGGGCCAGGGTGTGGCGTTGGGTGCGATGCGGGCGCTCGGGGCGCCGCCTGAAGAGGTCTGGGTCTCGGCGTTCCGTCAGCTCGGCATTGACGCTCCGCCGTACGTCCCGGCCGGCCTGCCGAGCATCTACGGGCGCCGCGAGGCGGGCGGGCCGCGGGAGCGGATCCCCACGGTCGCTCTTGCCGCCGGCGCGGCCTCGTTCGTCGGGGGCCTGTTCGTCGGCTGGCTGGTCTGGGGCTAGCCATAGACTCGCGCGGCAGATGAGCGGGCTGCCGAAGCGGTTCCCGGACCGCGTCGAGATCGCGTCGGTCCGCGAGGAGGCCGAGCCGCTCGAGGCCGGGCAGGAGGCCGAGGCGACCAGACGCATCGCCGGCCGCGTCATGGCCCGGCGGGACATGGGGAAGCTTGTCTTCCTCGACCTCGTCGACCGGTCGGGCCGGATCCAGCTGCTCTGTGCGCAGGAGCGGACTGGGTCGATCGACGTCGACCTCGGCGACATCGTCGGCGCCGAAGGCCGTCCTACGAGGACACGACGCGGCGAGCCGTCGCTGACCGTCGACGAGCTGACGCTGTTGGCCAAGATCAAGCGGCCGCTGCCGGACACCTTCCACGGCGTCCAGGACACGGAGACCCGCTACCGCCAGCGCTACCTCGACCTCCTGATGAACGATGAGTCGCGCGAGCTCGCGCTCACGAGAACGCGGATCGTCGCGGAGGCGCGACGCTGGCTCGACTCGGAGGGCTTCGTCGAGGTCGAGACGCCGATCCTCCAGCCGCGCTACGGCGGCGGGTTCGCCGAGCCGTTCGTCACCCACTACAACAACCTCGATCAGGACTACTACCTCCGGATCGCCGACGAGCTGTACCTCAAGCGCCTCATCGTCGGCGGCCTCGACAAGATCTACGAGCTCAGCAAGGATTTCCGGAACGAGGGCATCTCCTACAAGCACCAGCCCGAGTTCACGCAGCTCGAGTGGTATGAGGCGTACGCCGACTACCGCGACACGATGGAGCGCATCGAGCGCCTCGTCGAGCACCTCGCGCAGCGGGTCAACGGGACGACGAAGGTCACCTACCGGGGGCACGAGGTCGATCTCGCGCGGCCCTGGCGGCGCGTCAAGCTCCTCGACGCCCTCGAAGAGCACGGGCTCTGGACCCGGGACCCCGACGACCTGCGCGCCCGGCTCGAGGAGCGCGGCATCGACACAAAGGCCGACCGGAGCTGGGCGCAGCTCGTCGACCACGCGTTGACCTCCTTCGTCGAGCCGGCCCTAATCGACCCGTCGATCCTCCATGACTACCCGGTCGAGCTGTCCCCCTTCGCCCGGGCCACCGACGACGACCCCTCGATCGTCGAGCGGTTCGAGTTCTTCGTCGGCGGCACGGAGCTCGGCAACGCCTTCAGCGAGCTGAACGACCCGGAGGAGCAAGCCGAGCGGTTCGCGCAGCAGGCGTCAGAGGTCGGCGGCGAGCAGGGCGACCCGGACTACGTGGAGGCGCTGGCTTACGGAATGCCTCCGACGGGCGGCCTCGGCGTCGGGATCGACAGGCTGACCATGGTGCTGACGGGCCGGGACACGATCCGCGACGTGATCCTGTTTCCGGCCCTTCGGTCCGTCAGGTAGCGCGCACGCCGAACAGCAGCTCCGCGAGGCGCTCGGTCAGCGCCCGGACCTCGACCGCGGTGCTGTGGAAGACCTCGGGCGAGCCTCCGATCGGATCGGCGAGTTCGGGCCGGCGCCCTCCCGACCGGGCTTCGTGGGCGCGCTGGACCGCACGACGGGCGCGGGAAACGGGGTCACTGCCGTCGGCGACCGCGCCGCCCTCCTCGAGCAGCGTTACGAGCTCCGGGACGGTGAACGTGCGCTCCAGACGCGCCCCGCCCTCGGTGACGGCGGCCGCGAGGTGGTGGTACTCGAAGCCGAGCACGAGGTCCGCTTCGGAGAGGTCGACGTTCGCCACGCACCGCGCGCGGTGCTCGGTGAGGTCGAGGTCGAGCGAGGGAGCGAGCTCGAGTGCCTCCGGCAGAGCACCCACCGGTCCGAGGTCGAGGGTGCCGGCGGATGTCGTTTGCACCGCTATGCCCTCCGTGAGTCGCCTCATGAGGCCCTCCCCGATCGCGCTCCGGAAGCGGTTGCCGGTACAGATGAATACGACGTCGAAGGAGTCCTCGCTCACCTCATCAACCTATCGGCGGCGCAGGCGGCTGCCGTCATCGTCCAGCGGGCTCCGGAGCGCCAGCCGGCCGTCGGCCGCGGAACCTAAGGCTGAGCGACGCTCACGGCCCCGTTACCGGGCTGCGGCCGGCCGCGGAGCTCATAGGCGCGCGAAAGCCGTCGGCTTGGGACGCGCGCGCGTGCTCGATCACGCCGGCAAGGATGCCGTCGAGGTCGACGGTCGGCTCCCAGCCGAGCTCGGAGCGGATCCTGTCGGTGGACGGGACCCGCTGGAACATCTCCTCGACGCCGTGGCCGTAGACCTGCTCGTACGGGACGAAGACGAGCTCGGAGGAGCTTCCGGTCGCGCGTAGAACCCGCTGGGCCAGCTCGAGGATAGTCACGACCTCCGTCGAGCCGACGTTGTAGATCTTTCCGGCCGTGCCCGGCGCGAACATCAGCCGCTCCAGCCCGCCCACGACGTCACGGACATGACAGAAGCACCGCGTCTGTGAGCCGTCCCCGTGCACCTCCAGGGGCTCGCCGGCGAGCGCTGCCTGCACGAATCGCGGGATCACATTGCCGTACTGGCCGCTCTGCCTCGGCCCGACCGTGTTGAAGAGCCTTGCGATCACGCAGCGCAGGCCCACCTCCTCGTGCCGCGCCAGCGCGAGGAACTCGTCCATCGCCTTCGAGTCGGCGTATGCCCAACGCTTGGCAGTGGTCGGCCCATAGATCCGGCGCGCGTCCTCTCGGAGCGGCAGGTTCTCGCCTGGATGGTCGCCGTAGACCTCCGAGCTGGAGGCGATCAGGACCGGCTTGCCGAACCGCCCCGCATACTCCAGGACATTCTCGGTCCCACGCACGTTTGTGAGGAGCGTGTGCCCAGGCCGCTCCACGATCAGCCGCACTCCGACGGCCGCAGCGAGATGGAAGACGACGTCGGCCTTGTGCACCAGCTCACTCACGACGGATGGCGACAGCACCGACTCGACCGTGAGATGGAAGGAAGGATTTTCGGCGAGCTGGAATACGTTCGCATCCGATCCTGTCGACAGATCGTCCAACGCGTAGACCTGCCAACCCGCCTCGAGCAGCCGCTCGGCGAGATGCGAGCCGATGAATCCAGCGCCACCCGTCACGAGAGCCGTGCCAGCCATCGAGACCAGCGTAGTTGCTCAGACTGCCGGCGGCCGCATTGCAAGTAGCCCTCCGCAAGACCAGCTCCGGACGAATGGCTAAACCGCTTCGGCCATTACGCCGAAGACTTTTGCGGAAGATGCGGTTACGCAGTCGTAAAGACTTTTCACAAGCTGCCCGGCGCTCGACGTGGGCTCCGATCACTGAGCTACGATGGCCCGGCCTTCGATCTGTGGCCGGCAGCCCCGGCCGTTCGGAAGAGACGTCGTGGAAGGGGGCATCGAGGGTTGTTTGAGCGATTCACCGAGCGGGCTCGTCAGGTCGTCGTCCTTGCCCAAGATGAGGCGCGGGCGCTGAAGCACAACTACATCGGCACCGAGCACATCCTGCTGGGACTGCTCCGCGAGGAGGAAGGTCTCGCGGCACGCGTGCTCGAGTCGCTCGACATCACGGTCGAGGAGGTTCGCGCCCAGGTCGCCCGGATCGTCGGGCAGGGCGACGAGGTCACCACCGGCCAGATCCCCTTCACGCCGCGTGCGAAGAAGGTGCTCGAGCTCGCGCTGCGCGAGGCGCTCTCGCTGGGCCACAACTACATCGGCACCGAGCACATCCTGCTCGGGCTCGTCCGCGAGAACGAGGGCGTGGCGGCGCGCATCCTGCTCGACTTCGACGCCGACGCCGAGAAGATCCGCAACGAGATCATTCGCATGCTCTCCGGTCCCGGCCGCCGCCAGCAGGGCGGGGGCGGCGCGGGCGAGAAGGCGAAGAGCTCGAAGCTCCTCGACCAGTTCGGCCGCAACCTGACCAAGCTCGCCGCCGAGGCCAAGCTCGACCCCGTCGTCGGGCGCCAGACCGAGATCGAGCGCGTGATGCAGATCCTGTCGCGCCGCACGAAGAACAACCCGGTCCTGATCGGCGAGCCCGGCGTCGGCAAGACGGCCGTGGTCGAGGGCCTCGCCGCCCGCATCTCCGGGAACCAGGTTCCCGAGCTCCTGAAGGGCAAGCAGATCTACACGCTCGACCTCGCCGCGCTCGTCGCGGGCTCGAAGTACCGCGGTGAGTTCGAGGAGCGCCTGAAGAAGGTGATGAAGGAGATCACCCAGCGCGGCGACATCATCCTGTTCATCGACGAGCTCCACAATCTCGTCGGCGCCGGCGCAGCCGAGGGCGCGATCGACGCGGCCTCGATCTTGAAGCCGGCTCTCGCGCGTGGCGAGCTCCAGACGATCGGCGCGACGACGCTCGACGAGTACCGCAAGTACCTGGAGCGGGACGCAGCGCTCGAGCGCCGCTTCCAGCAGATCCGCGTCGACGAGCCGTCCGTTGACGACACCGTCGAGATCCTCCGCGGCCTGCGCGACCGCTACGAGGCGCACCACCGCTGCACGATCGCGGACGAAGCGCTGCGTGCATCGGCGCTGCTGGCCGACCGCTACATCCAGGACCGCCACCTCCCGGACAAGGCGATCGACCTGATCGACGAGGCCGCCTCGCGCATGCGCATCAAGACGATGAGCGCGCCCCCGCGGCACCGCGAGCTCGAGGAGGAGATCGAGAAGGTCCGCGCGGAGAAGGAAGCGTCGATCGAGGCGCAGGAGTTCGAGAAGGCAGCGAGCCTCCGCGACAAGGAGCGCAAGCTCACGCAGAAGAAGCGCGACCTCGAGGAAGACTGGCGCAGCGAGGAGACCTCCGAGAAGCCCCTGATCGGCGAGGACGAGATCGCCGACATCGTCTCGATGTGGACGGGCATCCCGGTCTTCAAGCTGACCGAGGCGGAGACGCAGAAGCTGATCCGCATGGAGGACGAGCTCCACAAGCGCGTGATCGGACAGGACCTCGCGATCGTCGCCGTGTCGAAGGCGATCCGCCGCGCCCGCGCGGGCATCAAGGACCCGAAGCGGCCGACCGGCTCGTTCATCTTCCTCGGCCCCTCGGGCGTCGGCAAGACCGAGCTCGCCCGCACCCTCGCAGAGTTCCTGTTCGGCGACGAGGACGCGATGATCCAGGTCGACATGTCGGAGTACATGGAGAAGCACTCCGTGTCCCGGCTCGTCGGCTCGCCCCCGGGCTACATCGGCTACGACGAGGGCGGGCAGCTCACGGAGGCCGTG
>DATFOC010000097.1:0-26872 GCA_035265935.1 Gaiellaceae bacterium
GCCTTGATCTTCTCCTGCAGCCGGATGATTCCCTCGACGAGGGCCTCGGGCCTCGGCGGGCAGCCCGGGACGTGGATGTCCACGGCGACGACCTTGTCCACGCCCTGGAGCACCGTGTAGTTGTTGAACATCCCGCCCGAGCTTGCGCACGCGCCCATGGCGATCACCCACTTGGGCTCAAGCATCTGGTCGTAGATCTGCCGGAGCGGCCCGGCCATCTTGTGCGCGACCCGGCCGGAGACGATCAACAGGTCGGCCTGACGCGGCGACGAACGGAAGACCTCGGCGCCGAAGCGCGCAATGTCGTATCGCGACGAGACGATCGACATCATCTCGATCGCGCAGCAGGCGAGCCCGAAGGTCGCGGGCCAGATCGAGTTCCCCTGCGACCAGGCGACGGCCTTCTCGACCGTCGTGAGCATCAGCTTGTCCTGGAGGTCCTCGGGCCCGAGCTCGCGCTCGAAGACGCCCGGCTCCTTGTTCCGCATCAGCACCCGCTCCGAGTGGATGTTGTAGTCGCGGAGCCGCTTCGGCTTCTCACCGTTTACCGCCACTCGAGCGCCCCCTTCCGCCAGATGTAGACGTAGGCGAGGGCGAGGATCCCAATGAAGAACGAGAGCTCCCAGAAGCCGAACCAGCCGAGCGGCTCGAGCACGACCGCGAGCGGGTAGAGGAAGACGATCTCGATGTCGAATACGATGAAGAGCAGGGCCGTCAGGTAGAAGCTGATCGTGAACCGCTGCAGCCGCGGCGGCCCAAGCGAGACGCCTGACTCGAACGGCAGCGTCCGCGTCCGGTTGCGGTGGGACGGCCGGGTGGCGAAGAGGAACGACATGCCGATCATCGAGGCGGGGATGGCCAAGGCCAGCAACCCGTAGATCAGGAAGGGCAGCCAGTTATCGAGCATCGCTGCGTGCCGGGGCCCCCACCGTGGTCCGGGAGTCTACAGCCGGGGCCGCTGCACGAGCAGGGCAAGAAACCGCTCAACGAAGCGTGAATCAGGTGTTACAAACTCCCCGCCTGCGCCCCTTCGGCGGGGGACGGCGACGCCCGGTCTCGCTGCTACGATTGGCCGGCCTTGGAGATCACCGAACGCCCCGTCACGATCGTCTCTCTCACCGAGCGAGCGGCCTCGAAGGTGCGCGACCTGATGGCCGAGGAGCCGGCCGGCGAGGCCGAGGTTCTTCGCGTCGCCGTCCAGGGCGGCGGGTGCTCCGGCTTCGAGTACGCGCTCGGCTTCGACCGCGGCTCGATGGAGGGCGACCACGAGCTCGAGGCGCACGGCGTCCGGGTCGTCGTCGATCCGTTCAGCGCTCCGTACCTGAGCGGCACCGAGATCGACTTCGTCGACGGCCTCCAGGGCGGGTTCGCGATCAACAACCCGAACGCGACCGCCGGGTGCGGCTGCGGGCACTCGTTCCAGGTCGAGGACGAGGCCGGCGACCCGCACGCGAACGGCGGCTGCGGCTCCGGCTGCTCGCACTAGCCCTACTAGCATTCACGGCGCCATGAGCGACGTCGTCGACGTCACGATCCTGGGCGCGGGCCCCGTCGGGCTCTCGGCCGCGTATTACGTCGGCCACCGCGACGGGACGGTGCGCATCGTGGAGTCGCTGGAGCAGATCGGCGGCCAGGTCGCGGCTACATATCCCGAGAAGCACGTCTATGACGTGGCCGGGTTCCCGAAGATCCTCGGCCAGAAGCTCGTCGACATGTGCGCTGAGCAGGGCCTTCAGTACGGCGCCGACGTCCGGCTCGGCGAGGAGGCCAAGTCGCTCGAGCGGATCAGCCAGAACGGCGAGGACATCCTCGCCCTGACGACGGACGCGGGGAACACGTACCTCTCGCGGGCGATGATCATCACGGCGGGCCACGGGGCCTTCGAGCCACGAAGGCTCGGCGTGGAGGACATCGACTCGTGGCTGGGACGGGGCCTCCACTACGTGGTCAAGGAGAAGGCGCAGTTCGAGGGAAAGCGCTGCGTGATCGTCGGGGGCGGCGACTCCGCGCTCGACTGGACGCTCGGCCTTCAGGACACCGCCGATCTCCCGATAACGCTCGTCCATCGCCGCGACCGGTTCCGCGCGCTCGAGTCGTCCGTGAACGAGGCGATGCGGCTGGAGTCGGAGGGCGCCGTCCGGATCCTGACGCCGCACGAGGTCCGCGACGTCCATGGCGACGGGAGCCTGGAGGCGGTCACGATCGAGAACACCGCGACCGGCGAGATCGAGCGGTACGACTGCGAGGCGCTGATCACGCTGCTCGGCTTCGTCTCGCACCTGGGCTCGATCGCGGAGTGGGGGCTCGAGCTCGAGGGCAAGCGCCAGATCAAGATCGACCCGATGAGCTGCGAGACGTCGATGCCCGGCGTCTACGCGGCGGGCGACGTCGCGGGCTACCCAGGCAAGATCACGCTGATCACGATCGGCATGGGCGAGGCCGCGATCGCCGCGAACAACGCGATTGCAGCCATTCGAGGCGAGAAGGTCCAACCGAAGTACTCCACGGACTGACCCTCCCTCGCAGCGGGCTAGCGCCCTGTGGGCGCATCGCCTAGGCATCCCTCGTTCGAGTGATGCGCTCGTGCCTCTCAGGCGCCGAACTCCGCACTTGGTGGAGAAGAAGGTTCGCATCGAATGCCTCTCCTGTGGCGCCCGGCGCACGACTACCGAGGACGCCGTCCACCTCGATCCCGGCGAGTGCCACCGCTGTGGCTACGTCGGGTGGGCGCGCGCCGAGGACCTGACGGACGTGGCCCGCCGCCTGATCCGCGAGCGCCCGCTCGAGCGCCGCAGCCTCCGCGTCGTCTAGCCCTCCTAGCTCGATACGCTTGGCGTCGTGGCCGACGTCGAGACGCGGACCGAGCTCTGGGGCGGCGAGACCCGCAAGGCCGTCGCCAACTTCACCGTCTCCGGCGAGCCGATCCCCGCGTCCGTCGCCCGCTGGCTCGGCCGGATCAAGGGCGCCGCGGCACGGGTGAACGCCGAGCTGGGGCTGCTCGACGCGGACAAGGCTGAGCGGATCGCCGCGGCCGCCGAGCGTGTCGCGTCGGGCGAGCTCGACGACCAGTTTCCGATCGACGTCTTCCAGACCGGTTCCGGGACCTCCTCGAACATGAACGCGAACGAGGTCCTGGCCACACTCGCCGGCGACGATGTCCACGCGAACGACGACGTCAACATGGGCCAGTCGTCGAACGATGTCTTCCCCTCGGCCGTCCACCTCGCGGCGCTCGAGCAGCTGACGCACGACCTGCTGCCGGCGCTGGACACGCTCGGGGACTCGCTCGAGCGCAAGGCGACGGAGTTCGACGACGTCGTCAAATCCGGCCGGACGCACCTGATGGACGCCGTGCCAGTGACGCTCGGCCAGGAGTTCTCGGGCTACGCGGCGCAGGTACGGCAGGGCGCCGCCCGGGTACGAGACACGCTCGAGCGTGTGGGACAGATCCCGCTCGGCGGGACCGCCGTCGGCACCGGCCTGAACACGCACCCGGAGTTCGCCGAGCGCGTCAGGCGGCTCCTCACGGAGGAGACCGGACTGCCGGTCGGTCCACCGGCCGACCCGTTCGAGGCCCAGGCTGCGCGCGACGGTCTCGTCGAGGCGTCCGGGGCGCTGAAGACGGTGGCCGTCTCGCTGACGAAGATCGCGAACGACCTTCGCCTGCTCGGCTCCGGTCCGAGAGCTGGCCTCGCCGAAATCATGCTTCCGGAGCTCCAGAAGGGCAGCTCGATCATGCCCGGGAAGGTGAACCCCGTCATCCCCGAGGTCGTGACACAGGTGTCGGCGCAGGTGATCGGCAACGACACCGCGATCACGGTCGGCGGCATGCAGGGCCACCTCGAGCTCAACGTCTTCGTCCCGCTCCTCGCCCGCAATCTGCTGGAGTCGATCCGGCTCCTGGCCGCCGCCTCGAGGCTCCTGGCGGAGAAGTGCGTGGACGGCATCCAGGCGAATCGGGAGAATGCCGAGCGCTACGCCGAGCTGACCCTCTCCGCGGCGACCGCGCTGAACCCGTACATCGGCTACGACAAGGTCACCGAGATCGTCAAGACCACGGCCGCGAGTGGCCGGACGCTCCGCGAGGTCGCGCGCGAGGCCGGCGTGGATGAGGAGACGCTGGACAAAGCCCTGGATTACCGGGCGATGGCACAACCGCACCAGGCGTAGGAATCCCTGGCGCTAGGGAGTAGTCCCCGGCGCCGACTCGTCGCCCGCTCATCGCCGTGCGCCTCTCGCCCTCCCCTGCGGCTGACGGCTCAGGCGAAATAGAGAAACCAATAGTGGACACTTCGCTCGAGATATTCCATCATCCATCGTCACTGACGGGCGCTACTGCGAAGATATTCCTCTGACTATCGGGATCACGGTATTTTGCGGTGATATTCGAGGAACTATTTGCGCCGATAGGCCTGATATCACTCCAAAAATTATGAAAGGATTTGCCCCCTCAAGTGGCAGGGGAGATCTATCGCTTCTTGCTCCGGATGCCCGTGCATCTTCGGGAGCAGCTCCACGGCGCGGCCGCACGGTCCGGTAGGAGCATCAACGCCGAGCTCGTTCACCGGCTGGAGCGAAGCCTCTCCCGCGAGCAGCGCGTCCTCGGACGCCTGCGACAGCGACAAGGGGAGGGCAGTATGCAACGACGAACACTGAGGCGCTGGTCGATCGCGGCCGGCGTCCTCGCCTCGGCGATGATCGTCGGGTTCTCGGCACTCGTCCTGGACGGGGCGGCGCCGGCAGGATCCGAGGTCGAGGCGGAGCTGCCGGGTGCTACGGCGGCGCATATGGCAGATCTGAAGCAGGCAGCTCCAGGAAACCAGGGCATGAGCAACGACGGTCCGGGCGGGGCGGCGGCCGCCGCGTTCGCCCAGCGTGCATTCCCGGAGTCCACGATCACGCTCGCGGAGATGCAACGAGCCCGGGACGCATTCGCAGCGTCGAAGGGCCGTGCTTTCCCGAAGGGCAAGGGAAAAAAGGGGACATGGGTAAGCGTCGGCCCGAGCAAGGCGCTGTATCCCGACTCTCCGTTCCTGAACTCGTTCCTGTATGTGCCGAACGCGTACGTCGCGGGCGGCCGGACGACCTCGATCGCAATCGCCGACACGTGCAGGCCGGGGAACTGCCGGCTGTACATCACGCCGGCGGGCGGCGGGATCTGGACGACGAAGAATGGCCTGGCCGGGACGCCCCACTGGGATTACCTGGGCGGCCCGCTGGGGATCAACTCGGCCGGCGCGGTCACGATCGACTCGAATGACCCGACCGGCAAGACGGTCTACGTCGGCACAGGCGAGGCGAACATCTGCGGCTCCGGCTGCGTCGCCGGCGTCGGCATCTACAAATCGACCAACGGCGGGCAGACGTGGACGGGCCCGCTCGGCGGCGGCCCCACCGACACGGGCAACCCGCTCGCCGGCAAGGGCGTCGGCAAGATCCTGATCAAGCCCGGTAGCCCGAACACGATCTATGCAGCGACGACGACGGCCCTCCGCGGCATGTCCGAGTCGTGCTGTGTGGGCGTCACTCGGCCGGTTCCCGGCGCGGCGAAGTGGGGCCTCTACAAGTCGACGAACGGCGGCGCTACGTGGAACTTCATCCACAACGGCTCCGCGAACGCTGCCGACTGCACGGGGACGATCGCCGAGTTCAACAACATGGCGACATGCTCGCCTCGCGGAGTCCGGTCGCTCGCATTCGACCCGACGAACTCGGAGATCCTCTACGCGGGCTCGTATGCACGAGGCGTCTGGAGGTCACCCGACGGTGGCGCGACGTGGACGCAGATCAAGCCGTCTCTGAACCCGGCGATCATTCAGACCCGGCCGAACATCGCGGTCACGACGCTGCCGAACGGCAAGACGCGGATGTACGTCTACGAGGGACACGTCGGAGCGAGACCGAACCCGACGCCGCCCCCGGCGACGATCCCCGAGTGGTCGCGGCTCTATCGCAGCGACGACGTCGCGACGGGAGCTCCGGTGTTCACGGACCTGACGAGCCCCGATCCTGCCCAGCCCGGCTTCGCAACATTCAACCAGTGCACCGGGCAGTGCTGGTACGACGCGTTCGTCTACACGCCGAAGGGCCACCCGGACATGGTGTACACCGGTGGTTCCTACGTGTACGGCGAGGTGATCGCGAACAAGCGCGGAGTCGTCCTCTCGATGGACGCTGGTGTGAGCGGGACGGACATGACGTTCGACGGGACGGACTCGCTCCATCCGAACGGGCTCCATCCCGACCAGCACGACATCGTCACGAACCCGAACAACCCGCTCCAGTTCTTCGAGACGA
The DNA here is from genome assembly GCA_035265935.1 of Gaiellaceae bacterium. Classification (GTDB taxonomy): domain Bacteria; phylum Actinomycetota; class Thermoleophilia; order Gaiellales; family Gaiellaceae; genus JACDAN01. The sequence continues at coordinate 6,298 of DATFOC010000097.1, forward strand.
ACGACGGCGGCGTGATGCGCTCGAGCGGCCGCCTCGTCAACCGCTCGTCCTGGTGCACGGGCCCGCCGAACCGCGGACTGACGAACCCCGCGCATGTGGCTCGCTGTCAGCAGATGCTGTCGGCGATCCCCTCGAAGCTGGACGGGATCAACGACGGCCTTTCCACCCTCCAGTGGATCAAGGTCACGGCCAGCCCGCACAACCCGCAGCTGCTCCAGGGCGGGACGCAGGACAACGGTACGTGGGAGACGCCGGGGAACCCGGTGAAGTGGGAGAACACCATGATCGGTGACGGCGGCTGGAACGGCTTCGACGCCGCCAATCCGAACTTCCGCTTCCATTCGTTCTTTGACGTCTCGCCAGAGGTCAACTTCGAGGGCGGCAACATCGCGACGTGGATCTCGGTCTACGACCCGCTCTTCGGGCACGCAGGCTCGAACTTCTACTCGCCGATCATCAGCGACCCGGTCGAGAGCGGCTGGATGTTCGCCGGAACCGGGAGGACGGCGTACCGGACGAAGACCCACGGCCTCGGCACGATGACGATGGCCGAGGCGCAGCAGCACTGCAACTCATGGACAGGCGACTTCGCGGTCACCTGCGGTGACTGGGCCGAGCTCGGTCCCGTGCGGCTGACAAACGCTGCGTGGGGCGACCGTGCAGGCGGCAACGTCGCCGCGGTCGAACGGACCAAGGCCGACTCCTCTTCGGCCTGGGCCGCGACATCCACGGGCCGAGTGTTCATCACGAAGAACGTGGGGGCCGATCCGGCCAGCGCAGTCACGTGGACGCGGCTCGATGACGACACGACGATCGATCCGGGCCGTTTCGTCTCGAGCATCTACGTGGATCGCGCGAACGGGAACCATGCGTGGATCTCGTACAGTGGCTACGGCGCGAACACGCCGGGCAGCCCGCAGCACATCGTCGAGGTGACGTACAACCCGGGCGCGGGGACGTCGACGTGGGTGGACAGGTCGTACAACTTCGGGGACCTGCCCGTCAACGATCTCGTGCGGGACGACGTCACGGGTGATCTGTACGCCGGGACCGACTTCGGTGCTCTCCGCCTGGCGGCCGGCACCACGACGTGGACGAACTCCGCGCCGGGGCTGCCGAACGTCGAGGTGACGAGCCTGGAGATCATCCCGAGCGAGCGGATCCTGTACGCCGCAACGCACGGGCTCAGCACCTGGCGGCTGAACCTGGACTGATCGTCGAAGCTCGACCGAACGCAGAGGGGCCGCCTCCGGGCGGCCTCTCTTCTGCTTGGTCGCGAAATGGCGATATCGACTTGATATCGGGGCCAAGATCGGTAAGTATCCGCTCCGCTACATGGCGGGGGAGGTCTATCGGTTTCTGCTCCGGATGCCCACGCATCTGCGAGAGCGGCTCAAGGATGCGACCGAGGAGTCGGGTCGGAGCCTCAACGCGGAGATCGTGAACCGGCTCGAGCAGAGCCTCGCTGATGACCCGGGCGTCGTCCGTCGCCTGAGCCTGCGGATATCCGGCGCCTGGATGGCGGCCGGGGAGCGGATAAACCGGAAGGGGAGGAGCATGAGTCCCAATAAGAATCCGCGCCGGACCGCACGTCGGCGTCGAGTCGCCATCGGGCTCGCGGCGGTCGCCGCAGTCGTGGCGGCCGCGCTCGGTGCCGGTGCCGTCATGCTGGACGGGTCGTCTCAGACGGCCGCGCCGGCGGCGGAGACGGAGCACGAGCTCTCACCGGCGCTTGCGCAGAAGCTGGCGAGCGCGCAGCGATTCTCGCCCGCCGAGACGCAGTACGAGGGCGGCGAAGAAATGGGGGACGGCGCACTCGAGTGGCAGATGCACGCCACACCGCGCACGGACATCCCGCTCGCCGCTATCACAGGTAGTCGCCAGGACTGGAAGACACTCAAGTCCCGCGGAAACTCAAGGGCGAAGCTCGGCGACCACGGGAAGTGGACGAACCTGGGGCCGGACAACGCGGTCTATCCGCTGAATCCGTTCCGGAACCGATACGTCTACGTCCCGAACGAGTACGTCGCCGCGGGACGGACGTCGCATAGCGTGATCGACCCGAACTGCGGCGCGTCGACCTGCCGCTACTGGATCGCGAACGCCGGCGGCGGTATCTGGCGGACCGACAACGTATTCGCTTCGCAACCGAAGTGGGAGTACGTCTCGGCGGAGTTCCAGCACAACAATACGGCGGCACTGGAGCTCGACCCGAACGATTCGACGAGCAACATGATCTATGCCGGAACCGGCGAGCCGAACACGTGCCGCAGCGGTTGTATCGCCGGCGTCGGTCTGTACAAGTCGAAGGACGGCGGCGACCACTGGAGCGGCCCGATCGGTGCGCAGTACTTCAGCGGCCGGGGTATCGGCTCGATCCAGGTCAAGCCCGGTGACTCGAACACGATCTTCGTCGGTTCGGGCGCACAGGGCTCCCGCGGCATCAGCAGCACCTGCTGCACCGGTGTCGACCGCGGAGCGAACATCCCGGGAGCACCGCACTTCGGGCTGTACCGCTCGACGGACGGCGGCCAGACGTTCTCGCTGGTCAGCCAGGGGAACGCCACGAACTGCACGACCAACACCCCGACCGAGGTGTTCCTCGGCCTGACCGCGTGCTCGCCGCGCGGGGCTCGCCGGGTTCACATCGATCCGCTGAACGCGAACACGGTCTACGCCTCCTTCATGGCGAAGGGCATCTGGCGGTCGACCTCGAACGGCGACCCGGGTAGCTGGGTTCAGATCTTCGCGCCGCGCGGGCCGTCGACGAGCCCCGCGACCGGGGCGGACGTCGAGCGGGCCGAGTTCGACGTGGTCGCACTCCCGAACGGAAAGACGCGGATGTACATCGGTGTCGGAAGCGGCGCCGGCCAGACCGCGAAGTTCTTCCGGAGCGACGACGTCGCGAGTGGTACGCCGACGTTCACAGAGCTGACGAACAGCACCAGTCAGGGGTTCTGCGACCCGCAGTGCAACTACGACAGCTACGTCTACGTGCCGCGGAAGGCCGACGGGACGGCTCACGACCCCAACACCGTCTACCTGCTCGGCGACAACGAGTACAACGAGGCCGGGCTCGGTGCCTCGAACGGGCGTGCGGTGCTGCTCTCTACGGACGCCGGCGTGTCCTTCACGGACATGACCTACGACGCGACGGACAACCTGCAGCCGCACGGAATCCATCCCGACCAGCACTCGATCGTCACGAATCCGGCGGACTGGAAGCAGTTCGTCGAGACGGGTGACGGCGGCGTCGTCCGCTCGAACGGCAACTTCGTCGACGACTCGGCAGACTGCGCGTCCGTCGTTGTGCCCTCGTCGAACCCTGCGACCACGGCGGCGCGGCTGGCTCTCTGCCAGGCGGTCACAAAGAGGATCCCGGAGCGCATCGAGTCCATCAACAAGGGACTCAACACGCTCCACTTCTACCAGGTGACCTACAACCCGAACCGCCCCGGCGAGCTGGCCGGGGGCGCTCAGGACAACGGTTCGTGGATGCGGGTTCCCGGCACGAAGACGTGGGTCGAGACGTTCGTCGCCGACGGTGCGTACAACGGCTTCGACGCGGTCGACCCGAACTACTCGATGTTCTCGTGGCAGGGCGGCTCACTCGCAGTCTTGGACGAGCCGCGCAATCAGCAGGCCGGGACCTGGATCTCCGACACGCTGCTCGTGCTCGGGGCCGCGAACTTCCGCTATCCCCGCGAGGCGGCAGCGTTCATCGCTCCGACGCTCTTCCACCCGAAGGTCAGCAAGCTGATGTTCACCGGACGCGAGCACGTGTTCCGCTCGCTGAACGGCGGCATCAACCCCGCCTTCCCGTACGCGGAGGTCAAGGAGCACTGCAACGTCTGGACGGGTAACGGGGACATCGACGAGAGCGGCGCGTACGTGCCGAACATCGACGTCTGCGACGACTGGAAGGCGATGGGCGATCCCGGCCACGGCGGCCGGCTCACCTACGGCCCGGCCGCCCTGTGTCCGAGCCCGGCGAACCCGAACCCGAACCAGGTCTGGACGGTTCCATGCCCCGCTCCGTATCCATGGGGCACTGACCGCTCCGGCGGCCACATCTCCGTGAACGAGCCGTCACCGTCGGACAAGAACGTCGTCTGGGCGGCGACCAGCGGAGGACGGATCTTCGTCACGACGAATGCCGCCGCGGCCGATCCGTCCACGATCGCATGGAAGCGGATCGACCCGAGCTCTTCGGTCGACCCGCCGCGATACCCGACCGACATCTACATCGACCCCTCGAACCCGTACCACGTCTACATCTCGTACAGCGGGTACAACCACGTGACGCCGGACACGCCGGGTCACGTCTTCGAGGTCAGGTACAACCCGACGACGGGCGCAGCGACGTTCACGCGCCTGGACGGTTCGGGGCCGCATGCGATCGGCGATCTGCCGGTCGGGACGATCGAGCGGGACGAGAAGAAGGGCAGGCTCTACGCCGGGACGGACTTCGGCGTGATCAGGCGAGTCAACGTGCGAACGGGCTGGACTTCGGTCGCACCGGGTCTGCCGACGACGACCGTTCCGTTCCTGAAGATCGACCAGGACAACCGCGTCATGTACGTCACGACACACGGCTTCGGCGCCTGGACGCTCAAGCTGTCGTAGGCCGCGGCGTTTAGCAAGCACGGAGAAGGGCCGCCCTCGGGCGGCCCTTCGCTTTCCCTAGGGAACGGCGCAGCTGAACTGCGAGTAGTTCACGGCGGCGCGGCTCCCCTTGGATCCGGTCGCCGTGATCGAAAAGCTGCGGCAGGGATCGCTGTGGAACCGGACGGTGAAGGTGCCCTTCGCCGATGCCCGCACCTGCCGCACCGGCACGCCGGTGAGGCGGACGACCTCGCCGCTCTTGAAGCGGGTGCCGGCGACGATCGTCGTCGGGATCACCCGCTTGATCGTGAGCCGCGCTGTGCTGTTCCCAGCCGGGGCCTGCTTTACCTCTCCCAGTCCCGTCTCCGGCACGGAGCCTCCGACGCTGAAGAGCGTCATGCTCGCGAAGTAGACGAGGAGGGCGAGTAAAAGCATCATCGTTAGTACGCCACCGCCCCACGTCCCGTCACAGCCGCATGGCGCTGCTCGTCGGCCCGGTAGCTGGAGCGGACGAGCGGACCGGCGAAGACGGAGCCGAAGCCCAGCGCCTCGCCCTGCTCGCGGAACCAGCGGAACTCGTCGGGATGCACCCAGCGATCGATCTTCGCGTGCTTGTCGGAGGGCTGGAGGTACTGGCCGATCGTGACCACGTCGACGCCGTTCTCGCGCAGGTCGCGCATGGTGTCCACCACCTCGTCGTTCGTCTCCCCCAGCCCGACGATGATCCCCGATTTCGTCATCACGCGGTAGTCGGCGAGCTCCTTCGCGCGCCGGAGCAGCCAGAGCGCCTTGTCGTAGGACGCCCTGGCGCCGCGCATCCTCCGGTGGAGACGGCGGACGGTCTCGATGTTGTGGTTGAAGACCTCGGGCCGCTCGGCGAGGACGGTGCTCAGCGCCTCCTCCTCGACACCGAGGAAGTCCGGCGTAAGAACCTCGACACCGGTGCTCGGCAGCTTGTGCTTCAGGGCTCGGATCGTCGCTGCGAAGTGGCCCGCGCCTCGGTCGGGGAGGTCGTCGCGGTCGACCGAGGTCACGACGACATGCTCGAGCCTCATCTGTGCAGCCGCGTTCGCGAGCCGGAGCGGCTCGAGCGGATCCGGGGGATGCTCGGGCTTGCCTGAGTTGACGTAGCAGTACCGGCAGGCGCGCGTGCAGGTGTCGCCGAGGATCTGGAAGGTCGCGGTCCCGCGGCCCCAGCACTCGGAGATGTTCGGGCATCGCGCCTCCTCGCAGACGGTGACGAGGCTGGCACCGTGGAGCAGCTTCTTGACGTCGAAGTACTGCGAGTCAGCGCTCGGCGCGCGAACCTTCATCCAGGGAGGCCTGCGAGGCCTGTCTGCGACTGGCAGCGACCGCTGCATCGATCTCAGTCTACGGGCGGAGATGATTCACCCTCGCAGACCCAAACGAGGCGGCGAAACCCTCCGCCGCCTCGCTCGCCGCCGTAACCCCACTGCGCTGCCCACGCTCGAGGAGATCTGGACGGAGTCTCCCTCGTCTCCCCCATTCACGCCATGCCTCGTTCGGGCATTCTTGATCCCTCGTTCGAAAGAATTCGAGGTGCGGGTGTCGGAAGCTCCGCTGCGCGAGACGAAGTACGGGCTGGTCGCCGATGTCGACGGCTGGTTCGTCGTCAACGCGTGCGAGGCTCGCTGGCGCGACTCGGGCCCGTTCGGGCTCTACTGCGACTTCGAAGGCAAGCGCCCCTTTCGCCAGCTCGGGGTCAACATCAGCGTCCTCGAGCCGGGGCAGAGCCTCGGCTACTACCACCGTGAGAACGGCCAGGAGGACTTCCTCGTCTTGTCGGGGACCTGCGTGCTGATCGTCGAGGACGAGGAGCGGCCGCTCGAGGCGTGGGACTTCGTGCACTGCCCACCCGGGACGCCGCACATGATCGTGGGCGCGGGGAAAGGTCCCAGCGTCGTCCTGGCGGTTGGTGCGCGCGGGCTCCCCCGGAAAGGACTCGTCTACGTTCCGTCCGAAACCGCCAGGAAGCACGGCGTCTCGGTCGACGAGGAGACGACGAAGCCCTCCGAGGCCTACGCCGGCTTACCGAAGTCGAGCCGCATGTCCTACGGCGGCTGGCTGCCCGAGCTCTAGGCCTCCGACTTCCTCGAGCTCGAGGTGGAAGACCTCTGCGAGCGCCTCCGCAGCGTGCGGGCGAACCTCGTCGACCGAGATCGGGTGGCCGAGCTCCCGCGCGACGGTCGTGAACGCCGTGTCCTCGAGGCCGCAGGCGGTGATCCATTCGGTGAAGGGCGCTGGGTCGAGGTCGACGTTGAGCGCGTACCCGTGCGTGGTCACCCACTTCGAGATGTGGACTCCAATCGAGGCAATCTTTCGCGGCGGTCGCTCCAGCCAGATCCCGGTCAGGCCTTCGATCCGTGTCGCCTCCACTCCGACCGCGCCGATCGTCCGGATCAGCGCCTCCTCGAGATCGCGGCAGTACCTCTTGACGTCCTCGCCGTGCCGCGCGAGGTCGAAGATCGGGTAGCAGACGAGCTGCCCGGGGCCGTGGTAGGTGGACTTGCCACCCCGGTCGGTCTCAACGACCTCCACGTCTGCGTCTTCCGGGATATGGAGCTCGCCTTCATCGGTCCGGCGCCCGAGCGTGACCACCGGCGGATGCTCCAGCAGGATCACGGTGTCGGGCATTCGCCCCTCGGAGACGGCGGCGGCGAGCGATCGCTGCAGCTCCCACGCCTCGAGGTAGGGCACACGGCCAAGCTCGATGAGGTGGCCGGGCCTCACGTGCTCCGCACCTCGTACCGGGGGAGCCCGTCGTCGGGAAGCGTCTCCCATGCTGCGACCGAGCGGACGTAGTTGTGGAACTCGGGCTTCTGCTCCAGGCCCTCGTCGATCGCGCTCAGCCGGACGCTGCACTCCCCCGACTCCGGCCAGCCGCCGCCGAACAGATTCGAGCCGCAGCGCGAGCAGAACGTCTTCGCACTGCCTTCGTCCGGCTCGTACGTCGTCAGGAGCTCGCGGCCCTGCGTGACCTCGATCGTCTCGCTCCAGGCACGCCCGTTGGCGGTTCCGACCCCGCCCGAGATGCGCTTGCACGACGTGCAGTGGCAGAAGGAGGCGACGGTGAACGGCTCGCTGATCTCGAACGTCACGCCCCCGCACCAGCAGCTCCCCTGCATCGCGCTCATCGGCCGACGAACATCCAGCGATGGCCCTCGAGGTCCTCGGCGCGGTAGCGGAGGCCGTCGGGACCGCCCTCGACGCGGGAGAGCATTCTCGCGCCGGCCGCCTCGGCGCGTTCGGCGTGAGGGGCAATCTCGTCGACGTAGACCAACAGCCCGTCGACGACCCAGGGGACGCTGGACCAACGGGCGGCCGCCTCGCAGTTCTCGCGGTGGCGCTTCGGCGAGACGTAGTCCGGCGTCGGGTTCGCAACGAAGATCGAGGCGTCCTCCCCGACACGCAATTCTGCGTGGGTGACGCGGCCGTCCTCCTCGGTGTACCGCTCCTCTGCGACCTCCTCGAACCCGAACGCGCGCGTCAGCCAGTCGATGGCCACCGCCGCGTCCTCGTAGGCCACCATCGGGACGACGGTCTGGGCCACGATCCTCCTAGTAGTCCGACTCGCCCCAGCTCTCGAGCTTCTGCTGGAGCGACTGAAGAAACCGTCCGGCGAGAGCGCCGTCGACGAGCCGGTGGTCATACGTGAGGGTCAGGTTCATGATCGGCCGGATCGCGATCACGTCCTTGCCGAGCTCGTCCTGGACGACCCACGGCCGCTTGACGAGGGCGTAGGTGCCGAGGATGGCGGCCTGCGGCTGGCTGATCACCGGCGTTCCGTGGAACGTGCCGTAGCCGCCCGGGTTGGTGATCGTGAACGTTCCGCCCTGCACCTCGTCGGGCGAGAGCTGCTTGTTGCGGGCGCGCTCTGCGATGTCCGTGACCGCCTGGGCCATGCCGAGGAGGTTCAGGCCTTCCGCGTGCTTGACGACCGGGACGATCAGGCCCTTGCCGTCGGCCAGCTCGACCGCGAAGCCGAGGTTGACGAAGTTCCGCGTGATGATCTTGTCGCCGCGGATCTCGCCGTTGATCCACGGGTACTCGCGCAGAGTCTCGGCGACGGCACGAGCCACGAAGATCAGGTAAGTCGGGTTGACGCCGTAACTCTTCTGGAGCTCGGGCTTGAGCTTGTTGCGGATGTCCACCACGCGCGACATGTCGACCTCGATCGCGCTCGTCACGTGGGCCGAGGTGTCGAGTGAGCGCCGCATGTGCTCCGCGATGCCCTTGCGCATCGCGGTCATCGGCTCCTCGTTCTCCCCGGCCTCGAGCGCGGCTGACGGCGCCGCGGCAACTGGCGCCGGTGCCGGTGTCGGTGCCGGCGGCGGCTGGGCGGGCTGCGCGGGAGCAGGAGCCTCCGGCGGTGGGGCGGGCTGCGCAGGCGCCTCGACGGGTGCGGCCGGCGCCGCCGCCTCGGGCTGGGGTGGAGCCGCTTCGGCGGCCGGCTGCTGCGCGGCCTGGCCAGCTGACTCGACGAAGCCCAGGATGTCCTTCTTCGTCACGCGGCCGCCACGGCCGGTGCCCGGGACCTGGGAGACGTCGACGCCGTGCTCGGACGCAATCCGCGCCACGACCGGTGAGACGAAGCTCTTGCCGTCGCCGTTTGCGCCAGGCTCGGCAGGTGCGGGTGCCGGGGCGGGTGGTTCGGCGGGCGCTGTCTCGGCCTCTTGCGGGATGGGAGTCTCGGCGCTCGCCGCTGCTTCGCTCTCGGCAGCGGCCTCGGCTGTCGCCGGCTCGGGCGGAGCAGCCTCGGCCGCGGGCGCCGCGCCGTCGCTGGACTCGGCCGGAGCGGCGCCGGGCGCGCCGATGACGGCGAGGCGGGTGCCCACGTCGACGGTCTCGCCCTCCTGCACGAGGATCTGCTGCACAACACCGGTTCCCGGGCTCGGAACCTCCGTGTCGACCTTGTCAGTCGAGATCTCGAGCAGCGGCTCGTCGGCCTGGATCTCCTCGCCTTCCTGCTTGAGCCACTTCGTGATCGTCCCCTCGGAGACGGACACGCCCATCTGGGGCATCACGACGTCGACGGCGGTTGGCGTGGCCATGCTAGTGGCGCCGGTCAGCGGGTTCTGGAGGCGATGGGTTCATTGCCGGTAGGAGCACCTCCTAGTACTCAGCCAGTTCTCGCAGTCCTGCGACCACGTCGTCGACCTGCGGGATGAACGCCTTCTCGAGCGGCGGCGAGAACGGCACCGGTGTGTCGGGCGCGGCGATCCGCTTGATCGGAGCGTCGAGGTGCTCGAACGACTCCTCCGCGATCGTGGCGGCGATCTCGCCGCCGAAGCCGCCCGTGCGTGTGTCCTCGTGGAGAACGAGCACCTTCGACGTCTTCTGGGCGCTGTCCAGCACGGCCTTCCGGTCCCAGGGGATGATCGTCCGGAGGTCGAGGATCTCGACGGAGACGTCGTCCTGTTCGAGCTGCTGTGCCGCCTCGGCGGCCGTGTAGACCATGGCTCCCCAGGTCACGACCGTCAAGTCCTCCCCCTCGCGGTGGATCCTGGCCTTGCCGAACGGCGTCGTGTAGCGCTCCTCCGGAACCTCGGCCTTGATCCGGCGGTACAGGTGCTTGTGCTCGAAGTAGAGGACGGGGTTCGGATCCTCGATCGCGTTGATCAGCAGCCCTTTAGCGTCCTCCGGCGTCGCTGGGCAGACGACCTTGAGACCGGCGATGTGCGCGAATGAGCTCTCGGGGTTCTGCGAGTGGAAGGGACCACCCGAGAATCCACCGCCGGACGGGAGCCGGACGACGATCGGCACCGGCGTGCCGGCTCGGTAGAACTGCTTCGCCGCGACGGTCACGAGGTGGTCCCAGGCGCAGGAGATGAAATCCGCGAACTGCATCTCGGCAACGGGCCGCATGCCCATGATCGCGGCGCCCGTGCAGCCGCCGACGATCGCGGTCTCCGAAAGCGGCGCGTCGATCACGCGCCACGGACCGAACTCCTCCTGGAACCCGAGCGTCACCTTGAACGCGCCGCCATAGACGCCCACGTCCTCCCCGATCACGAAGACGCGGTTGTCGCGCCGCATCTCCTGGCGGAGGCCGTCCGAGATTGCCTGCAAATACGTCAGTTCTGCCATCAGTGGCTCTCCGGGTGACATTGCCGGTTCTCTGGCGCGCGAAAAGCAAGCCAGGGTGCGGGCTCGGGATGTGTCCATATCGATGAGATATGGGCGCGGCCCGAGGCTCCAGACTGGCGCCGCTTTGCAGCCGCCAGAGGATCGGTGGATGTTGCCTGGTGAGCCACTATTTGTGGTGGGGCGTGTCGAGGTCTTCAGGGCGCGCGAACACCCTGTCTGTGACCGTCGAGGGATCCGGGAGCGGCGAGGTCTCCGCCCGCTCGATTGCCTGGTTGAGCGTCCGCTTGACGCCGGCTGCGACCTCGTCCTCCTCCTCGTCGGTCATCTCGGCGTTCTCGCGGAGCCAGCTGCGGAACCGCTCGATCGGGTCGCGCTTGGCCCACTCCTCGAAGAGCTCCTTCGGAACGTAGAACGCGTCGTCGTGGACGGCGTGGCCCTCCATGCGGAGAGTCATCGACTCGATCAGCGTCGGCCCGCCGCCGTCGCGCGCCTTTTCGATCGCGCGCTTCACTTCGCGGTACACGGCCAGCACGTCGGTGCCGTCGACAACCACTCCCTCGAACCCGTAGGCAGCGGCGCGGTCGGCCAGTGTCTCGCATGCGTACTCGAGGTGTGTCGGCGTCGAGTAGGCCCACTGGTTGTTGTCGCAGATAAAGACGATCGGGAGGCGTCGAACGCCGGCCAAGTTCATCCCCTCGTGTGCGTCGCCGCGCGCCGAGGCCCCCTCGCCGAACCACGAGACCGCGACGCGGCGCTCCTCCCGGATCCTGAACGCCAGCGCGCAGCCCACACCGACCGGAAGCATCGCGGGCAGGTGGCTGACCATTGCGAGGAGCCCCAGCTGCGAGTCCGCCATGTGGACGTTTCCGTCCCGGCCGCGCGTGGGGCCGTCTTCTCGGCCCATGTACTGCGCGAAGATGCGCCAGGGCTCGACCCCGCGTGTGACGTGGACGCCCATGTCGCGGTGGAGCGGCGTCCCCACGTCCTCGCCGCTCATCGCCGTTGCGATGCCAACGGACGACGCCTCGTTGCCGCGGCCCGTGTAGAAGGAGCCGGGGATCTTTCCCTGCTTGTAGAGGATGTGCCCGCGCTCTTCGATCCCGCGGGTGAGCAGCATGTTGCGGTAGATCCCGAAGAGGTCCTCACGGTCGAGGCCCGCCTCGCGGATCTCGCGCAGGGAGGAGACGGGCTCGGCTTCCCGGGCGATCGCCATCGCGCCGAGACTCTAACGATCGAAGTGCACGGCTAGAGTCGTTTCGTGGGCAAGGCGAGCAACTGGCTGAAGGAGGAGCGCCGCAAGACCCTCGGCGACTGGGTCTCCGTCTGCCTCGGGTGCGGCTTCGCGCAGCGCTACTTCGAGGAGTGGGAGGCCGAGCTGCCCGCCGCCTGCCCGCAGTGCGAGGGCGAGATGCGCTGGCGGTGTCCGTCCTGCAACTCCCGCTTCACCTCGGCGTTCACGGTGGAGTGCGAGGCGTGCGGCGAGGATATCCGGCCGCGCGAGCTCTTCGGAACGCAGATCCGCAAGCCGGCCCGCTAGCGCGCTCTGATCTCCGAGAACCGGATCACGGTGACGGTGGCGTCCGCGCCGACCTCGCGGTTGTAGAGCTGACCGAGGAACTCCTGCATCTCCTCGGGCCTGCGGATCTCCGGGTTGTCGTGCTCGATCTCCCGCGGTGAGAGCTCGGCGATCGTCTTGACCTCGACCTTGTCGATGACCGCGTCGAAGATCTTGTCGCGCGGGCTGTAGCGGGCGCCGGCGAGCACTTGGACGATCATCCCCTTCTTGTACTTGGCCGACTTGTCGCCCAGCCGGATCGTCGCCGTCTTGCGGCGCGTGCGCAGCTGGTCGGCCACGATCGGCGAGTAGAAGTTCAGGGCGTACATCGGTTCGGGCACCGAGGTCGCAGGATCATACGGTTTCCTCCTCGAGGGCGGCCAGGGCCTTTTCGGCCATTTCGCGCTCGCTCTTGTAGGCGAGGAGTCGCGGCGCGTCCTCGAGAGGCAGCCATTGCGCGCGGTCGACCTCGTGGCGGAACGCGGTCGGCAGGTCGTCGATCCGGCCGCTGCGGTAGCGGAGCAGGTAGAAGCTCACGACCTTGAAGATCCGCTTGCCGCCCCGCGTGTAGACGTAGCGGACGTCGCCGAGCTTTCCGGTCGACACCGCCTCGATCCCGGTTTCCTCCCCGACCTCGCGCACGGCAGTCGCCTCCGGATCCTCGTCGCGGCCGATGTTTCCCTTGGGGAGCGCCCACATGCCGTCCGGCTTGCCGCCCGGCCTGATCGCTGCAAGCCACCATCTGCCGCGGAAGCGGCGGACGAGAACGCCGCCGGACGAGAACTCACGCTCCATAGGCGTCCTTTGTAACAAAGTGTCGTCTCGAGGGCTTGCGCGAACCGCCAAAGCCCCGATAGAATGCCCCGGCACTCTACCCCCACGAGTGCCAGAAGCTGTCACAAAGTCTCGAACAACAGGAGGTCGGTTGATGGATTTGCAGCCGCTTGGTGACCGCCTCATCGTCGAGGTCCTCGACGAGGAGGAGCAGACGGTCAGCGGGATCGTGCTGCCCGATACCGCGAAGGAGAAGCCGCAGCGCGGCCGAGTCCTTGCGGTTGGCCCGGGCACGCGCGACGAAGACGGAGAGTTCGTCGGCATGGAAGTCGCCGAGGGCGACGAGATCGTCTTCTCGAAGTACGGCGGGACGGAGATCAAGGTCGGCAGCGACGAGTACCTGATCCTGCGCGAGTCGGACGTCCTGGCGAAGGTGGCGGGCGGCGGCAAGAAGTCCGCCGGCAAGAAAAAGGAGATGGCGGGCGCAAGCGCCTGACCCACCGAACAGACGGAGGAAACTGAATGGCACACAAGGAGCTGAAGTTCGACGAGGAAGCACGTCGCGCGCTGGAGCGCGGCGTCAACATCCTCGCGGATGCAGTCAAGGTCACACTCGGCCCCAAGGGCCGCTACGTCGTGCTGGACAAGAAGTTCGGCGCGCCGACGATCACGAACGACGGGGTCACGATCGCACGTGAGATCGAGGTCGAGGACGTCTTCGAGAACCAGGGCGCCCAGCTCGTCCGGGAGGTCGCGACGTCGACGAACGACGTCGCCGGCGACGGGACGACCACTGCGACTGTCCTCGCTCAGGCGATCGTCCGCGAGGGCCTGAAGAACGTCGCTGCCGGCGCGAACCCTATGGGGATCAAGCGCGGCATCGAAACGGCGGTCGAGGCGGTCGTCGAGAACCTGAAGAAGCAGTCCAAGGAGATCTCGGGCAAGGAGGACATCGCCCGGGTCGCCTCCATCTCGTCGCGCGAGCGCGAGATCGGCGACGTGATCGCCGAGGCGATCGACAAGGTCGGCAAGGACGGCGTCGTGAACGTGGAGGAGGGCCAGACCTTCGGTCTCGAACTCGAGTTCACCGAAGGCATGCAGTTCGACAAGGGCTACCTCTCGCCGTACATGGTCACCGACCCCGAGCGTATGGAGGCCGTGCTCGACGAGCCGTACATCCTGGTGGCGAACCAGAAGATCGGCGCCGTCAAGGACATCCTCCCGGTGCTCGAGCAGGTCATCCAGGCCGGTCGGCCGCTGCTGATCGTCGCCGAGGACGTGGAGGGCGAGTCGCTCGCCACGATCGTCGTCAACAAGCTGCGCGGCACGTTCACGGCCGTCGCGGTCAAGGCGCCGGGCTTCGGCGATCGCCGAAAGCGGATGCTGGAGGACATCGCGATCCTCTCGGGCGCCGAGGTGATCACCGAGGAGATGGGCCTCAAGCTCGAGAACACGAAGATCTCGCAGCTCGGAAAGGCTCGCCGTGTCGTGATCGACAAGGACTCGACCACGATCATCGACGGTGCCGGTGACGCCGACGGCATCAAGGCTCGGATCAAGCAGCTGAAGTCGGAGATCGAGAACACCGACTCGGACTTCGACCGCGAGAAGCTCCAGGAGCGGCTCGCGAAGCTGGCCGGCGGCGTCGCCGTCATCAAGGTCGGCGCTGCCACCGAGACCGAGATGAAGGAGAAGAAGCACCGCGTAGAGGACGCCGTGCAGGCCACCCGTGCCGCCCTCGAGGAGGGCATCGTGCCGGGCGGCGGCGTCGCGCTTCTGAACGGCGCCGAGTCGATCAACCTCGACAAGCTCGAGGGCGACGACCGCACCGGTGCGAACATCATCGTGCGTGCGCTGGAGGAGCCGATCCGCCAGCTGGCGGCCAATGCGGGCCTCGAGGGCTCGGTCGTCGTCTCGCAGGTTCGGTCGGCTGCGGCCGGGCACGGCCTGAACGTCGACACCGGTGAGGTCGAAGACCTCGTCAAGGCCGGGATCATCGACCCGACGATGGTCACACGCTCGGCGCTGCAGAACGCCGCGTCGATCGCGAAGAACATCCTGACCACCGAGGCCGTCGTGGCGGAGCCGCCGGAGAAGCAGCCGGTCGGCGCCGGCGCGGGCATGCCCGACATGGGCGGGATGATGTAAGGACCCGGGGGAACCCCTGGTTCCCCCACGGACCCCCTCCTTCCGGGCGGGTTCGTGGTTCGACCGGGGACGGAGCCGGCTTCTCGCTCGCTCCGTCCCCGGTTTTCTGTTTGTTGTGCCTCCCGCGGGGCAGAGCCCCGCTCCGGCGGCAGATCGCTTCTGCTCTAGACGCGTTGGAGGTGCGTGTCCTTGAAGGCCGTCGGGTACTTCAGGCCGTAACCGATCAGCCGGTCGACGCCGATGTGTGCCAGCCAGATCAGCGCGACGCCGACGGCGCCGTTCGAGTCGGCCAGCACGCCCGCCGTGCCGAGCGCGATCGGCAAGACCAGGTTGTGGAGCAGGTTGTACGCCCCGGCGCCGAGGCGCGGTCCCGCCAGGAAGCCGAGGAACGACAGGTCGGGCGCGAGGATCAGCAGTGCGAACAGCCACCAGCTGTGGTCGCCGTCCGCGTAGAGCACAACCGCGCCGGCGCCGATCGCGAGCCCTTCGAGTCGGAGCAGCAGGCGAACCGTCATGTCGAACCTCCGCGAGAAAGACTGAGACCGGCTGGGGAGCCGGTCTCAGTCTCTCAGTTGAAGCGACCCGAGAGGGGCCGCCTCATGAGGGGTGGGGGAGGTGGGTTGATCCGGGTATCGGCGCGGTATGGCGGCGGCGCATGCCCCCTTAGAGGGATCGCTGCACCGGCCTCGGTTGGGCGGATCCGGGCTACCTTTCTTTCCGTCGGGGGTCATACGACTCCTGTTACGACCAGTTCATACCGGGTCAGGCTCGCCCGCATGCAGGACACCTGGCTTTACTACCGCGCGAACGGATAGCGAGTAGCAGCAATGCAATGAGAGACCGCGAGGCGCCCTTCTCTTTTCAAGCCGCGCACCGAGCGGGACGGCGGCTCCGTCCACGCGAGAATCGCGCGGCCGGTCGCAAGGAGGGGTCCGTGGGGAACCAGGGGTTCCCCCACGCTAAAAGCCGTAGCGCTCTTCCTGCCAGTAGTCCGCCTCGTTGTGGTATCCGAGGCGCTCCCAGAATCCCGGCTCGTCGTGGTCGAGGAGCTCGATCCCGCGCAGCCACTTGGCGCTCTTCCAGAAGTAGCGGTTCGGGATCACGAGTCTGAGCGGCCAGCCGTGCTCGGGGGTGAGCGGCTCGTCGTCAGCTTCGTAGGCGAGGAGGGCGTCCTCGTCCTCGAGCGCAGCGAGCGGCACGTTTGCCGTGAAGTCCTGCTCGGCGTGCGCGACGACGTAGCGGGCGCTCCGCTTCGGCCCGACGAGCTTCGCGAGCTCGCCCCAATGGACGCCTTTGAAGCTTGTGTCGAAGCGGCTCCAGCGGGTGACGCAGTGGATGTCCGTCGTGATCTCGCGCGTGGGCAGCGCCGTGAATTCTTCCCAGGTGAGGGTGACCGGGCTGCCGACCTCGCCGAAGACCCTGAAGTCCCAGGTGGCGAGGTCCGTGTTCGGCACGGTGCCTGCGTGCAGGACCGGCCACTTCTCGGTCAGATACTGGCCGGGAGGCAGCCGGTCGGGGTCGTAGCCGGCCTCCTCGACCTTGCGCATCGCCCGCGAGCGGAACATCGGTTCCTACACTAATTCGCATGGAGACCGTGACGCCGACCGCAGCAGCCAGGCCGCGCGACTACGTCGCCGTTCGAGGGATGGACGCGGCGGACTTCCTCGACCGCATGCTTTCCAACGAGGTCACGAGGGCGCCCTGCGAAGCGCTTCTGCTGACGCCAAAGGCCCGCGTGATCGCGCCGATGACCGTGGTGCGGCGCGGCGAGGGCGACTTCCTGCTCCTCACCGAGCCCGGACTCGGCCCGGTCCTCCAGGCTGCGCTTCTCCGGGCGCGCTTCGCGGCCAAGGTTGAGATCGAGCCCGAGGAGCACACGTCGCTGGTCGTCTTCGGCGACCGCGACGGGATCCCGAACAACGACTACGGAACCCCCGCGGTCGAGGTGCTCGACGCCGAGCCTCCGATCGAGGTCGCGGACCCCGAGGAGCTCGAGCGGATGCGGATCCTGGCGCGGCGCCCGCGCTGGGGACGGGAGATCGACGACCGCGTCCTTCCGGCGGAAGCGGGCCTCGACGAGACTCACATCAGCTTCGCGCCGGAGAAGGGGTGCTACCCGGGGCAGGAACCGGTTGCGAGGCTCCGTTACCGCGGCAAGGCGAACCGGGAGCTGCGCGTCCTCGAGGTCGAGGGAGCTCCGCCGCCGGAAACCGAGGTCTTCGACGGGGAGAAGGCCGTCGGCCGCGTCACCAGCTCGGTGCCTGGCCTCGCTCTCGCCTACGTCCGAACGACGGTGCCGCCCGACGCGGCGCTGACGGTGGGCGGCGGCAGGGCGTCGCTCCGGTAACAGGTCGCGAGGAAGCCGCCTCGCCG
Source organism: Gaiellaceae bacterium (assembly GCA_035265935.1). GTDB lineage: Bacteria > Actinomycetota > Thermoleophilia > Gaiellales > Gaiellaceae > JACDAN01. The sequence goes on from DATFOC010000097.1 coordinate 23,861, forward strand.
TGGTTCAGGCCGGGCCTAGGGCTTCCTTGATCTTGTCGATCGCGCCGGTCTCGCCCGGCTTGACGCCGCCCTTCGCGCCCGCGACCGACTCCGCAACATCCATGACGAGCTGCCGGTAGGCGCCTGCCTCGTCCGGGGCCTTTGCGGCCAGGGTCGCACTTGCCGAGCGCAAGGCTTCGAGCGTCTCCGACTCGACCTCCTCGGGCGAGGCCGTGAGGCCGAATCCGCTCGGTCGGCCGGCGGCGAGGTCGCGCATGAGCTGGCTAGCGCCCTCTCTGCGCTCCTCGCTCAGCCGCTTCGCCAGTGCGCTGACCTCGCCAAACGTGTCGGTGAAGTCGCGGTCGCCGATCGAGACGAGCATTCCGGCGCCCGTCACACCCTTCCTCATCGCCTCCCATTCGTCTTCGGTGAAATCAGCCTTCGTGGCCATCGATCCTCCCCCAGTCTGATTCGTCGGATTATCGCAGCGATGCCTGCTCGCCCCGGGCCGCGTAACTCGTTGGCGGGGTCGTACGTTGCCTCGGTGGGGCGAAGTGCTTTGGGGGCTAACGGCTGCTGCGGCGTCTGCGGAGTGCTCGCCCCGCTTTCTCATTGCAGGAAGGTCGGAGAGTGCGCCCGGCACGATTCGAACGTGCGACCTCTGCCTCCGCAGGGCAGCGCTCTATCCCCTGAGCTACGGGCGCCCGGCCGCCCAGTGTAGCCGCGACCCGATGTAGCTTCCCCGCCTCATGGTGGAGTTCGGAAAGACGATCGCCGACGCCTACGCGTTCGAGGGCGAGGGGCTCGATCTCGGACGCGGCGTCCACGAAGGCAAGGTGGTCGAGGAGGCCGCCGTCCGGCTTCCACTCGCGACCTCCAACCGGCACGGCCTGATCGCCGGAGCGACCGGAACCGGAAAGACGCGGACCCTCCAGCTCCTCACCGAGCAGCTCTCTGCGGCGGGGGTGCCGGTGGTGGCCGCCGACATCAAGGGCGAAGTCTCCGGAATCGCGCAGCCTGGTGAGGCCGGAGGCCCGGCAGAGAAGCGCGCGAAAGAGCTCGGGCAGCACTGGACGCCGACCGGGTTCCCGACCGAGTACTTTTCGATCGGGGGGATCGGGCCAGGCGTTCCCGTGCGAGCCTCGGTATCGGACTTCGGGCCGCTCCTCCTCGCCAAGACGCTTGGCGCGAACGAGACGCAGGAGCAGAGCCTCGCGCTGGTCTTCCGATACGCGGACGAGAAGGGCCTGCCCATCGTCGACCTGACTGATCTGCGTGCACTCCTGACCTTCTTCGACTCCGAGGCAGGCAAGGCCGAGCTGAAGGGAATCGGAGGCGTCTCGTCGGCGACGATCGGCGTCCTGCTCAGGTCGCTCGTCCAGCTGGAGGACGGTGGCGGGACCGAGTTCTTCGGCGAGCCGCAGCTCGAGATCGCCGACCTGATCCGCACGGCGCCTGACGGCCGCGGCCTGATCTCATGCCTGGAGCTGGCCGCAGTCCAGGACCAGCCGAAGCTCTTCTCGACTGTCCTGATGTGGCTCCTGGCCGAGCTCTTCGAGGAGCTGCCCGAGGTCGGCGACCTGCCCAAGCCGAAGCTCGTGTTCTTCTTCGACGAGGCGCACCTGCTCTTCGCCGACGCCAGCGATGCGTTCCTCGAATCGATCGTCCAGACGGTGCGGCTGATCCGGTCGAAGGGCGTCGGCGTTTACTTCATCACCCAGACGCCGAAGGACATTCCGGCGGACGTCCTCGCCCAGCTCGGGAACCGGATCCAGCATGCGCTGCGGGCGTTCACCCCACAGGACGCGAAGGCGCTGAAGGCGACCGTCTCCACGTTTCCCACGACCGACCTCTACGACCTCGAGGAGCTTCTGACCCAGCTCGGCACGGGCGAGGCCGCGGTCACGATCCTTTCGGAGAGCGGCGTACCGACTCCGGTCGTCCACACCAGGCTGCGCGCGCCGCTCGCGAGCATGAAGCCGGCTCCCGATGTCGATGCTGCCGCCAAGGCGTCGCCGCTCTTCGCGGAGTACGGGACGCGGATCGACCGGGAAAGCGCCCGGGAGCGGCTCGCCGCGCGGGTCGAGGCGACTCCGGAGCCCGAGCCTGTCGCCGCCGAACCCGAGCCCAAGCCGCGGCAGCGGCGAAGCGCCGAGAGCGGCGACCCGCTGACGGACTTCTTGGGGTCGCGGCAAGGGCGCACGATCCAGCGCGAGGTCATCCGCGGCGTATTCGGCCTCCTCCGTAAGCGCCTGTAGGAGGATCGAGCCCGTTCCGGCGCGAACCCTCGGGACGTGTCGGACATCCCCGACGAGCTGACGCTCAAGTTCAATCGCGACCGCGAGGGGAAACGGGACGTGCTCGCACGGCGGATCGCGGTCGGTGCGATCACCGTCTTCCTCGCGCTTGCTCTCTTGAACCTCTTCGGGCAGCGCCCGTCGACGACCGCCGCCGAGGCCGATGCTGCGACCCTCGAGGTCTACGCGCCCAAGCGCGTGCGCGGCGGCCTGTTCTACGAGGCGCGCTTCACGATCGACGCCCGTCAGGAGGTCGAAGAGGCAACGCTCGTGCTCGACCCGGGCTGGGTGGAGGGGATCACCATCAACACGGTCGAGCCGACGCCGATCGGAGAAGCGAGCCGCGACGGCAAGCTTGTCTTCGAGCTTGGGCGGATTCCGGGCGGCGAGACGCACGTCTTCTACCTCCAGCTCCAGGTAAACCCGACCAACGTCGGGCACCGCTCCCAGGACGTCCGGCTCTACGACGGAGACGAGCTGCTCACGACCATCGACCGCTCGATCACGGTGTTTCCTTAATGGACATCGTCTTCCGCGGAATCATCATGTTCGTGTTTGTCTGGTTCGTGACGCGCGCCGTTGGCCGCCGCGAGCTCTCGACGCTCGAGCCCTTCGACCTGATCCTGCTGATCGTGCTCGGAGACCTGATCCAGCAGGGCGTCACGCAGAACGACTTCTCCGTGACCGGAGCGATGCTCGCCGGGGGAACCATGGCCGTAATGACCGTCCTCTTCTC
>DATFOC010000098.1:0-17490 GCA_035265935.1 Gaiellaceae bacterium
AACACGACCCTGTCCATGAGGAGCGAGAGGGCGACGACGACGACGAAGCAGGCCACGATGCTCCAGACGACGCGCCAGTGCGCCGTGAACGCGAGCGTGTAGGCGCCGGCCATGACTAGCTGGCCGTATGCGAAGTTGACGAGGCGGAGGACGCCGAAGACGAGCCCGATCCCGACCGCCATCAGCGCGTAGACGGCCCCGAGACCGACAGCGTCGGCCAGGGTCTGCGCGTCGACGACGGCGAAGAGCGTGCCGGTCATCCTGCGAAGTAGGCGGCAACCATCTTCTCCGTGTCGCCGGCGTCGGCGGGCCCGAGGGTGAGGCGGAGCTCGCCGTTCGCGAGCACGTGGGTGCGGTCGGCGAGCGCGACCGTCCGTTGCGCGCGCTGCTCGACGAGGAGGACGGCGAATCCGCCCTCGCGGATATCGGCGAGGGTCGAGAAAACGTCGTCCACCAGTGATGGCGCGAGACCGAGCGACGGCTCGTCGAGAAGCAGGACGTCGGGCTGAGCCACCAGTGCGCGGGCGATCGCAAGCTGCTGCTGTTGACCGCCCGAGAGCACTCCGGCCTGTCGCCGCCGGTACTCGCGGAGGACCGGGAAGAGCTCGTAGGCGCCGGCGAGCGCGCTCAGACGTCGGCTGCCCCGGCGGGCGGCGAGCCCGAGTCGCAGGTTCTCCTCGACGCTGAAGTCCGGGTAGATCCGGCGGCCCTCCGGGACGAGGGCGACACCGCGGTGGGCGATCGACTCGGGCGTGTGGCCGAGGACCGGCGACCCGTCGACTGTGACCGAGCCGGTGCGTGCCTGGACCAGCCCCATGATCGCGTGCAGCGTCGTCGACTTGCCGGCGCCGTTCGGACCGATCAAGCCGACGATCTCCCCCTTGCCGACATCGAGTGAGAGATTGCGAACGGCCGGCACGGCCCCGTAGCGCACCTCGAGGTCCCGGACCGCGAGCGCGGCCGTCTCAGCCACCTGCGTCCTTCTCCGCCACCGCCGACTCGCCGAGGTAGGCGGCGGCGACGTCGAGGTTTCCGCGGATCTCGGCGGGCGTCCCGTCGGCGAGCGTCCGCCCCTGGTCGAGTACGACGATCCGGTCGCAGACGCTCATCACGAGCGCCATGTTGTGGTCGATCAGCAGCACGCCGGCGCCGTAGTCGTCACGGACGGAGCGCACGACGGAGGCGAAGTCCGGCACCTCCGCCTCGGGCAGTCCGGCCGCGGGCTCGTCCATCAGGACAAACCGCGGCTCTGTCGCGAGCGCACGGGCGACGCCAAGCCGGCGCTCGTCGCCATGGGCGAGCACCCCGGCCGGCGCCTGCTCCTGCCTCTCCAGGCCGAGGAGCCGCAGCAGCTCGTCCGCCCGCCGCCGCGCCTTGCGCGGCCCTGCCCCGACGCCGATCGCCGCGACCTCGACGTTCTCTCGCACCGACAGGTCCCGGAAAGACCGGCTGTGCTGAAAGGTCCGCGTGAGGCCGGCTCTGGCCCGCCGGTGCGCACTCCAGCGCGTGATGCGGCGGCCGGCCAGCTCCACGGATCCCGCCGTCGGGGAGTCGAAACCGGTCAGGACGTTCACCAGCGTCGACTTCCCGGCGCCGTTCGGTCCGATCAGCCCGACGACCTCGTGCCGATGCAGCTCGAGCGTGACGTCCTGGAGCGCCCGAACGCCCGCGAACGACCGCGAGACGGAGGAGGCCCGGAGGGTGTCTCGGGGCCTCCTCTCCGCCTGAGCGGCCGTGGGTTCGTCGCCCAACGTCGCTAGAGCTTCGGGACGACCCTCGCCGTGACCATCCCGACCCGCCTGCCGCGGTTGTTCTGAACCTGGATCACGCGGTATGCGCGCCCGAACACCGTGTGCAGCTGGGGCGAGAAGCTCACGCGGCCCGAGATCGTCGGCACCTTCCTGAACTTCTCCATCTGCGCCGCGAGCCTCGCACCGTTCGTCGAGCCTCCGGCCCGCCTGATCGCAGCGATGACGCCGTCGATTGCAGCGGGGCCGGTGACGAACCCGCCCGTGCCCGCCTTGACCTGGACGGCCAGGCGCCGAACGGCGGGATTCGGATCGTCGCCGAAGACCGACGCAAAGGTCACGGCGTAGTAGTTGGTGATCCGGGGGTTCTGTGTCACCCAGTACGTCCCGTCTCCGGCCCAGGAGTTGAGCACTGGCGTCTGGTTCCCGAGCGAGCGGAAGCCCGAGACGAATGCCGGCAGCTCGCCGAATGCCGTGGACGTGACGTAGACGGCCGCACGGCGCTGGTTCAGCCGGTTGACCGCGTTCTGGACGTTGTTCGCCCCGGTCGCGTAGCTCTCACGCCCGACGATCCGGCCGCCCAGCTGCGTGTACCGCTTCTCGAACGCCGTGACGACGTTCTTGAAGTAGACGAGCAGCGTGTTCGTGCCGAGGCCGGCGGTGCGCCAGCCGCGCCGGATCGCGTACTCGGCCATCGCCGATCCCTCGTCCTGGGCCACGTTTCCGAAGCTGAAGGCCAGCTTGCCTTTCGCCCGGCCGAAGCGCTTCGGGCCCATCTGGTCCGTGCCGATGCACGGCGCGATCGTGAGCTTCCCGCGGTTGATCGCCTCCTGGACGACCGGCGTCGCGAAGTCCACGTCGCAGGTCACGAAGATGACGTGCGCCCCCCTCCCGAGGAGGCTTCTCGCGCATGACTTGGCGCGTGCGGGGTTGTTGTTGTTCGTGTCGCAGGTGTCGATTCGGATCGGCCTGCCGCCGACGCCGCCCTTCGCATTGATCTGGCGTACGTGGATGCGGGCGGCGGCAAGAGCCGGCCCGTCGAACGGCGCCATGTTGCCCTTGCTGTCGAACGCCCAGCCGATGACGATGGCCGGTCTCGTCGCCGCCGAGCTGTCGCTGCTCGCGCCTCCGAGCGCCGCCAGCGCCACGACCGTCCCAACGAGGAGCGCCGCAGCGACCCCCCACCTCGTATTGCGCATGCTTGCTCCTCCCGCCTCAGATAGGACCAATTTCGAGAGATCGAGGTAGATATTGAACGTACGGGGAACGCCGGTCAATCGGATGCCCACGAGGCTTCTCGCGCCTTGACGAGCCGGTACATCGCAGTCTGCAGCGGGACCGGGACACCGAGCCGCTCAGCCTCGCGCACGAGGGCGCCGGTGATCTGGTCGACTTCCGTCGGGCGGTGCGCCTCGACGTCCTCGAGCATCGACGGGTAGTGGCGGCTGCCGCGACGCGTCGCGAGCACGTTCATCTCCCACGGGTCCTCGTGGAGCTCGACACCGGCCGCGGCTGCGACCTGCTTGCCCTCGTTCATGAGGTCCTGGACGAGGCTGCCGAGATCCTCGAGGCGCTCCTGCTTCGCGAAGTGCGGGTCGTGCGGTAGGCCGGTGAGCGCGGCGACGGTGTTCACCGTCGAGTTGAAGATCAGCTTCGACCACTGCGCCGGGCGGAGATCTTCGAATGCCCGCGCCTTCAGCTCGGATCGGACGAGCAGCTCGGCGATCTCCTCGACGACGTCGAACGGCGTCTCGCCGTACGGGCCTAGCCAGGTATCGGTGTCGAGGATGTACTCAACGTGGTCGTCCGCGTGCCGCGTCCCACTCATGAAGGTGACGGCGGAGACGAGCTGCCAGGCGCCGTGGCGGCGGGCGATCTCCTCCGCGCCGAGGCCGTTCTGCACCGTCATCACCGTGGCCGCCGGCCAGTGACCGGCGAGGCGCGCGAGCGCCGCGTCGAGTTCCGTCGTCTTCGTCGCGACGATGACGAGGTCCGGCTCGAGAAGCTGCGCGGGCTCCGTCGTCGCCGCCACCTCGGCGACGAAGTCATGGCGGCCCGAGACCCGGAGGCCGTTTTCGCGGAGCGCGCGGGCATGCTCCTCTCTCCGGCACAGAACGGACGTTGCGGCCACCCGGGAGAGGTGCGCCGCATAGAGGCTGCCGATGACCCCGGCGCCGACTACGCAGACACGCGAGATAGCGCCTCCACTCCGCACCTGGCGAGCTCGCGCGGGTCTTCCTTCCACAGCGAGTCCGGGAGCTCGGGGTCGGAGAAGATCTCGAGGTCCAGGAAGCCATCCCAGCGCAGGGCGGCCAGGATCGGCCCGTAGTCGACCGTGCCATCGCCGGGGAGGACGCGGTCGTTCGTGTTCCGCGTCGGCTCGCGCCAGTCGGCCAGGTGGACGCCGACGATGCGGTCGCGGTGCCGCTCGATCTGCTCGAGCGGCTGGTTCCAGAGATGCCAGGCGTCGTACATCAGCCCGACGTCCGGGCGGCCGGCCTCGGTGATCAGCTTCGCCGCCTCGTCCAGCGAGCTGACGATCGTCCAGAGCTCGGCGAACTCCTGCTGGATCGGCTCCAGGGCGACCCGGACGCCGACCGCCGCGGCCGCATCAGCGATGTGCCGGATGCCCTCGACGACGGTCTCCCGATCCTCGCCGGGGCCGGTCAGGAACAGCACCGCATCCGGCTCGAACGACGCGAGGCGCCGGACCCCGGCGCAGACCGCCTCGATCCGCTGCGCAGGATCCTCTGGCCCCTCCATCAACGGCAGCGACAAGATCGAGGGCACCTCGGTGACGGCGACCGCCGCATCTAGCCCGCTGGCCCTGAAGCGGCTGAGCGAGTCGTCGGCAAGCTTCATCTCCCAGATCCCGATCCCGTCGGCGCCTGCGTCCTTGTAGGCGTCGAGGTCGTCGGCGAACGACTGCCCGACCGTCGTGATCTGGGAGATCGAGTAGCGCGGCATCAGCGGCGTACGAGCCCCCGCGCCCGCTCGGCGAGGGACGGCTTCAGGAGCTGCTGGGCGACAAGCGCCCCGGAGCCGCCGCCGAGCCCGGGGCCGGGATGCGTGCTGGCCCCGACGTGCCAGACCCCAGGGACCGGCGTCCGGTGGCCCGGCTGCGAGCCGAGCGGCCGCCAGAGGAAGTTCTGGTCGAGGGCGAGGGAGCCGCCGTAGGGGTCGCCTTGGCGGAGGTTGATGTTCGCTGCCTGCAGATCGGCGGGCGAGAGCGCGGTGCGGGCGAGGATCGACGACTCCAGGTTCGGGATGTGGCGGGCGAGGCGCGACTGGATCCGCTCGGCGTAGCGCTCGCGGAGCTCCTCTGTCCATTCGCCCGCGCCGATGTCAAACTCGCCCGCGGCGTCGCCCTTGATGCGCCACGGGAGCTCCTGGAGCTGGATCCAGAGGAGGCCCTTCCCCTGGGGTGCACGCGAGTCGTCCATCGTGAGCGGCTGCCCCACGACGACCGTGGCCTCCGCCGGCAGCAACCCGCGGTCCGCCTCGTTCACGGCCCGCGAGACGCCGTCGAGCCCCGGCGTCAGGTGGACGATGGCCGTCCGAGCCAGCCGCTCGTCAGCCTCCCACCGCGGCGGCTCGGAGAGCGCGTAGTGGATCTGCATCTCCGAGCGCCCGTAGCGGAAGCCCTTCGCCTTGTCCTCGTAGCCTTCGAGCAGCTCGCCGTAGAGCTGCGTCGGCGTCACGTTGCAGATCACCTCCGTCGCGGAGACGGTCTCGCCGTCCGCGGTGCGCACGCCGCCGCTGAACACCCGCTCGACGTGGACACCCGTCTCGCAGCTGCCGCCGTTCTCCCGGATCAGCGCGACAAGAGCGTCGGCGAGCTTCTGGCCGCCGCCGCGCGGAATCGGCATGCCGCCTTCCTGGACGGCGACGGCGATCACCTGGGCCATGTAGCCGGACGCCGCCGCGTCAGGACCGAGGCCGGTATGGAGCACCCACGGCGCGAGGAGCCCATGGGTGCGCTCGGAGCCGAACGCGGTCTCCAGCCAGTCCCGGGCCGAGATGAGCAGCCGCCCGGCGAACTCCGCAGCGCCCTGCCTGCCGAGCCGGCGGACCGCCTTCACCCCGAGGCCCGCCCCCTGGCGTGACCACAGCTCGGTTCCGAGGATCCCGAACGCGAGGTCGGCATTCGGGAAGAACTCGCCGAGCATTGCCCGCCAGGCGTCGCCGTCACCGGCGTGGTGACGATCGAGCTCGGCGGCGTTCTCGTCAGCCGTGCGTAGGAGGAATGCACTCTCGCCGTCGGGGTAGAGCGTCCCAGTTGGGAGGTCGGTATTGAGGTAGTCGAGACCATGGCGGGCCAGATCCGCGCCGAGCTGTGCGTGAGCCTGGCCTCCGACCCAGAGCGGATGCCACGCGCTGAACACGTCGTGCCTGAAGCCGGGCTCGGTGATCTCGTCCGTCTTGATCGCGCCTCCGAACCAGTCATTCCGTTCGAGCACGCACACATGACGGCCGCTGCGCGCGAGCAGCGCGGCACACGCGAGGCCGTTGATCCCGCTGCCGACGACGACGTCGTCGTACGCTCGGCTCAGGAGCACACCGCCGTGCACTCGATCTCGATCAGGCAGCCCGGCACGGCGAGACCCGTGATGCCGACGATCGTCTGCGCCGGGTGATCGGCGCCGCCGGTGACCTCGTCGATCGCCTTCGTGATCGTCTCGTAGTCGGTCGGCTTCGTCGTATAGATCGTGCGTCGCACGATGTCGTCCCAGCCGACGCCGGCGGCGTCCATCGCAGTCTTCAGGTTCCGCATCGCAGCGGCCGTCTGGCCGTGCAGGTCGTCGGCGGCGAGGGAGAAGTCCATGCCGATCCCCAGCTGGCCTGCGAAGTGGACGACCCTCTGGCCTTCCGCGAGGGCGACGTGGCTGAAGCCTGGTGCCGGATGGAGCTCCGGCGGGTTGATCAACTCTCGGGTCACGATGCTGGTCCTTTCACGAGCTGACGGAACTCCTCGTCGGTGACTAGCCGCCGCTTCTCGGTTCCGAGCCTCTTGACGGCGGCGAGCACTTCGGCACGCCGTTCCTCAGGCACGTCGAGTCCCAGCTCCTCGGCCTTGATCCGGATCGAATCGAGGCCGCTCTTCTTGCCGAGCACGATGCCGCGCTCGGCGGAGACGAGCTCGGACGAGTACGGCTCGATGGCTTCCGGGTCGTGGAACTGGCTCGCGACTGCCCCGCTCTCCCGCCGGAAGAGGTTCTCGCCGGTAAGCGGCTTCCAGGGCTCGAGCTCGTAGCCCGACAGCTGCTGGACGCGGTCGGCGAGCTCACGGGCCTTCGTCAGATCGAGGGCAGTCTCGACGCCGTATACGGCGCGCAGCGCGAGCGCGACCTCGCCGAGATTGGCGTTCCCGGCCCGTTCCCCCATCCCGTTCACGGTGCCGTGGATCCACCGGGCCCCCGCCTTCACCGCCGCGACAGCGTTCGCCGTGGCCAGGCCGAAGTCGTTGTGGCCGTGGAAATGGATCGCGACATCCGGCCCGAGGCGCTCACGCGTCCGGCCGACGAGCTCGGCGACGCCCTCCGGCCCGGCGACTCCGATCGTGTCGACCACGACCACCTCCGCCGCACCCGCCTCGACCGCAGCGGCGTACGCGGCGTCGTAGAAACCCGGCTCGGCGCGGGTCGAGTCGACGCCGAAGTAGGCGACGTGGATCCCGCTCTCGACCGCGTAGGACACGGCCGAGCGGATCCGCTCCAGCATCGTCTCCCGGGAGACCCCGAGGGCACGGAGCTTCAGCTCCGAGATCGGCGACTCGATCACGCTCGCCGGGACGCCCAGCTCGACCAGCGCCTCGACGTCGGCCTGAACAGCGCGCGAGAAGCCCCAGACCTGCGCGACGAGGCCCGCCTCCGAGATCAGCCGCACGGCCTCCCAGTCATCCTCGGAAACGCGCGGGAACCCGGCCTCGATGCGCTCGACGCCCGCCTCGGAGAGCGCGCGGGCGATCTCGAGCTTCTCCTCCGGCATCAACACGACGCCGACCGTCTGCTCGCCGTCGCGGAGCGTCGTGTCGTAGAACCCGACCTCGACCTGCAGCGCGTGCGGCCGGTTGAGCTCGCCGGTCCAGATCACCGCACGACCCCGTCCGGGAAGGACGACAGCTTCTCGGGGCCGTCGGCCGTGATCAGGAAGTTGTCCTCGACACGAAGACCGCCTCCCCCTTCCCAGTAGGCACCGGGCTCGATCGCCAGCACCATCCCCGCATCGATCGTGGCGCTCGTGTCAGCCTGGTGCGCATACGGCGGCTCGTGGGCCCGGGCGCCGACACCGTGCGCGACGGGGTGTGACGGCTGGCCGGGGTAGCCCACCTGGTCGATCCCCTCCCGGATGAGTCGATCGAGCTCGGCGAGGCTCGCGCCCGGCCGGCAGTGGTCGATCGCCCGCTCGTATACGGCCATCAGGCTCTCACGAAGGCGCTCGTACTGCGGCGTCAACTCGCCGGGGCAGAGATTCTTCGTGTGGTCGCACCAGTAGCCGTCGGCGCAGACCCAGATCTCGAAGAGCGTCGGCTCGTGCTCTCGGACTGGCCGGTCGGCGGTCGCCGTGAACGTCCGGATCCCCTGCCCCGACCAGACGAGGGAAAAGCCCAGTGCGAGGTCCACCTTGCCTTCCCAGCCCGTCCCGCGGCCGTGGACGTAGCCGTTCCAGAGCGCCGCGGCCTCGCTCTCTTTCATGCCGGGCCGCAGGTGGCCTCGTGTGTAGTCCATCGCGGCGGCTGCGATCTCGTTTGCAAGGCGCATCCGCTCGAGCTCTTGCTCGGTCTTGATTGCGCGGGCCCGCGCGAGGAGCGGCGTCGCGTCCGTCGCGCCCGGCCAGGCGTCGAACCAGGCTCGGGTGTAGGTGGTTGGCTCGCCGACCATGCGGTCCGACGCCTGGGTCCCGAGCGAGAGCTCGACGCCGACCTTCCCATAGCCCTTGGACGCTTCGACTGCGAGCGCCAGCGCCCTGACCTGCGGCGGCCGCGGGTCGGACTCGTCGTAGCCGCGGAACAAGCGGACGTCCGTCGTCCAGGACATGCGATCGGCATCACCGGCCGAGGCCTCGAGGCAGATCAGCGTCGGGTCGCCCTCCCGCGGGAAGACGACCGCGTCGTAGCCCTTCATGCCCCAGAAATTGGAGAGGTAAAGGACGTTGTCGGGTGCGCGGACGACGAGGGCATCGACGCCCTCCTCCACCATGAGCTCGCGAACCCGCTCGAGCTTCGCGTCGTCGCAGGGCCAGCTCACCAGCGAACGCGCTCGGGCGCAGGCTCGCCGTGCGCCTCCCGCCACGAGATCACCGGGTTTCGCAGCACGCCGATCCGCTCGATCTCCGCCTCCATCACGTCGCCCGGCTTCAGGTAGAGCGACGCCGCGTCCTCGCTGAACCCGGCCACGCCGCTGACTGTGCCGGTCGAGAGAACGTCGCCCGCCGAGTACCCCAGGGCCGAGTAGTGGGACAGGATCTCCGGGACCGTCACTGACATGCGGCCCGAGTGGGACGTCTGCCGCACCTCTCCGTTGACGCGCAGCTCCATTGCGAGGTCATGCGGGTCGGGAATCTCATCTGTGGTCACGATCCAGGGGCCAAGGGGACAGAAGGTGTCGATGGCCTTGCAGAAGGAGAAGACTCCCGACTCCATCTCCCGCCGCTGGATGTCGCGGGCGGTGATGTCGTTGAAGACGACGTAGCCGCCGACGTAGTCCATCGCTTCCCCTGCGGAGAACCACTTGCCGGGCTTCGAGATCACGACGGCCAGCTCGAGCTCGTAGTCGAGCTCCTCGGTCAGGTGCTCGGGATAGACGACCGGGTCGTCGGGGCCGACCAGCGCGTCGACGTTCTGGAAGAAGACGATCCACGGCGCGATCGCGTGAGACCAGTCCACCTGCTTCGACTCCTCCTCGTGCTCGCGGAAGTTCCCGGCCGTGTGGAAGAACTTCTTCGGAACGATGGGCGCCTCGAGGTCTGCCTCGGCGAGCACCGCCCGGTCGCCGGCGTCCTCGGCGCCCCCGCGCTCGAAATACGTGCGCATGTCAGAAACCTCGAGCCTCACGATCTCCTCGCCGTCGATTCGGCCGACCTTGCCGCCGTCGTACGTCACCAGCCTCATCCGCAGACCTTCTGTGCGGCGCGTGCGTAGACCTCCGCCGTCTTCACGAGCCCGTCGATCTCGAGATTTTCGCCGAGCTCGGCATCGGGGAGACCGGACGAGGTGCCATAGTTGAGTGTGGCGATGCCGTACCGGCTCAGCACCGAAGCGTCCGAAAACCAACGCGTCACGTCCCGCTCCGGTTCGGAGCCGAACACCTCCTCGTGCGCCTCGGCTACGGCGCTGACGACCGGGCTGCTCTCGTCGATCTCCGCCCCGGGCGCCGTCACGTAGACCTCGGCCTCGACGCCTTCGAGGCCGCGCGCGAACTCGAGCGCCCGCCGACGGGCGTCCGCCATCGGGACGTCGGGCGGCACCCGCAGATCGACGAACAAGTCGGTCGCGTGCGGGGTCCGTGAGACGCGCCAGCCGAAGCCGCCTCGGATGGCGCCGACGTTGGCGACGCCGCGCACGTCGCCGTACGACATCTCCTCTTCCCACTCGGGCAGCCAGGCGACCACGCGCTCGAGGACGGGCCGCATCCGCACGATCGAGTTCTCCTCGATCCGCCCCATCGAGAACGCGGTGTGGACGAACGGCCCCGTGACCCGCAGGCGGAGCCACAGCGTCCCGAAGTGCGCGAGCACCAGCTTGTTCTCTGTCGGCTCGCCCAGGATGCAGAGGTCCGCGGCGCCTCCGTGGCCGACGAGGTAGCGCGACCCGGCCGCGTAGCCGCGGTACTCGGCGCCCTGCGCGCCGCCCTCCTGCGTCTTCTCGATCTCACCGGCCACGGCGGCCAAAAGCACATCACCCCTCAGTCGGACTCCATCCTCGATCAGCGACCGCACCGTCTCGACGTAGCAGGCGAGCGCGCCCTTCATGTTCGAGATCCCGAGGCCGTAGATCCGTCCCTCGCGCTCGAACCCTTCCGGCCGGAAGCCCGGGATACTGCGCAGCCACGGCTCCTCCCCCGAGTACGAAGTGTCGAGGTGGCCGTTGAACATCAGCGTGGGGCCGCCGCCCTCGCCGGGCCAGGTGCCGACGACGTTCGCCCGGCCGTCTTCGACCTGCTGCCACATCACCTCGAGGCCTAGGTCCTCGAGCTCGTGGGCCATGACGCGGGCGCACGCCTCCTCCGACCCCGTGAAGGAAGGCGTCGAGACCAGGCGCAGCGCGAGGTCGACCAGTCGCCGTTCGTCGATCATCGAAAATTGGGCAGGACCTGCTCGCCGAACATCCGGATCTGGTCGTGGCGCCGGTCGCCCCAGAGCTCGAGCATCACGTGCGTGCAGCCGGCGTCACGGTACTCCTCGATCGCGGCGATGCAGTCTTCGGGCATACCCGCGATCGGCTTGCACTTGTCAAGCAGCTCGTCCGTCACCTGGTCCTTGGCGGCGAGGCGGCCGCCCCGCTCCATCGCCTCCGCGACCGGCCTGATCTCCTCCTGCTCGATGCCGGCGAGCTCGAGCAGCGTGTCCGCGGAGCCCTGGATGTTCTGGACCTTGTTCGCGAGATACATCCCGGCGATCTCGCGGGCGCCGTCCCGGCCCTCGTCCCGGTCCTCTCCGATCGACGCGACCACCGTGCAGCCGATGTCGATGTCGCGTGCCACGTTCTCCCGCGTGTAGCGGACGAAGGCCGGCGTCGTGATCGACGGCGTCAGGCAGCCATCGCCGATCTCGCCCGCGAGCGCCTGCATTTTCGGTGCCGTCGCGGCGACGTAGACCGGGGGCACCTCTCTGGGCGTGTGCGCCGCGCCGTTCAGGGCGGGGACGTCGGCGCTCCACGTGCCGCCGTCGTATTGGAACGCCTCGCCCGAAAGGACGCCCTTCACGATGGCGACCGCGTCTCGCATAGGCCCCAGGGTGCGATTGGTCTGCTGCTTCGTATTGTTCAGGAAGATCTTCGACGTGCCGAACCCGAGGAGGAACCGGCCCGGTCCAGCCGCCTCCTGGACGACGCGGGCGTCCATCGCCACCTGCACGGGGTGCCGCGTGAACGGCGAGATGATCCCCCAGCCGATCGTGAGCCGGCTGGTCTCTCGCGCCATCAGCGCCGAGACAACCGTCGATGACCGTGCCTCCATCCCGTGCTTGCGCCACCACGGGTACGCCTCGGCCAGCCAGACCGTGTCCATTCCGGCCTCGTCCATGACCCGCGCCGACTCGAGCATCTCGTCCAGCGGCTCCATCGTCAGCTGCATGACCCCGATGCGGAACGGCGGTGGCACAAACCGATCCTAGAGAGTGCGAGAATCGCACCGTGCAGGTGAATGATTGGTTCCCGGTCGCGGAGGTCGGGTCTCGAAGGAGGTGGTGGAGCGATCGACAACGCCGAGGTAGCAGTCACGATCGATCAGAGCCACGGGTCGGAGTTTCTGGCGCAGCGCGTGGTCCGCTGCAGGCCCGGGCGGTCCGGCCCGCGCAGACTCGAGGCCACCCAGGAGATCCTGTTCGTCGAATCAGGACGCGGCACCCTTCGGGTGGGCGACGAGACGCATTCGCTCGAGCCTGACACCGGCGCGTACGTGGTGTCGGGCGAGGAGTACGAGCTCGAGAACTCGGGCCCCGACGACCTGGTAGTCGTGGTCGTCGAGGCGCCGCAAGCAGACGACGCGGCGAACACTCCTGTCCGCCGGACAGTCCGCTACGCCGACCAGCCGACGCTCCGGGCGGGTTCCGACCGGGAGTTCCGCTACCTCGTCAACCAGGATGTTGGCTGCCGCGACATCACGCAGTTCCTCGGGCTGATCGCGCCGGGTCGCGCACCGAACCACAGCCATATTTACGACGAGATCGTCTACATCATCGATGGAGAAGGAATCCTCCATCTCGGCGGGGAGCAGAGGGTGGTCGGCCCGGGATCGGCAATACACCTTCCGCCGCTAGCCGACCATTGTCTCGAGAACACCGGAAAGGGGTCTATGCGAGTACTCGGGGTCTTTCATCCCTCAGGCGATCCCGCCTCGAGGGCGCACGAGTCAAAATGACGCTCCGCTCGAAGAACAAGGAGGAAGGATGAGAAAAGCGCTGATTCCGATCCTGACGGCGCTGACGGCGCTCACGGCTCTCGCCGTGGCTGTCGGAACAGCCGGAGGATCGACTACTGCGGCTCAGTCGCCGACTACCAGCGATCGGACGCTGATCACCTGCGGCCGGACAAGAACCATCGGCGTCGCGGCGCCCATCACCGGGGCCGCGGCCTCGATCGGCTCGCAGCAGGGCCGGTGGGCTCGCTACTGGGTCACCCGCTACAACAGGTCGCACCGACGGACGAAGTTCCGCACCGTCGTCGGCGACACGCAGCTCCCGGACACCGCCCAGGCGATCCAGGTCGCCGAGCGCCTTGCGTCCAACTCGCAGGTCCTCGGCGTGGTCGGCCCGGCCGGCAGCCAGGAGGTGCAGGTCTCGACGGCACCGTTCAAGAACGGCGGGCTCGGATTCGTATCGGGTTCCGCAACCCGCACGAGCCTCACCACGGACGGACGGGCCCGCGGGTACTTCTTCCGCGTCGTCCCGAACGACGATCAGCAGGGCCCGCGCGTCGCGAACTACATTCGCGGCACACTTCGCCACTCGCGGGTCGCGATCGTGGACGCGCAGAACTCGTACAGCACGGGGCTTTCGGACACCGTGCAGCGGATCCTCCGCTCCCGGGGCGTCAACGTGCAGCGCGAGTCGGTGAACGAGGCCGACACGACGGACTTCTCGTCGCTCGCGGCACGGATTCCGGCTAACACGCAGTCGGTCTACATCCCGTGGCAGCTGGCTCCCAAGGCTCAGCTGTTCGGCCAGGCGCTTCGCTCTCAGGGGAAGCGGGCCGTGCTCTTCGGCTCCGACGGGCTCTTCGACCCGGACAGCTTCAAGATCCCGGGTTCGTTCGTCTCGTTCTTCCCGATCAACCTCCAGAGCCCGATCATCGCCGCGTACCGGCGTGGGCCTGGCCGAGGCAAGTCCGAGCTGTTCGGGCTTCCCAGCTACCAGGCTGCCGACGTGGTCGGCCGGGCGATCGACAAGGCGTGCGCCAACGGCACGGCGACGCGCGCCGAGGTCCGGCGGAACATCAACCAGACGAACATCACGCAGAGCCAGTCGATCGTCGGCTTCCGCATCCGCTTCGTCCAGCGCCCGAGAGGCGTGCTGGGCCGCGGTGACATGGAGAGCCCGGCGAACTTCGGGATCTACCGGATCAACAACCGCGGCGTCTACGTCCGCGTCTCGTAGCGACACGAGTAGGTGAATCACGCGTGCGGCCCATCACCTCGATGGGCCGCATGCCGTTCTGAGAATCTTCCGCGTCCGTGATCGTCGCCTTCAACGCCGAGCTCTTCATCCAGCTGCTCGTCAACGGGATCACGCTGGGCAGCCTCTACGGGCTGATCGCCCTGGGCTACTCGATGGTCTACGGAATCCTCAAGCTCCTGAACTTCGCCCACGGCGACGTCTACATGATCGGGGCGTTCGTCGGCTATGGCGTGCTGTCACTGCTCGGCGGTCCATTGTCCCCGAACATCGCGCTCGCCCCGCTGATCGTTTTGATGTTCCTCGCCGCGATGCTCGTCTCGGGACTCCTCGGCGTCGTGATCGAGCGGTTCGCGTACCGTCCGTTACGTGACGCACCACGCATCGCACCGCTGATCAGCGCGCTGGGCGTCTCCTTCTTCCTGCAGAACAGTGCGCTCTTGGTCTTCGGCTCCCAGTTCCGGAGCTACGACTCCTTCGTGCTCGGGTCGAAGAACCCCGAGTTCTTCGAACCCGGGCCGCTGACCGACCCCGTCTTCGTGGTCAACAACGTGAACGTGCAGCTCATCCAGGTGATCGTCCTGGCGACGACGGCAGGCCTGATGGTGGCGCTCACGCTGCTCGTGGCGAAGACGCATCTGGGAAAGGCGATGCGGGCGACCTCCTACGATCGCGAGGCGGCCGCGATGATGGGGATCGACACGGACCGCGTGATCGCGTCCACGTTCTTCATCGGCTCGCTCCTCGCCGGAGCGGCCGGGGTGATGTTCGGCCTCCTCTTCAGCCAGGTCTTCCACTTCATGGGCTTCCTCGCCGGACTGAAGGGATTCACCGCGGCCGTCGTTGGCGGCATCGGCAGCATCCCGGGCGCGATGCTCGGCGGCCTGCTCGTCGGCCTTGCCGAGTCGTTCGCCGCCGGCTACCTCGGTGGGCGCTGGTCCGACCTGACCGTCTTCGGGATCCTGATCCTCGTCCTGCTCATCCGTCCGAGCGGCCTGCTCGGGACGCGGGCGATCCAGAAGGTCTGATGCAGACGGGCGGAGACATCCCCGAGGTCCCGGGCCGGCCCGACGAGCGCGATCGCCCGCGCGTGGGCGTCGACGAGTGGGTCGCGAGCGTCGAGGGTCGCCGCGAGGATCGCGTCGGGTTCGCCCGTCTCGGCCGGCGGATCGACGCACTCCTGCCGCCCTGGGCGCGGCTCCTGATCTTCGGCGTGTTCGCCGCCACGCTGCCGTTCTGGATGGACCGCGGCGATCTGTTCGCGTACGGGATCTTCACCCTGATCTACATCCTGCTCGGGCTGGGGTTGAACGTCGTCGTCGGGTATGCCGGGCTGCTCGACCTGGGCTACGTGGCGCTCTTCGGCTTCGGCGCGTACTTCTACGCGCTGCTCTCGTCGGAGCAGTACGGCATCCACTGGCCCTCGGCGGTCTCGATCCCGGTCGTCGTGGTCAGCACGGCACTGCTGGGCCTCGTGCTCGGCATCCCCTCCCGCCGCCTGCTCGGGGACTACCTCGCCATCGTGACCCTCTTTTTCGGCCAGGCCTTCGTCGTCTTCGTGAACGCGGCGAATCCGACCGTGCGCGGCAAGGGACTGACCGGAGGGCCGAACGGGATCGCGGACATCGACCCGAACGACCTCCTCGGCTACGAGCTCACGACGAGGCGCCAGCAGTACTGGTTCATCCTCGGCATCGTCCTGCTCGTCCTGATCGGCCTGCACTTTCTCAGCGAGTCACGGACGGGCCGTGCCTGGCGAGCGCTTCGCGAGGACCCACTCGCGGCCGAGGCGATGAGCATGCCGGTGAACCGCCTGAAGCTGAAGGCGTTCGCCTTCGGCGCGGGCATCGCGGGCCTCGCAGGCTGTATTTTCGCCGCCGTTCTGACCGCGGTGACCTCCGGCAACTTCGCCCTGCCGATCCTGATCACCATCTACGCGGTCGTGATCCTCGGCGGGATCGGAAGCCTCACCGGGGTCGTCATCGGCGCGATCGTGATCAACGTCTCCTTCCAGTTCCTTGCGCCAGAGAACCCTCAGGACAACGCACGGATCCTCTTCTATGCGGTGGTCGTGCTCCTGCTCGTCCTCGCGGTACGCCCGTGGTGGATGCTCGGAGTGGTGCTCGGCGGTGTCGTCGTCTTCGGATTCGCCGCCCACGCCATCGCGGAAGCCATCGACCCGTCGTGGACAGCCGGCGCGGTCGTCGAGGGCGGCCGGTTGGCCGGCGTGATCTCCGACTGGGTGATCATCCCGGCGGGGAACGATCGCTTCGCGAACGTCGCCTACATCACGCTCGTCGTCGCCGTGCTCGCGCTGACGCGGATCCGAGGGTGGTGGCGGACGATCCTCCTCGTACCGACGCTCTACCTGACCGCGATCGTCTGGGAGACGAGCTTCGTCGAACAGCCCGCGGTCGCCCGCTGGATCCTCTTCGGCGCCCTCCTCGTCACTCTCATGACCGTCCGGCCGCAGGGCCTGCTCGGGACACCGCGCGTGGAGATCGTGTGACGCAGAAACCGCCGCTCCTCGAGCTCGAGCAGGTGACGAAGTCCTTCGGAGGCCTCACCGTGGTCCAGAGCCTCGACCTGCACGTCGACGAGGGAGAGATCGTCAGCCTGATCGGGCCAAACGGCGCCGGGAAGACGACTGTCTTCAACCTCGTCACCGGCCTGTATCGCCCGGACTCGGGTGAGATCAGGTTCGAGGGCCGCGACATCGTCGGGCTCCTCCCTCACCGGATCACTCAGCTCGGGATCGCGCGGACCTTCCAGACCCTCCGCCTCTTCCTGAACATGACGGTCAAGGAGAACGTCATGGCGGCGGCCTACGGCCACACCCGCTCGACAGTGCTCGAGGCGATCCTCCGTCTCCCCCGCGCCCGCCGCGAGGAGCGGGAGATCGCTGCCCTCGCCGAGGAGAAGCTCGCATTCTTCGGCCAGCGCCTCGCCGGCTACCGCCACGATCAGCAGGCCTACAACCTCTCCTACGCGAACCGGCGGCGGCTCGAGATCGCCCGCGCGATGGCGACGAACCCGCGCCTGCTCCTCCTCGACGAGCCTGCGGCGGGAATGAACCCGGCCGAGACGCTCGAGCTCACCGAGCTGATCGGCCGGCTCAGAAGCGACGGCGGGTACAGCGTCCTCGTGATCGAGCACGACATGCACGTCGTCGAGGGCATCTCGGATCGGGTGGTGGCGCTCGACCACGGTGTCAAGATCGCCGAAGGCTCGTTCGAAGACGTGGCAACCGACCCGCGGGTGATCGAGGCGTACCTGGGACTCCAGGGAGCGGCATGAGCCTGCTGAGACTGCAAGACGTCGACACGTACTACGGCGAGATCCACATCCTCCAGCAGCTCTCGCTCGAGGTCGCGAAGGGCGAGCTCGTTTGCCTTCTCGGCGGGAACGCCTC
>DATFOC010000099.1:0-17106 GCA_035265935.1 Gaiellaceae bacterium
TTCGACGGTGCGCCAGACCTGGAGTTCCGCTTGGCGACCGACGCGCTCGAGCTTGAGAAATCGGGCCTGAGCTACCAGCGCGTCCCGCCCGGCTATCGCTTTCCGTACGGCCACACGCACAAGAAGCAAGAGGAGGTGTACCTGGTCCTGCGCGGGAGCGGGCGGATGAAGCTCGACGACAAGATCGTCGAGCTCAAGGAATGGGACGCGGTGCGCGTCCCGCCCGGTACGTGGCGAGGCTACGAGGCTGGGCCCAAGGGCCTCGAGATCCTCGTCATCGGCGCGCCCAATCTCGGGGAGGCTCGGCGTGAAGATGTCGATGGCCAGCGCGACTGGTGGACTGACGAGTACACCGGTCCGTAAGCCCTTCGGCTGGGCCAGCGTTCGGGAATGACGCCTGAGGAGCACTCCCGTCGCGAAAGTTCAACCCGCTAGCCGATCTGCTCGGCCAACCCGATGAGGATCCCCTCAGGGCCTCGGATGTAGCAGAGCCGATACTTATCCTCGTACTGCGCCAGTTCATCAACCAACTCGGCTCCGTGCGAGCGGAGCCGGGCGAGCGTATCGTCGATGTCCTCCACGGCGAACATGATGCGTAGGTAGCCGAGCGCGTTCACCGGGGCGTTCCGGTGATCGGCGACTGCAGGCGGCGTGAGAAATCGCGAGATCTCGAGGCGGCTGTGGCCGTCCGGCGTGCGCATCATGGCGGTCTCGACGCGCATGGGGCGCAGTCCAGTGACGCGCTCTGCCCAGTCTCCTTCGATCGTGGCTCGCCCTTCGAGCTCCAGGCCGAGCTCGGCGAAAAAGGAGATAGCGGTATCGAGGGATTCCACCACGATGCCGACGTTGTCCATCCGTTGAAGCGTCACGCGCCGACTCTAGTCCTGTTGTCGCTTGGACACGCCCACCGGACGAGCGCACCGGCTGAGCGGGCTTTCCGCTGCAAAGGGGGCGGTATCGAGCGGAGGGGGAGGGATTTGAACCCTCGAGAGGCTTGCACCTCTAACGGTTTTCGAGACCGCCCCGTTCGACCGCTCCGGCACCCCTCCTAGCGGAGAAGGAGGGATTCGAACCCTCGAGGCAGGGATTTCCCCACCTAACGCCTTAGCAGGGCGCCGCCTTCAGCCACTCGGCCACTTCTCCGTACGCGGCAGGATAGCCGCCTTCCCGGAGAATCCAGCCCCAGAAACGCGGAAACCCGCTTCGAGGGGACGAGAGCGGGCCGCCGCAGGTGCCGGGGTATGTGAGGGGGGAGCCGGCTTTCGAGGTATTGCAGGACCCGCCAACACGGGCATGCCCCGGAAGGGTGAAATACGCGCATGGCGTCTCCGTTCGTGGAACTGGAGATCGGCGGCCGGACGGTCAAAGTGACCAATCCGGACAAGCTCTTCTACCGGAAGCTGAAGGCGACCAAGCTCGACCACGTTCAGTATTACGTCTCCGTGGCCGAGGGGATCGTGCGCGCGTTGTACGAGCGCCCCACACAGCTGAAGCGGCATCCCGACGGCGCCGAGGGTGAAGCGATCTACCAGAAGCGCGTGCCGGAGAAGCGTCCCGAGTGGATCGAGACCGCACGTGTCACGTTCCCATCTGGCCGGCATGCGGACGAGCTCTGCGTGACCGAGGTGGCACACGTGGCGTGGGCGGCGAACCTCGCGACGATCGACTTTCACCCCTGGCCCTCGCGGCGCGCCCACGTCGACAACCCCGACGAGCTCCGCATCGACGTCGACCCGCAGGCCGGCACGACGTTCAAGGACGCGAAGAAGGTCGCGCTCCTCGTCCGCGAGGTGCTGGACGAGCTCGGCTTCACGGGCTGGCCCAAGACGTCAGGCAACCGGGGCATCCACATCGCGTGTCGCATCGAGCCGAACTGGACCTTCCCGGAGGTGCGCCGCTGCGCGTTGGCGTTTGCGAGGCAGGTCGAGCGCCGGCTGCCCAAGAAGGTCACGACGGCGTGGTGGAAGGAGGAGCGCGGCCGCCGCGTCTTCATCGACTACAACCAGAACGCTCGCGACCGGACGATCGCCTCGGCCTACTCGGTCCGCGCGCGGCCGGACGCGACCGTCTCCGCCCCGGTCACCTGGGACGAGCTGCCAGACGTGGAGACCGAGGACTTCGACCTCCGGACGACCCCGAAGCGGTTCGCCAAGCTCGGCGACGTGCAGGCCGGCATCGACGAGGCCGTGTGCGACTTGCGAAAGCTCTTCGAGTGGGTCGAGCGGGACGAGAAGGAGGGCGTCGGCGAGGCGCCGTACCCGCCGCAGTTCCCGAAGATGCCGGGCGAGCCGAAGCGTGTACAGCCCTCCCGAGATACCGCGCGGAAGACCCGAAAGGCCAAGTAACAGTCTGTTACATGCCGAGCGCGGCCGCTTGGGCCGGCGCGTGCCAATCCTTGTAACAGTCTGTTACTTGGCGGCGAGGAGCGATTCGAACGTGGGATCGTTCGGGTTGCGCGGCGGGCGCAGCTCGCGCCAGGTGCAGTCCTTCGGCGCCTTGTCGTCGCGGAAGCGGAGGAAACGCGTCCCGTGGCGAAAGCGGTTGCCCTGCACCTTGTCGTACCGCACCTCGGCGACGAGCTTGGGCTTGACCGCCTGCTCCTCGAGGTCGCCGGTGCCCCACCGGTTGGGCTCCGAGAAGCGCCGGTCCGACTTCTCGTCGAGCAGGGGGAGAACCTGCTCGGCGATCTGGTCGTGCTTCGACGCCGCGACTGCGGCCGAGCCCACGTAGTCGAGCCCGCCGTCGTCCCGGTAGAGGCCGAGGAGGAGCGTCGCGATCTTCTCCGGCTTGTTCTTCCACCGGATGCCGACGATCACGGCGTCGGCGGTCTTGTACGGCTTCACCTTCGCGACCGCGTCGCGGGACCCCGGCCGGTAGGGCTCGTCGAGCCGCTTCGCGATCACGCCGTCGAGGCCGGCCGCCTCGAACGTGTCGAGCCACTCGCCGGCCGCTTCGGGGTCGAGTGTGTACGGCGAGAGCCGGAAGCCCTTCGCGAGCTTCTCCAGCTGAGCCCGCCGCTTCTTCAGCGGAAGCTCGTGGAGCGGCTTGCCCTTCCAAAGGAGGACATCGAACGCGATGAACTCGGCCGGGATCTCCTTCGCCAGCCGGTTGACTCGGCTCTCGGCCGGGTGGAGCCGCATCTGCATCGAGTCGAAGTCGAGGACGCCGTCCCGGGCGATCACGATCTCGCCGTCGAGTGCCGAGTGCGGCGGAAGCAGGTCGCCGAGGGGGCGCAGCTCAGGGAAATAACGCAGCAGCGGCCGTTCCTTCCGCGACCAGAGCGCGAGCTCGCCGCCGTCGTTTTCGAGGATCCCGCGAAAGCCGTCCCACTTGGGCTCGTACTGCCAGCCGTCGCCGTCCGGCAGCTCGGAGACGAGCTCCGCTTCCATCGGCGGGAAAGGAACGTCGGGGCCCGGCACTTGCCTAAGCTTGCCGGATGCGACGCGTCGTGATCACCGGGATGGGGACCGTCAGCCCGCTCGGGCTCGACACGCCCTCCACGTGGAGCGCCGCGCTCGCCGGCGAGAGCGGGATTGACTTCATCCAGTCGTTCGACGCCAGCGAGTTCCCCGTACGCGTCGCAGCGGAGGTCAAAGGCTTCGAGCCGCCGGATGTCATCTCTCCAAAGGAGGCGCGGCGGCTCGACCGGAACGTCCTGCTCGCGGTCGAGGCGGGGAGGCAGGCGCTCGAGGACGCAGGGCTCGACTCGCACTACGTGCCGAGCCGTGTCGGCATCGCGTTCGGATCCGCGATCGGCGGGTTCCTCGGGATCATGGAGCAGCACGAGGTCCTGCAGGAGCGCGGACCGACCCGGGTCTCGCCGTACTTCCTGCCGAGCGTGCTCGTGGACTCGGCGAGCGGCCAGCTCGCGATCTCGCTCGGGCTGAAGGGGCCCAACTACGCCCCTGTCTCCGCCTGCGCCACCGGTTCGCACGCGGTGGGTGAGGGAGCCGAGATCATCCGGCGAGGCGACGCCGACGCGATGCTCGCCGGCGGGACCGAGGCCTGTATGCACCCGCTGATCCTCGCCGGGTTCTGCGCGATGCGCGGCCTCGCCGCAGAGGAGGAGCATCCGCCGCGCGCGTCGCGCCCCTTCGACGCGACACGGGCCGGGTTCGTGATCGGCGAGGGCGCCGGCGCGCTCGTCCTCGAGGAGCTCGAGGCCGCGCAGGAGCGCGGCGCGACGATCTACGCCGAGGTGCTCGCCTACGGCACCTCGAACGACGGCTACCACCTCGCCGCGCCCGAGCCCGAGGCGATCGGCGTTGCCGAGATGATGCGCTCGGCGATCGAGCGCGCCGGTGTCGAGCCCGAGCGCATCGGCTACATCAACGCGCACGGCACCTCGACGCCGCTCGGCGACGCCGCCGAGACGAAGGCGATCAAGGACGTCTTCGGCGACCATGCCTACGAGCTCGCGGTCTCGTCGACGAAGTCGATGATGGGCCACTGCTTCGGCGCGGCCGGCGCGATCGAAGCTCAGATGGCCGCGCTCGCCGTCCACCACGGAAAGCTGCCGCCGACGATCAACTACGAACACCCGGACCCCGTCTGCGACCTCGACTACGTCCCGAACGAGGCGCGGGACGCCGACGTCGAGGTCGCGCTCTCGAACGCGATGGGCCTCGGCGGGCACAACGCCTGCGTGCTCGTCGGGAGGGTCGAATGAGCTACATCGTCAACGAGGACGTGGAGCGCTACGCCGCCGATCACTCCGCGCCGGACCCGGACTTCTTCCGCCGGCTCGAGGAGGAGACCCGAGCGATCTCCGAGATCCCGCAGATGATGGTCGGGCCGCTTGAGGGGCAGTTCCTCGGTTGGCTCGTGCGGCTCTCGCAGGCACGAAACGTCCTCGAGATCGGGACCTTCACCGGCTATTCGTCGATCTCGATGGGGCTCGCGCTGCCGGACGGCGGTCGGATCACAAGCCTCGACGTGAACGAAGAGACGACGGCTGTGGCCCGACGCTACGCCGAGGAGGCGGGCGTCGCCGGACGCATCGACTACCGGGTCGGTCCGGCTGTCGAGGCGCTCACGGAGCTCGATGGCCCCTGGAATCTTGTCTTCATCGACGCCGACAAGCCGAACTACGTCAACTACTACGAGGCGGTATTGCCCAAGCTGGCCGACGACGGCTTCATCGTCGCCGACAACGTCCTCTGGTCCGGGCGGGTCGTGGAGGACGACGGGGAGGAGAGCACGGAGGCGATCAAGGCCTTCAACGACCACGTCGCCGCCGACGAGCGAGTCGAGCAGCTCATGCTCACTGTCAGGGACGGGATGACGCTGATTCGACCGCGTCCGGCGTAAGCGCGGCGAGCGACTCCACCCGCACGTCCGCAAGCTCTAGCACGTCGTCCGCAGGCGGGAAGTGCGCATTCGGGATCGCGAGCACGCCCATTCCCGCTGCCTTCGCCGAGCGAATGCCGCCGGCCGAGTCCTCGACGGCGACGGCGTTCCCGGGTTTGACGCCCAGCCGCCGCGCCGCCTCCAGGTAGACGTCCGGCGCGGGCTTTCCGCGGTCGACCTCCTCGGACGACACGGTCGCGCGAAAGAGCTCGGCGACGCCCATCAGGTCGAGCGCGAGGTCGATCAGTGGACGGTTGGACGACGACGCAAGCCCGAGCGGCCAATGACCGGCCAGGCGCCGGACGGCATCCGCGGCGCCGTCAAGGAGCGGAAGTTGCTGCCGATACCGATCCTCCATCCGCTCGACGACGATCCGGCTCAGCTCCTCGGGCGGCTCCGCGAGCCCGAGCTCGTCGTGGAGGTAGCGCGACCACTCCTGCTGACGCCGCGGCCTGAACGTCCGCGCTTTCGGCGCGGACGACGGTCGCGTCGGGCAGGATTCAGGCACCGGCTCGGGCCACGCGGCCGGCGGAGGACCCATGCCACAGCGCCCCGACCAGCTCCCAGCGCCGGCCGGCATCGCGTTCGACCTGGACGGAACGCTCGTCGACACCGTCGGCGCGCGCATCGACGGTTGGCTCGAGGCGCTCGCGGCCGCGGGCATGCGCACGACCCGCGACGAGGTCGCACCGATGATCGGCATGGACGGCAAACGGCTGGCGCGTGACGTCGCTGAGGCCAACCGCCGCCGGATCGCCAACGACGAGATCGAGAAGATCGACTCGGCGGCCGGCGAGGCCTTCGACCGGCTGAACACGAGCCCGCGACCTTTGCCCGGGGCCGGCGATCTGCTCGGGGCGATCGAAGCGCGTGGCCTCCGCTGGGTCATAGCGACGTCGAGCCGGGCGGAGCAGGTCACGCAGTCAGTCGCGGCACTCGGGCTCGCGGTGCCGCCGACGATCGTCGACGGCAGCCAGGTGAAGCGCGCGAAGCCGGCGCCGGACCTCCTGCTGCTTGCGGCCGAGCGCCTCGGCGCACCGGCAGACCGATGCTGGGGAGTCGGGGATGCCACCTGGGACATCCGGGCTTCGAGGGCCGCGGGCGTAACGGCGATCGGGGTCCTTGCCGGGTCGGCGGTCGATCGGTCGGCGCTTGAGGAGGCCGGGGCCGCGCTGGTGGTCGAGACGTTGAGCGACCTCGTCGCGCTGCTCGACGGGGCCGGCGAGCACTAGCGCGAGAACGAGCAGCGCACGACCAGGATCGAGAGGCCCGCCAGGTCTACCACGGCATCGAGCAGGGTCCACGCGATAGGCGTGAGCGTGTGGTGCCCGTGGGTATACGTGGCGTGGCCTCTCCGTGGAGCTCATCCCCATCATGTCCGCCTGCGCACGGTCGTGCCAGCGGCCGCCGCGTTCGCGGACCAGACCCTCGCGCACCTCGTCCCAGACCTGCTCCGTGTCGAGGAGCAGGCCGTCGAGGTCGAAGACGACGGCGTCGGTCACAGGCCGTGGTAGGCGTGTCCGAAGTAGGCGAGTGGTCGGTCGGAGGGGCCGGGGTCGGCGGAGTCGATCTCGCCGACGAAGAACGTGTGCGTCCCCGCCGGGTGCTCGGCGAGCAAGTGGCCTCGCAGCCACCCCATGGCGCCTGCCAAGAGCGGTGCGCCGGGCTCGTCGAGCACCTCGACTCCCTGCCAGAGGCCGATCGGCGGCACCCCGCGCGCGAAGTGCTGCGCGATTCCTTCCTGCCCCGCGGCGAGCAGGCTGACGCTGAAGTCTCCGGCGCGTCGCATCAGTTCGTGCAGCGCCGCCTCCTGCTTGACGGCGAAGCCGACGAGGGGCGGGTCGAGCGAGAGCGAGACGAGCGTACCGAGCGTCAATCCCAGGCGCTCGCCGTCGAGGTCGACAGTGATGACGGCGACGCCCGCGGGGAACCGCCGCATGACCCCCCGCAGGTCGTCGCTCAATGCTTGCGGCAGAGGCGGTCGCCGAACTGGTCGAGCCTGGCGTTCATGTCCCGCTCGTAGGCAAGGTGCGCAACGGCGCGCGGGTTGAATCTCGGCAGCCCCTTGCCTTCCCACTTGACGTCGGGCGTGACGCCGGGGCCTTCGACCGTCATCCGGTAGGCCAGGCCGTTCCCTGGGCCTCGAGCTCCGCCGCGGTAGCCGGGCGGGTGGGCATAGCCGCCCTCGAGCGGATTGCGCGCGCGAAACGTGTAACAGAAGACCCCCGTCGGCTTGTGCGTGACGAACGAGTTTTCGCGGCGCCACCCGGGGCCGTGCCTCGAGCCGAACGTGTCGAGGTAGACGGCCCGTCCGTACTTGTCCAGACGAGCGCCCTGCCTGGTCGTCCTGTAGCCGTGGACGGGGCGTCCGAGGTAGGTCAGCCGGCCGAAGATGTGGTGGAACCGGCCGTTCCACGACCAGTCGGTGTACCCCTCGAGGACGGCGAGCGGGCTAGTCCAGTGAGAGAGGTGGACGGCCGAGGCGCGCTGATCACGCCGCCAGGGCGCGAAGCCAAGGTTCGGGAGCGTGCGGCGCCACTTCTGCACTGCCCAGTAGGAGCCGTCCGGCGCCTTGCAGGCGGTGACGACGTGAACGAGGGTTGGGCCGTCATACGGGCGGCAGGCGTTCCTGAAGCGGAGCTTCCTGCCGAACGTGCCCCAGCCGCCGGCGCGGTCGAGCCTGAACTGCACCTGCTTGCGGGCCTTGCCCGGAGGGCGCGCGTTGATCGCGCCCCAGGCGAGCACGTCCCAGTGCCGCCCGCGCGCGCGATAGGACAGCATCGCCTTGCCGTCGCGCGAGACCTTCAGCCGGATGCCAGACGCATTCCGGTCGATCAGCTGCGACGCCGTGGCAGACGGCGCAAGGACGGCGGCGGCTATGACGGCGGCAAAAAGGAGTCGGCGCACGGGATCCCCCGTGCGCCGACTCTAGCGACACCGCCGCCTAATGGTGCGAGCAGAGGTTGTCGTTCAGCCTGTCGAGCTGGTTGTTCATTGTCTGCTCGTGGGCCACGTGGATGGGGTTCGACGGGTCGAAGTTGAGAAGACCGCGGCCCTCCCATTTCACGTCGGGCGTCACGCCCGGCCCTTCCACGATCATCCGGTACGCCTCGCCGTTTCCGGGGCCCCGAACGCCGCCGCGGTAGCGCGGTGGGTGGGCGTAGCCGCCCTCGAGCGGGTTGCGGGCGCGGAAGTTGTAACAGAAGACACCGGTGCCCTTGTGCGTCACGAAGGAGTTCTCGCGGCGCCAGCCCGGGCCGTGCTTCGACCCGAAGGTGTCGAGGTAGACGAGGCGGCCGTACTTATCCTTCCTGGCCCCGAACTGGTTCGTCTTGAAGCCGTGGACGGGGCGTCCGAGGTAGGTCAGCCGGCCGAAGATGTGGTGGTACCGGCCGTTCCACGACCAGTCTGTCCAGCCCTCGAGCACGGCCAGCGGGCCCGTCCAGTGGGACAGGTGGAGCGCCCAGGCGCGCTGCTCGGGAAGCCAGGGGAAGAGGCCGAGGTTGGGCAGTGCGCGCTGCCAGCGCTGCACGGCCCAGTACGTGCCGTCCGGCGCCTTGCAGGCGGCCACGACGTGGGCGAGCTCTGGCCCGTCGTATGGCCGGCAGGCGTTCGCGAACTCGAGCTTCTTGCCGAAGGTGCCCCAGCCGCCGGCGCGGTCGAGCCGGAACTGGACCTGCTTCCGCACAGTGGTGGGATGCAGCGCGTTGAGCGCGCCCCACGCGAGCACGTCCCAGCGGCGGCCGCGTGCGCGGTAGGTGAGCATCGCCTTGCCGTCGCGCGAAACCTTGAGCTTGACGTTGGTGCCACTCCGGTCGATCAGCTGCGACGCGGAGGCCGATCCGGCGAGCGCGAGCGAGCTGACGACGACGATCGATAGCGCGACGAGACGGCGCAAGCGACCCCTCCTTCTGAGATCCGCGGTAACGGCCATCCATCGGCGCAGCGGCGAAGAACTTGATCCCATTTTGGGGGAGTCGCTGGGAGGATTGGCGCGGCCTGCAGCTCAGCGACGTTTCGCCGAGCTCTCCTAGTCGGTGAGCTCGTCGGCGAGGAGTGCCGCGGCGAGGGCGCGCCAGGCGTGGTCGCCGTCCGAGAGCAGCGAGTCAAGCGCGGTCGCCGCCTCCGGGAGCTCGTCCGCCGTTGCCCGCAGGCCGCGCAGGGCGGCTTCGAGCTCGGCTCGACGGGCCGGGTCGTCGATGTCGGCGGCAAGTCCGGTCACCGCGCGGTCGTCGAGCGTGAGCTCTCGCTGCAGGTCTCCACCCGACGCCAGCACGAGGAGCGCCCGCCGGATCGCCGCCGCCAGTTCGGCTTCGTCGAGGTCGACGGAGTCTCGTGCGACGAGCGCGAGCATCGCTGCCGCTCCGTCCGGCTCCGTCTCCCGCAGGTGAGGCTCGAGGTGCTCGAGGATCTGGCGGTCTGCATCCACGAGCCGCAAGAGTACGAGCGGGTCGAAATGGGCGGGCGGGCGGCCGCCTCCGCAATGCAGAGGCGGCCATCCACTAGGAGGTATTACGCGGCCGGCGGCGTCGGCGTCGTTGCCCGCCGGTCCGTGGCCCCTTCGCCGGCGCTGGGATGAAGCCCAGGATCCCGACGCCGTGGAACGCGATGCCGTAGAGCAGCGCCAGGGTCTGGGCGAGAGCCCGGTTTTTTATGCTTCCTCCCGTCGTTCGGGGATTCGCTACCCGTTCGGAGAGCCGACCCACGGTTTTCAAGACTTTGTGAACCCGCACGTGTATCGGGTTGATTTCTTCGGCGAAGCGGGTATCGAGACGTATTACCTGCGACCAAGGAGGTTGAAGATGTATATCGGTGGTGGCGTTCTGCTGCTGATCCTGATCATCCTTCTGATCATTTTCCTTCTCTAGCGCGACGTACCGCAACGGCGCGCCGTGCGGCGCCGCAACGCGAGTGCACTCATCAACCGTGCTCTTCTGCCTCGCGTTGCTGCTCCGCCGGCGCCCTCCACTCAATGCGGCCGGACCAGAGCGCGTAGGCGAGCCCTCCGAGTACGGCCGAGACGCCGAGTGTGGAAAGCAGCGCGGCTGCCGACGGACCGATCTCCGGCTGGTAGAGCACTGACGGCGGGAAGATCTTGACAGCCGGGATAGTCGCGATCGCAAGGAGGAACTGGAGCACCGACGCGCCGATGCTGAGCGGCGGCAGCTCCTTCTCCCGCGGGCCCCAGCGCACCACGAACTGGATGACGTCGATGTCCGGCCTGGCGACTCCGAGCCAGGCGAGAACGGCCGACAGCGCGAGAATCGCGAAGGCCAGCGTGAGGAAGAACGGCAGAAGCCCGGCCGTCGCGCGGCCGACGCCCTCCTCCCGCGCAGTGAGTGCGATCAGGACGAGCCCGGCGACGGAGCGGGCGAGGCCGCCCCAGTGCGGGAGCAGCACCGCCGACCCGGCCAGTTTCACGTCGGTGCGGCGGCTCGTCTGGAGCTCGGCGACCGGGAGCCGCCAGATGTTCGGAGAGATGATGTTCGCGAGCCCGTTGGCCACCTCAAGCACGCCGTACATGCCGACGAACTGCCAGCGCGACCACGGCGCCACGCCTCCGAGCGCGGTCGCGGTCACGATCACGCCGACCAGGTTCACGAACGAGAGCAGGAAGACGAGTGCAAGGCCCCGAAACGCCCGACCGGTTCCGGGCGATGCGCGCGCAGCTGAGCTCCGGGCCTCCACCGCCCACGAGGTTTCCGAAAAGCACCGAATCGAACCGCGCGAGGCTCCGCAAGTCGTCGCGGCCCGGCAATCGCGCCCGGTCAGGCGCCGCACCCCAATCCCGCAAAGCAGCCGCTTTCCGGCGGAGGTCAGTCCTTCTCGGGCGGCGGGACGATCACGACCGGGCAGGGCGCGTGGTGGGAGGCCTGCTGGCTGACCGAGCCGAGCAGGAGGCCCTTGAAGCCGCCGTGGCCGCGTGTTCCGACGACGAGCAGACCGGCGTCGCGGGCTGCGTCGAGGAGCGCATCGGCGGGGTTGCGGGGCTCGACGAGCTTTTCGACTTCGATGCCCGAGGTGTCAACGGCGTCGAGCTCGCGCTCGAGCAGCTGCTTCGCGCCGGCCTCGACTCGTTCCATGAGCTCCGGGTCGAGCGTCGAAGGCGCGTCGAATGGGCCGGCAACCATCCCGAGTGGCGGGACTTGCCAGGTGTGAACGGCCACGAGTGGGGCGCCGCGCAGTCGCGCCTCCTTGACGGCCCACTCGAGTGCCACGCGCGCCCCGTCGGAGCCGTCGACGCCGACTACGATCCGGTCGCGCATGCGGTGGATCCTATGCCCGGACGTGGCCGAAGCGGGCAGGCGCAGGAGCGACGCCCCACCAGGACCGGCCCTGACAGGCACATTGTCACCATGCGAGGGCTGGGTTCGTCAAAGCGGCGGGGGTGGGATTCGAACCCACGGCGGCACCCGCAGCGGTTTTCAAGACGCGCCCTAAACGGCTCACAGGGTGCCGGTGGCGTTTCACCCACCTGCCGCCGTCACCGGCACCCACTACCTTTCGAACGACCGTGGTGCGCGAAGCAACCCCGTCGGCACCACCCGCTTCCAGTGCGCGAGAAATGCGGGCGAGTCTCGCGAGACCACGAGCCGTATGGGAACGGGGCTTATACCAGGCCTTCCGGCGAAGATCCAGCGTGGCTGGGTAAGAGCGCTCCGCGTCCGGTACGCAGCGGGAGACGACTAAAGCGACCGGCTACCCAGAATCGCCGCGACAACCTCTCCTCGCCCTTCGGTCCGAGCCGGAGACGGAAGGGAGACCGAATCGCCTTCATGTACATGATCGAGGACGTGGGCGGGCAGGCCGTGGACGCACACGGGCGGGCCTCGGCCGCCTATGCATCCGGAGCGAAGTCGGCTTATCGTTGATGACGGATGGAAGATGTCGATCTTCCGGGTGTAGTTCGCGGCCCGACGGCGATGCCGCTCTCGCCGGGCGCACTTCGACGAGGGTTTCGCTGCGACCGGCCGCAGCGAGCTGATTTGGCGGTTGTCCGCGGAGGCCTTCGGTAATGATTCGCGCGAATTCCGGATCGGGGAGGGATTTTCACACCTTTGCGGGGTGTCCGCTTCTCTCTTAAAATCCGCATTTGGTCGCTAGCGGCGGCCAAACCTTTCGATCGCGCGAACTGTCGTATCCCGCAGAAACGGATCAACAGGCCTTGCTGCGGGGTTTGTACCGCGATCTTGTACCCGTGCGGGAAATCGTAGCGGGCGCGGCGCTCTTTGCTCGAGGCTAGTCGGGGATCTGCTCGATCGCGAACACGCGCCCGTCGGGTGCGCGAACGAAGAACCACGCGCACTCGAGTGTAGGGTCGCCGAACGCCTCCGCCGCCCAGAGCGGGACGATCGCGGTCCGGCCCGCTCTGGGGCAACTGACCAACGCGGCCTCGTTTTCGTGAGCAGGCCGTCCGCGCCGATGACCCAAGAAACCGGCTACCGAAGAGGCGATCTCAAGCCCGGATCCGAGAATCGCGTGGAGTTCGATGCTCACCAGGTCGTCGTGGCCCGGTTGACTCACTCCGTTCGTGAGCGGAGAACGACTAGGTCATCCGGGAAAGACCAGCTGTCATGGCTGCCGAGCAGGCGCTTTGCGGGCGCTGCGCTCGTCGGGCCCTGCTCTTCAACGACGATCCAATGTCGGTGTTGGGCTGGCGGGCCGGTGGGGCCGTCAGCGAACTTCGGGTAGCCAGGCGGCGACAGAGGCCGGCGTCCCGCGAATGCGCCTGCGTCGGCGTAGTAGCTGAATGGGATCACCATGTAGGGAGGATCAAATGAGATCTGGTCCCCGCGCCGCCATTCGGCGCGGATGAGGTGTTCGACGCCGCGCCAGTCTTCGATCTCAGTGCGGCAACCGGGGTGGCACGATAGAACTGTCCACGCCGCAAGTAGGGTCGCGGCTCCGGCAACCGCGGCGAACAACCACGTTCGGCGGACCTCCGAGATCGCAGCGGCGACGAGGATTACGAGCGCGGGGAGGCATACGAGCAGATAGCGCGAGACGAAGATTGGTTTCGCGACCACGGTTAGCGCAAGCGCAAGCCCGATCGGGATCGCAAGCCACAGGAGCAGGAACCGGTAGCTCCACGCATACGTCGTTGAGAACGGCGGCCTCCCACGCGCGGCGACCAGAGCTACAAGGCCCGCGGGTAGGTAGAAGAAGAGCGCTTCGCGGCCGGTCAGTGAGGGCGCGACATACAGAACGTCCCGAATCGTCGGCGTCTCGGCGGTGACGCGGCCCGACTGGCCGCCGAAAGCGACATACACGAGGATCGGCCCCAGCAGCACCGCAAGGGCGGCGAAACTGAAGACGGCGGGTTTCAACCGATCTTGCCGTCTCAGAAGCAGGTATCCGCCATGCGACACGATCACGAAGATCGCGAAGAAGTGCGAATACGCCGCGAGCGTCATAACGAGCACGTAAGCGATCCACTCCGGGCTACGTCCGGTCGACGTGGCCCGAAGAAACAGGTACGAGCCGAGTGCGACCAGGAGAAGTGTCAGCGCATACGCGCGTGCCTCTCGAGCGTATGAGTAATGCATCGGGTTGAGAGCAAGAAACAGCGCCGACAGCACCCCAACGCGCGGCGAGAACAGTTGCCTCGCCAGGAGGTAGACCGCAGGAAGCGCGGCGAGCGCAGCGAGAACCGAAAGACTGCGAACGGTTACCTCGTCGTCGCCGAGGCGGATCCAGGCGCGCAAGAGGAGATGGTAGAAGGCCATGTTCATCTCCTCGTGCCTAATGAAGTGCAGGAACTCGTCGCGCTCAAAGTGCGCCGTGTGGAGGCTGACTCCCTCGTCGATCCAAATGCTCCTGGTCCCAAGCGACCGGGCGTCCAGGACTGCCGTGAGAAGGACGATCAACGTGAGCGTCGGCACGCTCCAAGGCCACCGACGGAGCCGGACCGCCGTCTGACTGCCCACGCGGAGCCGCCGGAGTAACCCGGCATGTCGCCGCCCGCAGGCCATCACCAGCTGCGTGGGCGACTGTGAACCGCTGCGTCGCTGTCCTCAGCGATGTTAGGTAAGCCCGCCACCGGTCCTGCGCCTCGGACGTCGCCTCCGTTTTCGCATTCGTCGCAACGCAGCATGACGCCGCTACGGGGTAACGACTGAATTTCCGGAGAGGTCACGCTCGCGACCTGCCCAGTTCCGGGCCGCCGTGACCGGCTCGGGGGTCCGGGGCAACCTAGACGGATAACTTCTCCTTTCTTGCCAATGGCGAACGGAAAGAGCCTTCAGCGGGAGATCGCGACGCTCGAGCAGAGCGCTGTGCGATGCGCACAACCACACTGACACGGTCGAGGCCGCGCTCGACGATCTGGAGGGGCATCGCAACGAGCTTGCCGGCCGCCTGGCGAGCGCAGGCCAGGTGGCGGACGACTCCGCGGCGCGACTCGAACAGCGTCGACAGGACCTTGCGCTGGCACTCGAGGCCGAGGCCCAGATACTCGAAGCGGTCCCTACGCGGGACGACGCCGCAGACCGTGCGGCCGAAGCGATCGCACAGCTGATCGTCTCCGTCGAACGGCTAAACCGCGCGCGCCGCAACGGCTGAACTGCAGTGGAGACGGAGTCGCATCGGGGACGTTCCCCAGTAGTTGTAGCCCGAGCCCGAGAATTTCCAGAACGAATTGACGCGTCTATCGACTTCATCCGCGAGCGAACGCAGCTCGCCCTCGACGACGAGCTCGTCGAAGCAGCCGCGTCGAGCTCCCTCGGATTCGAGATCGACAAGCTCCCGGAGCACTCTAAGTGATTGGTCGCAGGCGCTTTCGCCAGAAAATCGAATCAGCGCGCGGCGGGCAGGCCTAGAGCAAACACCAACGGACGGACGGCTCGCCCGCCGACCCGCCCACCTTACCGGCGCCTGGAGGACTCAAGCCCGCTGTGCTGGTCGTTGAGGCCGTGCCCGGATCGGCCACTAGCGCCGCCGGTGAGTCTCCTTAGGTTCGGGAGGGGCCGGATTGTGGGAAGCGTCCTAGGCGTTCGGCTCGCCGCCGGGCCTAGCTGAGCTCTGGCCCTCGGTGGGCCTGACGTAGTACCACTGGCCGCACGGACACAGGATCAGCCCCGCCGATGCCGCAGGTCGACCACAACTCCCGGCCGCTCATCTGAAGCCGCATCCCCGTCAGCGTCTTGCCGGCAGCGTCAGGCAGGCTTTCAGCCGTTTCGTAATGCGTGATGCGCTCGAAGTCGGCCGGCTCTAGGACGGCTAGCTCTTCGCCGCAGCCTCCCTCCGCGTGCCGCCCGATCCGGCATTGCGCGGGACCCGTACGGCTAAGCGGCGGGGGTGGGATTCGAACCCACGGCGGGCTCATCACCCGCAGCGGTTTTCAAGACCGCCCCGTTCGACCGCTCCGGCACCCCGCCTGTTCGCAGCGTAGCGCTGTGGTTAAGCGCTCCCTAGGCTGGTTGACAGGGATTCCGGTGCAACTTAGGTTGGCGCCGAGACCAAGGACGGCGGGCCGTCGCGCTCGCGAACCCGTACCCCCCACGGAGGAGGAAGTGTCTTGAGAAGGCTTGACGCGGGGTCAAGGAGGAGGACGCCGAGGCTTCTCTGGCTCCTGCTCGGTTTGGTCGCAGTTCTGGCGCTGGTTGCCGCCGGCTGCGGAGGAGACGACGACGAGGGCGGTGGCGGCGACGGTGAGGGCAGCGTCTGGGTCCTCCTTCCCGACAGCGCGACTTCGCCGCGGTGGGAGTCGGACGACCGGCGCTACTTCGAACAGGCGTTCACCGAAGCCGACGTCGACTTCAACATCGTGAACGCGGAGAACGATGCGGCGCAGCAGCAGTCGCAGGCCGAGCAGGCGATCGCCGACGGCGCCAGCGTCATCCTCCTCGTGAGCATCGACACCGGCTCTGGTGCCACCATCATCGACAACGCCAAGGACGCGGATGTCGACGTCGTCGAATACGACCGCTTCAACACCGGCGGGTCCGGCGGCGCGGCGTACGTCAGCTTCGACAACGTCGAGGTCGGGCGGACGATGGGCCGTGAGATGGAGCCGGCGATCGACGCGCTGAAAAAGCCGAAGCCGCGGGTCGTGATGCTCAACGGCGGCGAGGAGGACAACAACTCCTTCCTCTTCCGCACGGGCTACAACGAGACCGTGAAGAAGCGTGTCGACGCAGGCGACTGGGAGCTTGTCGCCGATCGGCACGTCCCCGGCTGGGACAACCAGCAGGCCCAGACGCTGATGGAGCAGATCCTCACGAGCGCGGACAACAAGGTGGACGCGGTCTTCGCCGCGAACGACGGGCTCGCAAACTCGGCCATCAACGCGATGGAGGCGGCGGGAATCGAGAAGGCGCCTGTGAGCGGCCAGGACGCGACGGTCGCGGGGATCCAGAACATCCTGCTCGGCAAGCAGACGATGACGGTCTACAAGCCGATCAAGGCCGAGGCCGACCTCGCGGCCGCGGTCGCCCTCGCGCTGCGCAACGGCGAGGAGCTGGAGAGCGTCGAGTCTGATGACGAGTTCAATCTGATCGGCATCAAGGCCGAGGACGGCAATCCGGCCGAGGAGTCCGAGGGCGACGGCATCGTGCCGTACTTCGCGCTCACACCGATCGGCGTGACGGCGGACAACATCCAGGAGACCGTGATCGACGACGGTTTCCGGAGTGTCGCGGAGGTTTGTAAGGGCGACACCGCGCAGACGGACTTCTGCCAGGAGCAGAGCTGAGGAACTGAGCGACTGGGAGGGGCGTCGAGGCGCCCCTCCCGGCCGACCCTCGGAGAGGAGGAGCC
>DATFOC010000100.1:0-17795 GCA_035265935.1 Gaiellaceae bacterium
GTCGGCCTCGATCCGACCAACCCTGCACGAGCGCCGGGCCCGTTCGGCGAAAAGTCGGTCGTCGAGTTCGCCGATTACGAGGAGCCGACCTGGGTAAGCGACGAGGAGGCCGCTCAGGGCGACGTGCGCGAGCTCCCGCTCGAGAGCGTCCGCCTCAACACGACGATCCCGGCCCTGCTCTGGTCGGCGGCTGACACGGACCCGAACCGGCCGCTGCCGCTCCTGATCGTCCACGACGGGCCGGAGTACGCAACGTTCTCAAGCCTGGTCAGGCTGCTCGATCATCTGGTCGACTTCGGCGAGGTGCCGGAGTTCCGCGCGGCGCTGTTGCCTCCGCCGCTCGACCGCAACGAGACGTATTCCGCTTCTGCTCGATACGCCAACGCGTTCGCCGTCGACCTCCTGCAGGCGATCCGCGCAGAGGCGCCGACGGATCGGCCGCCCGTCCTCATGGGCGCCAGCCTCGGGGCGCTCGCGGCGATGAACATCCACGCGCAGACGCCGGGGATCCTGGGCGGCCTGTTCCTCCAGTCCGGCAGCTTCTTCCGCCGGCGCTTCGACGAACACCGGTCTCGGTTCGGCCGGTTCGCGCGCGTCACGCGCTTCGTCGGCTCGATCTACGGCGGCCGCGGCTTCCTGCCCGTGATCCCGACGACGATCACATGTGGCACGGCCGAAGACAACCTCGACAACAACCAGTCGCTCGTCGATGCCCTCACCAGACGAGGCTGGAATCCGCGCGCCGTCTGGACGCGGGACGCGCACAACTGGATCTCCTGGCGCGACGCGCTGCACCCGCACCTCGCCGACCTGCTGCTCAGGGTGTGGACGTGAGGCGGGACGTCGAGCTCGGCCCGATGCGGGTGCTCGCGTTCGGCCACTGGGGCCGCCCGCTGCTCGTGTTCCCGTCCGAGCTCGGCAAGCGTTGGGACTGGGAGGACGCGGGCATGATCGACGCGTTGCAGCCGCTGCTCGGCGGCGGGCGCGTGAAGGTCTACTGCGTCGACGCCGCCGACGAGTTCAGCTGGCGCGCCGACGACCAGCCGCTCGAGGAGCGTGCCCGGCGGCACGGTCTCTACGAAAGCTGGATCGTCGACCAGGTCGCGCCGTGGATCCGCGAGGACGCGAACGGCGGCGAGATCATGCTCACGGGCGCCAGCTTCGGCGCCTACCACGCCGCGAACTTCGCGCTCAAGCGCACCGATCTCTTCCCGCTCGCGATCTGCATGAGCGGCGTCTACGACGTCGGCATCGTCGGCTGGGGCGAGCGTGGAGACGCCGTGTACTTCAACAACCCGCTCGACTACGTCCAGCACCTGCACGGCGACCACCTCGACTGGTTACGCACGCGCGCGTCGCTCCTCCTCGTGTGCGGTCAGGGGCAGTGGGAGGACACGACCGGCGCGCTCGAGTCGACGAAACGGTTCGCCCGGCTGCTCGGCGAGAAGGGCATCCGGCACGAGCTCGACCTCTGGGGCCACGACGTGCCGCACGACTGGCCGTCGTGGCGGCGCCAGATTTCGCATCATCTCCCCCGGTTCGTCTGATGGCTGAATCACACCTCATCGGCCTGCTGCTCGGAACGGAGGAGGACTGGCCGCGAGCGGTCGAGACCCTGGTCGAGCGACTTGGCCCGATCCGGTGGAACGGCACCGAGCACCGGCTCGCCACGGAGCGGATCGTCAACGAGCCCTTCGACCTTCGCTACAAGCCGCGGTACTCGCTCGTGATCGACCGGCTCGCGTGGTGGTACGACCTCCCGCGCGAATGGCTGAAGAAGGTCAGCCTCATGGACGACGTCTATCTGCTGAACAACCCGTTCACGTTCCAGGCGATGGAGAAGCACTCCGCCTACTGCGCGATGATGCGACTCGGCTTGAAGGTGCCCGCCACGTGGATGGTCCCGCACAAGCAGCCGGCGCCGATCCCGCGTTTCGACTACATGCGCGCGAAGTTCCCGGACGTCGCGTCGCGGTACAACGCTCCGTTCGACCTCGACCAGATCGGCGAGTTCGTCGGCTACCCGCTCTACCTGAAGCCGTTCGACGGCGGACAGTGGGTCGGCGTCACGCGCGTGGCGTCGGCCGACGACCTCCACGGCGTCTACGACACGTCGGGCGAGCGGCTGATGCACCTCCAGGCCGCCGTCGAGGACTTCGACGTCTTCACGCGCAGCCTCTCGATCGGGCCGCAGACGCAGGTGATGCAGTACGACCCGTCAGCCGACGGCCACTACCGCTACTCCGTCGGAGACGACTTCCTCCCTCCGGAGCAGATGCGGGAGGTCGAGACGATCGGCAGGCTCGTCAACGCCTTCTTCCGCTGGGAGTTCAACTCGTGTGAGGTGATCGTCAAGGACGGCGAGACGCATCCGATCGACTACGCGAACGCCTCTCCGGACATGGCGCTCGTCAGCCTCCACTACTACTTCCCGTGGGCGATTGAGGCCCTAGCCGCCTGGTGCATGTTCTGTGCGGTGACCGACCGCCGGATGCGCGTGAACCAGAACACGCGCGACTACTTCGAGGTCGGCGACAGTGATCTCCCGTACGACGAGAAGCTCGAGCGCTACCGCGAGCTCGCCGACGCCTACTTCCAGACCGAGCTCTTCGAGGAGTTTCGCGCTGAGGCGCTACCGCACCTCAAGGAAGCTACCGTGGACTACGTCGAGAGTCCCGAGTTCGATCGCCTGATCGTCGAGGTGATCCGAACCGAGGAGCCCGAGGAGAAGCAGGAGCGGCTGATCGAGCGGTCGCGGACGGCCGTGGCAGCGTGGGCGGCGGGTCGACGTGCAGCCCCGGCGCGTAGATGATCGCGAGCACGTCGAGAAACATAAAGGGCGGATCCGCCCTACATAGGGCGCATCCGCCCTACTTAATCCCGGCTTAACAGAGCCCGGTTCGCCTTGCGCAGTTGCTCGAGCGGACCGCGGTACTCCTCGAGCGAGACGCCGAGCTCACCCTCGATCGCCTTCTCCGCCGCGTCGAGGATTGGCTCCATCGCCTCGAGGAATTCGCTGCCCTCGGGACTGACCTCGAGGAAGTACGAGCGGCGGTCCGCCTCGTTCGGTACGCGCTGGACGAGCCCCCGGCGCTGCAGGCCCTGCACCCGTCCGCGGAGCGTCGTCTTCGCGATCCCCGTCTCGGCCTCGAGGTCCGTCGGCGTGATCGGCCCGTGGATCTCGATCAGCTTCAGCGTTCCAACATGCGTAAACGGATAGCCGGCGCGAACAAGCTCGCGCTCGAACACCTGACTTGCAAGGGCGTTGACGACGGCGAGCTCGAGGAGGACCGGCCTCGCTGATTCGCTCGCCATGTCTCGGAATCATAGGAAGCCGGGCGTTTTAGGCGTTTCAACTTGGGTACTGCCTGACCCACTCATCGTCCACTCAGGGGGTATTCACTTGTTCGCCGCACTGAACATCGGGGACAGCATCGAGCGAGGATTCGACACGTTCTTTGCCTGGCTCCCGGCACTGGCCGGGGCGATCGTCGTCCTGATCATCGGCTACTTCATCGCCAAGTTCGTCGGAAAGCTGATCACGACCTTGCTGACGCGGGCAGGCCTCGACCGCAACATGCTGTCCGGGAAGACCGGCGAGTGGGTTTCCAAGGTCGCCGCCAGCCCCTCGAGGCTGATCGGCCGGATCGCCTTCTGGGTGCTGTTCCTCGCCTTCGTCTCGATCGCCGCGTCGGTGCTCGGGATCGAGGCGGTCTCGGCGTTTGTCGCCGCGGTGTGGAGCTACATCCCGAACGTGATCGCTGCTCTGGCGATCTTCCTCGTCGCCGGCGCGATTTCGGCGGGTGTCGCGACGCTCGCGACACGCCTCATGGGCGACACGCCCACGGGCAGGGTCGTCGCCACGGCCGCTCCGATTCTGGTCATGACGATCGCGACGTTCATGATCCTCGAGCAGCTGAAGATCGCGCACGACATCGTCGTGACGACCTACACGCTCGTTCTGGGCTCGATCGCCCTCGCCGCGGCGCTCGCCTTCGGCCTCGGCGGCCGCGACGTCGCCGGCCGGATGCTCGAGGGCGCCTACGCAAAGGGTCAGCGCGAGGCCGACCAGGTCCGGAGCGACATTCAGCAGGGCCGCGTGGAGGCCGAGCGGATGAAGGACGACATCGCCCAGCGCACGGAGACCAGCGAGTCGTCCGGCCGGCTGGAGAGCCAACCGAGGACCGTGATCCGCTAGGACGCCCCTCGCGTCAGCCGGCGCAGCGATCCCACCGCACGCTCCGCGGAGGGGCCGCCGAATGCGGCCCCTCCGCATGTTTTCCGTTCCAGGTTCCCTAGGAGAACAGCGTCAGCTCCGGCTCCCGCAGGCCGCGGAGGACATCGAGATCCACCTCGACGCAGGAGATGCCGCGCGCGGTGGCGAGGGCGACTGCCTGCGGCTTGAGCTGCTGCGCCGCGAGGATCCCCCGGCACGCCGCCTTCGCCGGGTCGACCCGGATGCGCTCCAGGTAGCGGGAGAGCTGCTCGACGGCCTCGATCGTCCCGATCCGCTTGATCTCGACCGCAACCCAACCGTCCTCGCGGTCGCGGCACATCAGGTCGACCGGGCCGACGTCTGTCGGCCATTCCCGTCGGGCGACGCGCAGCTCCTCGCCCAGCCGCTCCGGAGCGGCCGCAAGCGCTTCTTGAAGGTCGCGCTCGACCCCGTCCTTCTCCAGCCCGGCGGCATCCCCCATCTCGTGCGTCACGTCGCTCAGAAGCTCGACGATCCGGATCTCGAGGCGGTCCTCTGCTTTTCCGGCGCGCTTGCGAACGACGATCCGCTCACCGTCTTCCTCGATCACCGTCGGCGGAGTCATCCAGTTGAGCGGCTTGTAGCCGCCGGCATCGGCGTGCACGAGCACCGATCCGTCGTCTTTCATGATCAGGAGGCGCGTGGACTCGGGCAGGAACGCGCTCAGGCGGCCGCTGTAGGCGACCTCACAGCGGGCGACGATCAGGCGCACCGCGCGACCGTACCGTCCTCTCCGGACGTGTCCCAGGGTTACGCCAGGACCGGACCCTTCGGTACGCTTGGCGGCCCATGGGGGACTTCGGCCTCTTCATCGTCTTCATGGTTCCGCCGCTCGTTCTCGGCCTCGTGATCCAGTGGTGGCTGAAGCGGACGTTCGCGCGCTACTCGGGGATCCAGATCGGGAGCGGTCTCGCAGGCGCGCAGGTCGCGCGGCAGATTCTGGACCAGAACGGGCTGACGGAGGTTCCCGTCGACGTCGCGCCGGGTGGACCGCTGTCGGATCACTACGACCCGCGCAAGAAGGCGCTGTTCCTCTCCGAGCCCGTGTACAACCCGCCCAGCGTGGCGGCCGCCGCCGTGGCCGCGCACGAGACCGGGCACGCGCTGCAGGACTCAAAGGGCTACGTCCCGCTCAAGATCCGGTCGGCGATGTACCCGGCCGTCGCGTTCGCCTCGACCGCGTGGATCTGGCTGCTGATCATCGGAGCCATCCTGGGCGCGCTCAACCTGGTCGCGCTGGCGCTGCTGCTCTATGCGGTGGCCGTCGCCTTCCACCTCGTGACGCTGCCGGTCGAGTTCAACGCCTCACGGCGCGCCTCCACCCAGCTGAGGGAGCTCGGGATCGTGGGCGCCGGCGAGCAGGAGGGCGTGAACAAGGTTCTCAGGGCCGCCGCCCTCACCTACGTCGCGGGCGCACTCGCAGCGCTGTCGCTGCTCCTCTACTACGCGCTGATCTTCTTCGGCAACCGCAACTAGGGCTCGCGGGTCGGGAACTCGCGCGCCGTCTGGCGGCGAAGTACCTCCACCCCGAGAGCGAGAACGACCGCGGTGACGAGGATCAGCTGCCACCTCTGAGTCTGGGCTGTCGGGCCCCACCAGACGAGGAGCGCCAGTAACGCCGCCGCGCCTCCGAACGCGAGCTCCGGCCGGGCGATGTGCGGCGCCAGCCATTTCCTCGTCCCCGTGGCGTACCGGGACGGGCCGGCGATCCAGACCGCAACGAGCAGGAGCACGCCGATTCCCATGAGAGTGAGACCGCCGTCCCGCAGGAGCCCGGTGATGATGTCCCACGCGTCGGCCGCGGCCTGCTCGACCGACTCCGTCGTCGCCAGCTCGTCCACCACGATCGATCCGACGATGCGCTTCACGACCACCACCAGGAGGCCGGCCAGGATGGCGGAGAACCCGATCATGCGAAGGATGTCTCGACGCCTGCCCTCGGCCAGCCAGAGTGCAATGGCCCACAGGGCGATCGGCACGGCCCACAGCCAGAGCCCGAGGAAGTCGAGGAGCCGGGTCAGGTCCTGGGCGGTCTCCAGCTGATCCGACTCCATGATCGTGATCCTGCCGGCATCCGGATTCGACAGCAGGCGCTGGTCGATACGGCCGACGATCGCAACGCGCTCGCCTAGCTGGATGATCAGCGGCTGGAGGTCGAGGACGACGTTGCCGTCCTGCGTGCTCAGGGCTGACCGCTCGTCCTTGAGCACGCTGATCAGGTTCCGGTGCGTCGCGGCAATGGTCCGAACCCACAGCCGCTGGGCCCTTGGCCGCTCCAGCAACTGCTGGGCTACCCGGTCGGCGCCGAGACGCACGGCGCCGGCGATTGGGCCGGCCAGCCCCTGCTGGTCGGGCGGCAGGCGCTGCTCGAGCCCCGCCTCGACGTCGACGTT
Organism: Gaiellaceae bacterium; assembly: GCA_035265935.1. Classification (GTDB taxonomy): domain Bacteria; phylum Actinomycetota; class Thermoleophilia; order Gaiellales; family Gaiellaceae; genus JACDAN01. The sequence goes on from DATFOC010000100.1 coordinate 6,649, forward strand.
CGCGAACAGCTGATCCACGAGCGTCGCCGCGATCTGATCTCGGATCGCCTCATCGGCGATCAGCTCGCCTGCCGTCTCCTCGACCGTGTCGGTGTCGAGCGCCTGGTAGCGAACGTAGCCCGCGAGCAGGCTGAGCACCGCGAAGAGCGCCCCGACCACGACCAGGACACGGACGAGCACCATTCGACCCACGTGAGACTTGCTATCGCGATTCATACGCCTGTGTCATCGTCCCATATGGGCTATTGATCGTTCGCTTCATCGGTCACGCGACGGTTCTCATCGAGCTCGACGGCATTCGTCTGCTGACCGACCCGCTGTTGCGCGATCGCGTCGCACATCTTCGGCGCGCACGCCCAGTGGAGCGCTCCGTGCCGGAGGTCGATGTGGTGCTCGTCTCGCACGGGCACCACGACCACCTCGACTTTCCCTCGCTCCGGATGCTGCCGGCGACCCGTGTCGTCGCTCCCCGTGGGCTGGCGGCCGGACTGAAGGAGTTCGACGCGAAGGGAGTGGACGAGGGTGACGAGCTCGAGATCGGGCCGGTGACGATCCGCGCCACGCACGCCGAGCACGACGGCGGACGGCCGCCGTTCAGGGCCGGGATTGCGTTGGGCTACGCGATCCTCGGTTCGAGAAGGGTCTTTTTCGCCGCCGACACGGAGCTCTTCGAGGGGATGACCGGCCTCGTCGAGAATCTCGACCTGGCGCTCGTTCCGATCTGGGGATGGGGCGCGAGCCTCGGGCGGGGGAAGCATCTCGACCCCGAGACCGCGGCCGAGGCCGTGCGCCGCTTGGCGCCGAAGGTCGCGGTTCCGATCCACTGGGGCACGTATCGCCCGTTCCACAAGCGCGCGTCGGCTCCTTTCCTCACGGAGCCCGCCGAGGCGTTCGCCCGCGCTGCCGCCCGGATCGCGCCTGACGTCGACATCCGCGTGCTGCAGCCGGGCGAGACGCTGGAGCTCTAGTGGCCGAGGCCGGCCTTGAGGCCCACGATCACAAGACCCAGAGCGATGTTGACCAGGATTGTCAGCGCCGACGCAAGAAAGCCCAGGCGCTCGACCGTCGCATACTGGACACCGGCAATCGCGAGCACCGCGAGCCCGAAGCCCATGGCCAGCCAGCCTGCCGTGGAGTCCTCGAGAATCCCGGCCGCGCCCAGCATGAGGGCCCCCACGGGCGGGACAGCAGCGAGCAGCATCGCGAGCTCTCTCCTCGCAACGCTCAGGACCTCGGCTCGGTCGAGCCGCCGGCCTCGCGAGATCGTTTCCGCGAGCGAGTGCGAGTACACGTGTGCGATCCAGAGCACGATCGCAGTGCCGGCGACGATCCCCGCGAGCTCCCGGGAGCGGATCTCGCCTCCGTGGGCACCGGCCGCGAGCGCGCCCATGACGACGATAGTCCCGTAGACCTCGCCAGCGATTCCCTGCTGGGACCTGTCGCGCAGTCGCCTCGACGAGCCAGGAGTGCGCACGGTGACGTGTTCGCCCTGGCCGCGCTCGCCCCTACTCCATGGAGCCGAGCAGTACCGCGACTGCAAAGCCAAGCGTCGTCAGGAGCCCGGCCGTCCGACCACCCTTCTCGAATGCCTCCGGCATCATCGTGTCAGCGAGCATCGTCAGGATCGCGCCCGCTGCGAAGGCGAGGACGAACGCGATCGTGTTGCCTGAGGCGTGCCCCAGGAGCTTGTAGCCGAGCGCCGCCGCGACCCCGGCGACGATTGTCACGACCGCCCACAACTCGTAGATGCGTATCTCCGGCCAGCCGGCCTTCCTCAGGCCGGAGGAGGCCGCGGCGGACTCCGGCAGGTTGGAGAGGAAGACGGCGGCGATGAACGCGACGCCGATTCCCTCCCCCGACAGGAGGTCCATGCCGACGACGAACGACTCGGGAATGCCGTCGAGGACGATCCCGAGGACGATCGCGAGGGCCGTCCCGCCGGCCTGGGCTCCCACCATGCTCTTGCGGCCGTCGCCGCCCATCTTGTCGATCACCGTGTCGCCGACGAAGAACGTCAGCGCGCCTGCGAAGAGCCCGACGGCGATCCACGCGTTGTCTTCAACAGCATCGGTGGCGTCGAGAAAGAGCTCGAACGCGACCGCGCTGATCAGCACGCCGGCGCCAAAGGCCATGACGAGCCCGATCACGCGCTCGTGGAGATGGAGCCTCAGGGCGAGGACGCCACCGAGGAGAAGCGACGAGCTTGCGAACGCCCCCCAGAGGAAGGCCTCGATCAGACGCGGTCTCCCGCTGTCATCCAGGCGACCAGCGCGGCGGGAATCGCTCCGCAGGCGACGAGGATCCCGATCAGCACGAAGTCCATCGCGAGGAGGACGATGCCGATGACGAAGCCGAGGATCAGGACTCCGAGGCCGATCATCATCGGTCGCCCGCGGTCGGTGGTGCTCATGTGTCTCCCTTCGGTCGAATGACGCAACGGAAGCCGATATGGCCCGTCGCGGTGTCGATGGTCTCACCCTGCCTTGCGGCCGGGCGATAGCGCAGGCAGTAGTTCGGGGCGCACAAGTGCGAGCCTCCCTTGATCACTCTGCGGGGGAAGCTCTCGCCGGGCAGCGGGTCCGGGGCGCAGCACGGCGCACCCGCGCTTTCGCCCGAGAACCAGTCGGACGTCCACTCCCAGGTGTTGCCGGTCATGTCGTAGAGCCCGTAGCCGTTCGGCGGGAAGCTCCCGACCGGATCCGTGCCCCTGAATCCGTCCGCCTTGAGGTTCTGCCAGGGGAACTCCCCTTGCCAGGTGTTCGCGGCTGGTGTTCCGTCCGGGAAGTGCTCGTCGCCCCAGGCAAATGGGGCGCTGTCGAGCCCGCCGCGCGCCGCGTACTCCCACTCGGCTTCGGTCGGGAGCTCCTTTCCCGCCCAGGTTGCGTAGGCCTCCGCGTCCTCGTAGGCGACCTGCACGACCGGGTGCCGGTCGCGGCCGTTGATCGTCGTCCCCGGCCCGCCCGGCCGCCTCCACGACGCGCCGGGCACGTACTCCCACCAGTTGCGGTGATCGTCCAGCGGCACCGGCCCTGCGGTCTTCCGGAACACCAATGAGCCTGGCACGAGCAGCTCCGGATCGGCGGCCGGGTAGTCCTTCGGATCGAGCGGCCGCTCGGCGACCGTGACGTAGCCGGTTTCGCGGACGAAGCGCCGGTAGTCGGCCGCCGTGACGGCGTGCTCGTCCATCCAGAATCCCTGAACGGCGACCTCGCGAACCGGCGCTTCCTCCGGGTAGAAGTCTTCCGAGCCCATGCGGAAAGGCCCGGTAGCGATCCAGGACATACGCTCCCGCTGCCGCTCGGCGACTGCCATCCCGTCAATCTTGACAGCCGCGTCGATTGCCCTTCGCTACGTCGTGCGCACCGCCCCCGGCCGCGTCAGAGCCCAGATCACCCAGATCGCCATCGCGATCATCAGCAGCGACCAGAACGGGTAGTACGGAATGAAGAAGAAGTTCGCGATCGCACTTATCCCGGCGAGCACGACTGCCGTCACGGCTGCCCAGGCTGCCCCGCGGAAGAGGTAGATGCCGGCGAGAAGGACCAAGACTCCGAGCAGCAGGTGGATCCAGCCCCACGCCGTGGTGTCGATGTCGAACGTGTAGTTCTGCCCGACGACGTAGAAGTTGTCATCGATGATCGCCACCAGGCCGGCGATCGCCTGGAACATCCCGATCAGGATCATCATCACGCCGGCAAAGGTGATTCCTCCGACGGCCCATCCGGGGACTTCCGGAGTGCCTGTCCTGTCGTCGTACTGGCTCACGGTGTACTCCTTTCAGGTCGACGGAGATCGAGTTCGACGCTACGAGAGGTTTTCCCGCAGAGCATCGTCCTGTCGGGATGAACCGTTCCGTCCATGATCCCCCCGTGGAACCGGTCCTTCCGACCACTCCGCGCCCCCGCCGGTCTCGAAAGCGATACGTCGTTGGAGCAGTCGGCGCCGTTTTCGCGATTGCGACGTTCGCATATTTCATCCCGCAGATCGCCGACTACCGAGACGTCTGGGCAGTCGTCAAAGGGCTCTCGTGGGCGTGGCTCGCCGCGCTCGCGGCCGCGACGGTTTTCAACCTCGCCACTTTCGCACCGCCCTGGCAGGCGGCGCTCCCCGGGCTCTCGTTCCTGTCTGCCTTCGTGCTCACGCAGGTCTCGACGGCGCTGTCGCTGGTCGTCCCGGGCGGAGCGGCGGTCGGGATCGCGGGCGCGTACGGGATCCTTCGGCGCTGGGGCTTTCGGGGCAGGGACATCGGGCGCGGCGTCACGCTCGTGAGCATCTGGAACCAGTTCGCAAACCTCTCGTACCCGGTGGTCGCTGTTTTCATGCTCGCGGTCGAGGGCAGCAGCTCGGCGGTGCTCGCCACAGCGGCGTTCATCGGCGCGGCCGTGCTCGGCATCGCCGTTGCGGCGCTGGGCGCAGTGCTCGCGAGCCGCAGAGCTGCCGCCGGGATCGGCGAGCTCGCGGCACAGCTCGCCGACTGGGCCCTGGGCAAGTTCGGACGCGGGCCGGTCGCCTGGGGCGGGGAGACCTTCGAGCGGTTCCGCGTCGAGGCTGCGCATCTGCTCCGACGACGCTGGCACGTGCTGACGCTCGCGACCTATGCCGGCACGCTGACCGTCTTCCTCGTGCTCCTCGTCTCACTCCGCGCCTTCGATGTGCCCGCGTCCGAGGTCACCGTGATCGAGGCCTTCGCAGCCTGGGCGCTCGCCCGCCTGCTCGGGACGATCCCGATCACTCCCGGCGGCATCGGCGTCGTCGAGCTCAGCCTCACCGCGACACTGGTCGGCTTCGGCGGCTCCAACGCGGGCGTGGTCGCGGCGGTGCTCGTCTACCGCTTCCTGACGATGGTGCCGACGATCGTCGTCGGCCTCGCGGCTACCCCATACTTGAATCGGCGCGCGAGGCGGGAGACAGTCTCCGTGAAAGCGGAGCACTGACCCTCGTACGCTTTAGGATCATCCCGATCGCATGATGAACGCCGCCGCCTCGCGCGCAAATCTCGAGGCTCCCGACCATAGGAGGAGTACGTGAGCACGATCTTGAGCACGCTCTTTGCTGCCGACTACCCATTCCTCGAAGTCCTCTGGACCATGCTCATCTTCTTCCTGTGGGTGATGTGGTTCTGGCTGCTGATCGTCATCATCGGCGACGTCTTCCGGCGCCGCGACATCGGCGGCGGGAAGAAGACGATCTGGCTCATCTTCATCCTCTTCGTGCCGTTCATCGGCGTCCTCGCCTACGTGCTGGTAAACAGCCACGGCATGGCGGAGCGGAACATGGAGCGCGCCCGATCCCAGCGGGCTCAGATGGACGACTACGTCCGCGAGACCGCGGGCAGCGGTGGCGCCGCCGCGGAGATCGACAAGGCGAAGCAGCTGCTCGACTCCGGCGCGATCACGCAGGCGGAATTCGACGCGATCAAGGCCAAGGCCCTCGCGTGACACGGAGAGGAGAGCGCAGATGACCGAGCTGGCACCTGTCGACTACATGATCGTCGCCTTCCCGGGAAACGAGTTCAAAGGAGAGATCGCGCCCGCCCTCGCCGACCTGGTCGAGAAGGGAACGATCCGGATCATCGACCTCGCCTTCGTGGCGAAGGACGCTGACGGGAACATCGCCGCCTTCGAGCTGACCGACATCGATCCGGACGTCCGGCAGGGCTTCGAGAACATGGGCGTGGAGGTGAACGGCCTCTTCAACGAGGAGGACCTCCAGGCTGCCGGCGAAGAGCTGGAGCCGAACAGCTCCGCCGCCCTGCTCGTCTGGGAGAACCTGTGGGCGAGGGACGTCGCTCAGGCGATCCGCAATGCCGGCGGCGAGCTGCTCGACTTCGAGCGGCTTCCACACGAAGTCGTCCAGGCCGCGCGGGACGCGGCTCTGGCCAACGCCTAAACGAGGAGGAACGAGATGCCCTTAGGTCGCAGAGGTCCTGGTCTGGTCGGCATGGCAGCGAGAACCGCGGTCGTCGCCGGCACCGCGACCGCCGTCTCCGGCCGCGTTCAGCGGCGGCAGCAGAACAAGTACGCCGAGCAGGATCAGCAGTACGTGCAGCAAGTGACCGAGCCGATGCAGTACGACGCACCCGCCGCACCCGACTACACCGCCGAGATCGAGCAGCTTGCGCAGCTGAAGGCGCAGGGGATTCTCACCGAGGACGAGTTCCAGGCGAAGAAGAAGCAGATCCTCGGGATCTAGTGCGCAAAGCCGTCGCCCTGTCTCTGCTCACCGCCGCCTTGCTGGGCGGGTGCGGCGGCGACGACGGTCCGCCCAGCGCCACCGACTGGGCCGATGACCTCTGTTCGGCGTTGGGCGACTGGACGGATTCGGTCACCTCCGCCGCCGAGTCGGTGACGGCGGAGCCCTCGCGGGAGTCCGTCGAATCCGCGGTGGACGACGTCGAGGGCGCCACGCAGCAGCTCGTCGACGACGTCGAAGACCTGGAAACGCCCGACCTCGAGGCAGGGCAGCAGGCCGAAGAATCCGTGGACGAGCTCTCGGACTCGCTGAGTGCCGAGGTGGAGAAGGTCAAGGAGACGGCTGAGAGCGCAACGCTCGGGAACATCAGCCAGTCGGTGTCGGCGATCAGCGAGTCGTTCTCGGCGATGAGGCAGCAGATCTCCGTTGCCTTCACGGAGCTCGAGGGGCTCGACCCCGGCGGCGAGCTGCGGACGGCCTTCGAGGAGGCCGACTCCTGCAGCGAGCTGCAGACGAACTAGATCCCGACGCTCATCGGCGAAGTCGCGACCCAGACGGCCGCGCCAAGAAACACGATCCACCCGACCGCAAGCATCGCCGTTCGGAGCCCGGCCGCGGCGAGCTTCGTGCTCATCCCGGCGAAGAAGAGCGCCACCGCGAAGAGGACGACAGCGAGCACGTAGTTCGAGGCTCGCTGGATGTCGCGGCGCACCGTGGCCGAAAGCACCTCGGCCTGCGCGTCGAGCCGGGCGGCCTCCGTCGCCGAGGCAATCTTGTACTCCGGGAGGGCGAACGGCGTCGGGGCGGCGTCCGTATTCTCGAGCGGCCTCGTCCCGATCCAGGCATTGAACGCCGGCCTGAACTCATCGCGGAAGCGCGTGCGGTAGAAGCTCGCCAGCTCGTTCTCGTCCTGCGCGTAGGCGTCGACCCACTGGATGAAGGTCGCGATGTCCACCTGCGTCAGGGAGTTCGTGCGATCCGCCGCTCGAGCTGCGTCGATCCTCGTCTTGTTCACGCGGCTCGCCGTTTTCGCCTGCTCGCCGTTCCAGCGCGTCGCCTGGTAGCTGCTCCACGCCGTCGCAACGGCGGCGAACGCGAGCAGGATCGTGGCGGCGAGCTCCGCCCAGTTCCGCTTGCCCTCCGTGCTCACGAGGTCCGTCGCCCGTGCTCGTCGCAAGGCGGTTCAGGAGGACTGCCGACGGCGAGGAGCGCCTGGTCGAAGGTGCGCAGCGTGCGTTCCATCGCGACGGGCTGGATCCCTCCGACGTCCTCCTTGAACGGGCTGTCGAGGAACTGGATCAGCAACAGCATCGCCGCGAGGGTCGCCGCCACACTTCCCATGAGCACACCCTGGGAAACGGCCCGCTCGGCGCTGTCGGCGAAGAAGAAGACGTAGCCGACGATCACGATCGAGAGCAGGATGAGGACGATCCAGAGCGGTGATGGGATGACGCCTTCCGCCCCGTGGACGCGGTCGATTCGGGCAGCCTCGCGGTCGGCCGTGTGGTCGAGCCACTTGTCGAACGCGGACTCCTGCACCGGCGTTTGGGGCTGGAAGAGGCGGATGGTGCGGAAGAGCTCGACGCCCCAGGGGTTGACATCGCCCACGGCGTTCCCGGCCTCCGCCTCCGGCCACTCGACGTGGACGACGGACCGGCCGTAGCAGACGAGCTCGCCACTCAACTCTGCGGCTACTGGCGTCGGGAAGAACTGCGCGGTCTCGATCTGACGCCCGAGCGCAAGGGCCTCTTGCTCCGCGCCCACGCGTGACTTGTCGTAGCTCGTGAACGCGAGGAAGACGACGAATCCGGCCAGCACGGAGAAGCCGGTCGCCAGAACGCCGAAGACCCCGGAAGCACGGTCGCCGTCGGAGAAGTAGCTCCCTTCCGGAGCACGCCGGCGAACAAGCAGCATCGCGGCCACAGCAGGCGTCGCGACGCGGCCACGATCAGTGCTGCCCAGACGAGGTTCATGGTTCGGTCGGCCCGGTCGCAGCAGGCGGCAGCGACATGGAGGCACGAAGGTCCGTCAGCGGGGTATCCGGGACCTCGATGAGGCCTCGGGTGGGACGATCGAGGTCGAACGTCACCAACAGGAGACCACTGACGAGTGCCGCCGCGAGCACGACGGTGACGACGCCCCGCCCGACGAGCGCGAGGTAGAAGGCGAGCAGGCCGAGCGCGGCCGCCGCGCCGATCACCTCGAGCGCGAGCACGGGACCGGGTACTCGGTTGTTCAGCGCGGCCACCCGCACGGTCTGCTGGTCGATCATCTCATTCAGGGTCTCGACGTAGAGGCGCGGCGCGCTCGCCGTCGGCGCCACGTCGAGAGCCTGGCCCGCGAGCCGCCAGAGCTCACGCTGGAGAACCTCTCCGTCCGCCTGGGCGCGACGGGCCTCGTCGCTGCTCGGCACCGACTCCGAGAGGCGGATGCTCGTGTCCGTGTAGCGCCGCAGCAGATCGACCGAGTCTGATCGGACCGGCTCCGCGAGGGTCTGGGCGCGCAGGTAGGTCGTGCCGATCCTGTTCGCGTCCTCGACGACGGCCGCCCGTCTCGACTCGTAGCGCCCGACCGCGAGCGCGAGCCCGAAGGCGAGGATCAGGCCGACCACGCCGAGCAGCGCCGCCTGGAGGGCTGCGAACGGCTCCCGCAGCGTCTCCGACCTGTGCCGCAGGTACCTGCCGAGCAGCGCGCCGAGGCCAGTCGCCCCGACGACGACCGCAAAGAGGATGAGCGCGAGCTCCCAGCTACTGAGCCGGAAGAACAGGTGTCTTCTCCGCGGTCTCGACCTCGAGCGTCAGGCCGTCGAGCGCCACAACCCGCACTCGTACTCCGGCCGGTACGGCCTCGGGCGCGCGCGCCTCCCAAAGCTCCCCGTGCACACGGACGTGGCCCTCCGGCTCCAGCGGCTCGACGGCCTTGCCGACGGCGCCCACGAGGTTCTCCACGCCGGTGACGACCTTCACGCCGCGCATCCGGCGGTAGAAGTAGAAGATCTCGAGGCCAAAGAGGCTCAGCGCAACCAGTCCGGCCACCACACCCCACGGCTCGGGGAGCAGGAGGAGCAGCAGGAGAGCGAGCAGGAGGAACACGGGCCCGCACCATCATCCGGTCGGGGGAGGACAGCAGCATCATCCTGATCGGGCGATGAGCGGACAATCGCGGGCGGCGAAGCTGTTGGCGCAAGGCCGCGAACGAGGAGACCCCATGCCAGAGCTTCAGCGCGACGTGCTGCCGATTCCCGACCCGCAGGTCCCTCCCGTCGACGTCATCGACGCCAAGGATCCCGCGGCCGCCTTCCCACCGATCGAGCCGCTTCGGCCTCCCGAGGGAGCGCCGAACGTGCTCGTGATCCTGCTCGACGACGCAGGCTTCGGCTCCTCTTCGGCGTTCGGCGGCCCGTGCGAGACGCCCAACTTCGAACGTCTCGCGAACAGCGGGCTCCGCTACAACCGCTTCCACACGACGGCGCTCTGCTCGCCCACGCGACAAGCCTTGTTGACCGGACGGAACCATCACGCTGTCGGGATGGGCGGCATCACCGAGATTGCGACCTCGGCACCCGGGTACAACTCCATCCGGCCGAAGTCCGCTGCGCCGCTCGCCAAGACGCTCAGCCTGAACGGCTACTCGACGGCACAGTTCGGGAAGTGCCACGAGGTCCCGGTCTGGGAGACGAGCCCCATGGGCCCGTTTCACTCCTGGCCGACGGGAAGCGGCTTCGAGCACTTCTACGGCTTCGTCGCCGGCGAGACGAATCAGTACGCACCGGCGCTTTATGAGGACACGGTGCCCATCGAGCCGGACCGGACTCCGGAGGAGGGCTACCACCTCACGGAGGACATGACGGACCGCGCAATCGATTGGATCCGCCAGCAGAAGGCGCTGACTCCTGACAAGCCGTTCTTCGTCTACTACGCGCCGGGAGCGACGCACGCGCCCCACCATGTCCCGCTCGAGTGGTCGGCGAAGTACAAGGGGCGCTTCGACCAGGGCTGGGACAGGCTGCGCGAGGAGACGTTCGCGCGCCAAAAGGAGCTGGGCGTGGTCCCGCCGGACGCAGAGCTCACCGCCAGGCCGGCCGAGATCCCGGCCTGGGACGAGACGCCGGACGACATGAAGCCGATCCTTGCCCGCCAGATGGAGGTCTACGCCGGCTTCATGGAGCACACCGATCACCACGCCGGCCGCTTGATCGACTCGCTGGCCGAGCTCGAGATCCTCGACGACACGCTCGTCTACTGCATCGTCGGCGACAACGGCGCCTCCGCAGAGGGGACACCGAACGGCTGCTTCAACGAGATCGTCGTCTTGAACGGCGCCGCCGGGCTGGAGACGGTCGAGTTCATGACCGCGCGAATCGACGACTTCGGCACGCCGAAGGCGTACAACCACTACGCGGTCGGCTGGGCCCACGCGATGGACACGCCCTAGCAGTGGACGAAGCAGGTGGCCTCTCACTGGGGTGGGACACGGAACGGCACGATCGTCCACTGGCCGAAGGGGATCCAGGCCAGGGGCGAGCTGCGGCCGCACTTCCACCACGTGATCGACATCGCAGCAACGGTCCTCGACGCGGCCGGCCTGCCCGAACCCCGCGCAGTCGACGGCATCGAGCAGATGCCGCTCCACGGCGTCTCGATGAGGCCGACGTTCGACGACGCGGCCGCACCCGAGCGGCGAACGACCCAGTACTTCGAGATGTTCTGCAACCGCGGCGTCTACCACGAGGGCTGGACCGCGGTGACGCGCCACAGCACCCCATGGGTCATGACCGGAGTGCCGCCGCTCGAAGACGACGTCTGGGAGCTCTACGGCCCTGATGACTGGACGCAGGCCAACGATCTCGCGGCCGAGCAGCCCGAGAAGCTTGCAGAGCTCCAGCGACTGTTCCTGGACGAGGCGAAGAAGTACAACGTCCTGCCGCTCGACGACCGGCGCGCAGAGCGCTTCAA
>DATFOC010000101.1:0-26335 GCA_035265935.1 Gaiellaceae bacterium
GTCCTGCCTAGCACCGCCCATCGCACTCTGGCGACGAAGAACACCATGCTGAAGACTCTCAACGAGCCGCGCCCCGCCCTCGTCGAGCCGCAAGCCGACGGGGCACCGCGCCTTGTCAACCGCCTCGCAGTCGAGCTGATCCGGGAAGAGTGGCGCGTGCTCGACCGCTGGTGGACCGAGCAGCCGATCAACCGCCGCTACTTCGACGTCGTGCTCGAGAGCGGTCAGAACGTGGTCGTCTTTCACGACGACGAACACGGTCGCTGGTTCAGCCAGCGCGGCGCGTAGCAGAATGGAGCCGTGATCCCGCCCACACGCGCAAACGGAAAGATCTGTTACGTCGAGATCCCGGCGAACGATGTCGAGGCCTCGGCCGCGTTCTACGAGGCCGTCTTCGGCTGGCGGCTGCGGAAGCGAGGCGACGGGGCAACCGCCTTCGACGACACGATCGGAGAGGTGAGTGGGACGTGGGTGACCGGCCGGCAGCCTGCGTCCGATCCGGGTCTGCTGCTCTATGTCATGGTCGACGACGCCGAGGCGACTGTGGAGGCGATCGTCGCTCACGGAGGCGAGCTCCTCCAGCCCATCGGGGGCGATGCGCCGGAGATCACCGCGAGGTTCAGTGATCCAGGCGGAAACGTGGTCGGCATCTACCAGGAGCCCAGTGGTTAGATCACGCCGTGACCCTGCTCTGGTTCTTCATCTGGTTCGTCTGGAACCTCGTCGGCGACAACGAGGCGCTCACCTTCGACCCCGTCAACTTCTGGGCGGGGTTCCTGCTTCTGTCGATCGCCGTCGACCTCGCCGGGGGCCACGCGCGCGGCCGCTGAGCGCGTGAGCGTCGAGGTCACCGATGTCGCGCCGGGGCTCTGGATCTGGCGCATGGATCACCCTGCCTGGTCGGCACGCGTCCACTGGGAGCCGGGCGTCACTTCGACGTGCGTCGAGTCCGGCGGCGAGGTTGCCCTCCTCGACCCGCTCGCGCCGCCCGAGGACGCCACCGACGTGTGGGAGCGGCTCGACGAGATCCCGCCGACAATCGTCGTTGTCCTCAAGCCGGATCACGTGCGGGATGTGGATCTCTTCGTCGAGCGGTACGGTGCCCGCGCCTACGGCCCCGACATGTTCTTCGCAGGCGACGCCCCGAAGACGGAGCTGGACTGGATCGGCGAAGGTAGCGAGCTGCCCGGCGGCCTGATCGCGCTGTACGACGGGCGGGGCCGCAACGAGACGCCAATATGGCTACCCGAGCAGCGCGCCATCGTCTTCGCGGATGCGCTGACGGAGCGCGACGGCCGGCTTGTCGTCTGGGGAACGCCGTGGCACGAGAAGCGCGTTCTTCCCGCCCTCAGGGAGCTGCTCGACCTCCCGTTCGAGCACGTGATCATCTCCCACGGCCGGCCGGTCCACGACCGGGCCGCGTTCGAGCGCGCACTCGAGCTTCCGCCCTACATGGGCGAGATCGTCGGCGACGCCTAGCTGGGCTAGGTCTTCTTCCGCAGCCGCAGGGCGGTCTCGGCGAGCTCGGCCCACCTGTCCTCGTGTGCCGGCGGCACCTCGATCCAGCCGCCCATCTTCCGCCCGTTGTCCGCGGGCTCGTAGACGCGCGCGCCCTCGAGTGCCAGCGCTTTCTCCTGCTCGACCTCGTCCGGGAGCTTGAACGCCATCGTCCCGCGCGATTCGAGGCACGCGATCAACTTCCCGCCGGCCTTGATGCTCGGCCGGCCCATCATCTGCGAGACCTCGACGTCCGGATCCCGGGCGGCGAGGTCCTCGACGATCTCCTCGAAGCGGGTCTTCGGGTTCACGATGCCGAGCCTAGTCGCCGCGGATGAACGCCGCGAACCCGTCGTCCGGCGCGTGGAAGTTCAGGAACCGAACCGGCTCCTCGACTCGAAGGATCCCGTGTTCGACATGGGGTAGGGCGGCGACGAACGATCCGGGTTCGAACCGCTGCTCGGCGTCGTCCGCCCAGAGGCCGAGGTCTCCGTCAAGGACGTAGAACGAGTCGATCCCGTCGTGCTCATGCGGGTCGATGGGGCCGAAGCCCCGCCGCGCCTCGAACTCGACGAAGCAGAGCTGCGGCTGCGCGGTTCGGACGGTGATCGTCCGTACGGCATGCTCGAGCCGTTCACCGCTGTCTGGCTCGGTGACCTCCGCATCGCCCGGGCCGCGCGGCTCGTCGACATCGACACTGTCCCACTCCGCGTCCTCGCCCCGAGTCCGGCGGCGGATGTACTCGATGAAGCCGGAGTCCGGTGCGTGCAGGTTCAGGTAGCGCGTTCTCGCATGCGCTTCGGAGCTCGTGAAGCCGTGGACGATCCCGGGCGGAACCGCCACAGAGGCTCCGGCACCCGCCCGAAGCGTCTCCGTCCCGCACAGGATCTCGAGCTCGCCCTCGAGGACGTAGAACGCGTCGACGTGGTGGTCGTGGTAGTGCGGGCCGGTGCCGACGAAGTCCGGTCCGACCGCCACCTCGTTGACCGAGAGCTCTGGCCGCTCGAGCTTCACGCGGATGTGCGTCCCGAGGCGCTCGCCACCGCCCGGCTCGATGACGACCGCCGAGTCCATTGGTGCGGAGCGTAGTTGTTTGACACCAGGTGGATGCGAAGCGAACATATGTTCGACCTTGGTATATACCGAGCTTCACGCGCATTCCGCCTACTCGTTTCTCGACGGCGCCTCGCTGCCCGAGGAGCTGGCGGTCCGCGCGGCCGAGCTCGGCTACGAGGCGCTCGCGCTCACCGACCACGACGGCGTCTACGGCTCGCTCGAATTCGCAACCGCCGCGAAGGCGTTCGGCGTCCGGCCGATCACCGGGGCGGAGGTGACGCTGGGTGACGGCTCGCACGTCACGCTGCTGGTGGAGTCGGCGCGGGGCTACGCGAACCTATGCCGACTGCTGACCGCCGCGCACGCCGGGACTCGTCCGAAGGAGGGCGAGCCGGCGCTGGATCCGGAGCTCGACCAGGCGCTTCTGGAGGAGCTGAACGACGGTCTCGTGTGCCTGTCGGGCTGCTCGCGGTTCGGGCTCGGGGTGCGGAACCCGAACGCCTCGGCCCGCCTGGCGCGGGCATTCGGCCGCGAGCGCTTCTTCGTCGAGCTCCAGCGGCCGTTCGAGCGGGGTGACGTACGGCGGAATGCAGGGCTTCGGGAGCTCGCCGAGGCGCTGCAGGTCGAGACGGTCGTGACTGGCGACGTCCACGCGCATGCGGCCTCGCGGGCGCCGCTGCAGGACGCGATGGTGGCGATCCGGCACCGAACGTCGCTCGAGGGCTCGGAGCCGGAGCGGCGCGGGAACCACGAGGCGGTGCTCCGCCCGCCGGGCGAGGTGGCGGGCCGCTTTCCGCTCGATCGGGACGCCGTCGAGCGCACGGCGCTGGTGGCCGAGCGCTGCGAGTTCGACCTCACGCAGGAGCTCGGCTATCGCTACCCGGACTTCTCGGACGGGGCCGTACCAGCCATCACTCGCCTCGCGGAAGTCTGTAACCAAGCCTTTTCGCACCGCTATTCGGAGTCAAGTAACAGTCTGTTACTAAGTGCCCGGGCCCGGCTCGACGAGGAGCTGGCGCTGATCGACGAGATCGGGCTCGCCGGGTTCTTCCTCCTGCACTACGAGGTGCTCGAGCTCGCGCGGGAGGTCGCGGTCGAGGTGCGCGGCCGGAAGTCGCCGCGGAACTCGCTGCCGCCCGGCCGGGGTCGCGGGTCCTCCGTCGGATCGATCGTCTGTTACCTGACCGGGCTCTCGCATGTCGACCCGGTCGCGGCCGGCCTCTCGCTCGGCCGGTTCATCAACCGGGAGCTGACCGGCGTCCCGGACATCGACCTCGACTTTCCACGCGACATCCGCGAGAAGCTGATCGTCGCAGTCACGGAGCGCTACGGACGCGAGCATGCTGCTCTCGTCGCGAGCTTCTCGACGTATCGGTCGCGGGGCGCGATCCGCGACATCGGCAAGGCGCTCGGCCTCCCGCACGGCGAGCTCGAGCGGCTCGCGCGGGTCTCCGACGGCTGGAACGCGAAGCGCGTCGCCGAGGAGCTCAGGCTCGTCCCGGGCTTCGAGGATCGCGCTCGCTCGTCCCGGTGGCGCGCTTTCGCGGAGCTGACGCACGAGATCGCCGGGCTGCCGCGGCACATCTCACAGCACCCCGGCGGGATGGTGATCTCGACCCGCCCGCTGGTCGAGCTCGTCCCGGTCCAGCCGGCGGCGATGGCGGGGAGGCAGCTCGTCCAGTGGGACAAGGACTCCTGCGACGACGCGGGCTTCCTGAAGATCGACCTGCTCGGGCTCGGGATGCTCTCGGCAGTCGAGGAGTGCGTGGACGGGATCGCGCGAAAGCGGCACGAGCCGATCGACCTCTCGCGGATCCCGCTGGACGACCCCGAGACGTTCGCGCAGATCAGGGACGCGGACACGGTCGGCGCGTTCCAGATCGAGAGCCGTGCGCAGATGCAGACGATCCTCCGCACCCGGCCCGAGACGCTCGATGACATCATGGTGCAGGTCGCCCTCGTGCGGCCGGGGCCGATCCAGGGCAAGGCCGTCCATCCGTACATCGAGCGGCGGCAACGGCTGCGGGAAGACCCGTCGTACGAGCCGCCGGTCGACCATCCGCTGCTGCAGGAGCCGCTCCGAGACACGCTCGGCGTCGTCGTCTTCCAGGACCAGGTGCTGGAGGTGGCGATGGCGCTGGCCGGGTTCAGCGTGGGTGAGGCGGAGGGCCTGCGGCGGGCGATGAGCCGGAAGCGGAGCGGGGCCGCGTTGGAGGCGTACCGGCGGCGGTTCGTGGAGGGCGCGCTCGGGAAGGGCGTGGAGGAGGCGCTGGCGGACTCGATCTACGACAAGCTCGTCGCCTTCTCCGGGTTCGGGTTCCCGAAGTCGCACGCGGCGGCGTTCGGGCTCCTCGCATACCAGTCGCAGTGGCTGCGCTGCCACCATCCGGCGGAGTTCCTGGCGGCGCTTCTGAACGCACAACCGATGGGCTTCTATCCGCCGGCGACGCTCGTGCGGGACGCCCAGCGGCGTGGGGTGGAGGTGCACCCGCCAGACGTCAATCTCAGCGAGGCGAAGTGCGTCGTGGAAGAGGGTGTCGTGCGGATGGGGATCGAGTACGTGACGTCGGTGGGGGAAGACGACGCGAAGGCGCTGGTGGAGGAGCGGCACCGGGGCGGGCCCTTCGTGTCCGTTCGGGACCTGGCCCAGCGGGCTCCGCTGCGGCGGGAGGGGCTCCAGGCGCTGATCGAGTCCGGTGCGTGCTCCTGCTTCGGCGAGGGGTCGCGGCCGCTGATCTGGGAGGCGGGGCTGGCGCCTCGGTCGTCCTCGGTGCCAGGTTCGGGCGGGGAGGCCCAGCAGCTCGCGCTTCCGCTCGATCCGACCGTGGAGACGCCGGAGCTGCCGGAGCCGACCGGCTGGGAGCGGATGCTGTCGGACTACCGGACGACGAGCGTCTCGGTGGGCGTCCATCCGATGGAGCTCCTGCGGCCGGAGCTTCCCGGGACCGTCCTTTCGAGCCACGACCTGTCGCTGACACCCGACCGGGCCCAGGTGGCCGTGGCCGGGATGGTCGTGGCCCGTCAGCGCCCGTCCACGGCGAATGGTGTCGTGTTCATGCTTCTGGAGGACGAGCTCGGCCAGATGAACCTGATCGTCCCGCCGCAGGTGTACGAGCAATTCAGGCCGGTCGTGCGGGCGGAGAAGCTCGTCCTGGCTCGGGGCCGTTTCGAGCGCCAGGGGCGCAACCAGAACGTCCTCGTCCGGGAGATCGAGACCCTGGCACCGCTCGCCCGGCGGCTCGCCGACGTCGACCGGCTCGGGAGCTCGCTGCCGCCGGCGCACCACTTCGGGCATCGCTGAGTAAGAATCCCCGCGCACGAAACACAAAGGAGGAGGGATGAAACTCAGCTACCTCGTCAAGGGCTTCCCGGGCCACCCCCTTCATCCGCCGCTGACCGACGCCACGATCGGGATCTACACCGTCGCGACCGCGTTCGCGGTCCTCTCAAAGCTTGGCGTGAGCGAGGAGAATCTCGCAACGGCGTGGTGGCTGGCGCTGATCGCAGGCCTGATAGTGACCGCTCCGACGGCGCTGACGGGGCTCCTCGACTGGCTGACCATCAGCCGAGGCACGCCGTTGTGGCGCACCGCCACCCTTCATCTCACCTCGATGGTCACGGCGACCGTGTTCTTCCTGCTGGCGGCGATCGTCGGCCACGGCGACTACGTCGATCGCAGCGTCGGCGGCGCGGGTCTTGTCCTGACGCTGATCGGGTTCGCATTCCTGACCCTCGGCGGCTGGCTGGGCGGCGCGATCGTCTTCACGCACGGGATGCGGGTGTTGAAGCTGGTCGACGAACCGACTCGGCGCGCAGTCGTTCCGGGCCATCCCGAGAAGGAGCAGGCTGAAGCGTAGGCGCGCGCAGGTTGTGGTGGTCACGGGCGCTTCGGCCGGCGTCGGGCGCGCGGCGGCGCGCGCGTTCGCGCTTCGGGGCGCGAGCGTCGGCCTGCTGGCACGCGGGTCAGACGGTCTCGACGCCGCCCACGCCGAGGTGGGGGCAGGGATCGCAATCCCGACCGACGTCGCCGACGCCGACGCGGTCGAACGAGCGGCCGAGCAGGTCGAAGCCGAGCTGGGTCCAATCGACGTCTGGGTTAACAATGCGATGGCGACGGTGTTCTCGAGGTTCGCAGACCTGACGGCCGACGAGTTCCGCCGCGCGACCGAGGTCACGTACCTCGGCACCGTCCACGGAACGATGGCGGCGCTCCAACGGATGCTTCCACGGAATCGGGGCACGATCGTCCAGGTCGGTTCGGCGCTGGCCCATCGCAGCATCCCGCTTCAAGCGGCGTACTGCGGCGCCAAGGCTGCTGTCAGGGGATTCACCGACTCGGTTCGCTGCGAGCTCCTGCACGAGCGAAGCCGCGTTCACGTCACGATGGTCCAGCTCCCGGCGCTCAATACGCCCCAGTTCGAGCTCGCGCGCTCGCGGCTGCCGCGTCGTCCAAGGCCGGTGCCGCCGATCTACCAGCCGGAGGTCGCGGCCGAGGCGATCGTCTGGGCGGCGTCGCGTCGGCGTCGAGAGGTCTTCGTCGGCGGCCCGACGCTTCTGGCGATCGTGGGAAACAGGCTCGCGCCGACGCTCGGAGATCTCTACCTGGCGCGAACCGCGTACGAGGCGCAGCAGACCCTGACTCCCGTCGAGCCAGAAGAGCCGGACAACCTCTTTCGCCCCGTGCCGGGCGATCACGGTGCTCGTGGCCCCTTCGACGACGAGGCGAAGGAGCGGAGCCTCCAGCTCTGGCTGACGCGGAACCGCGGCTGGCTCGCAGGCGGCGGCCTCGCCCTGGCTGCCCTTGCCCGCCGCCGTTGACGTGCGAGGAAACGGCTACGCCCAGATCGGGGATTACGCGGTCATCGGCGACGGACGCACGGCCGCACTCGTCGCGCGCGACGGCTCGATCGACTGGCTGTGCCTGCCGGACTTCGACTCACCGTCCGTCTTCGGCGCGATCCTCGACGCCGAGCGAGGCGGCGCCTTTTCGCTCCGTCCGGTGGAGCGCTTCGAGGCCGAGCGGGCCTATCTCGAGGGGTCGAACGTCCTCGCCACGACGTTCCGCACCGAGACCGGAACGGTTCGACTGCTGGATGCCATGACGCTCTCGCCGGCTGGGCGACTCGCGCCGATGCGAGAGATCGTCCGCAGAGTTGAGTGCATCGACGGCTTCGTCGAGGTGGAGTGGGCGGTCGAGCCGCGCTTCGACTACGGACAGGCATGTGGACGAACCGTGGAGCGGGCCGGCCGCAGGATGTTCACGCACGGGAGTACTGCGCTGATCCTCAGCGTCTGGGGCGCCGAGCAGGGCGCGTCCGGCCGTGCTCGGCTGGCCGCCGGGGAAAGCGTGCTCTTCTCGCTCGCCTCGGCCCATCATCAGCCGGCGCTCCTGCCTGGGCGTGCCGATACGGAGGAACGGCTCGAGCACACGCGCGCGTTCTGGCGACGGTGGAGCAGCCAGGCACAGTACGACGGCCCGTGGCGCGATGAGGTGCTCCGAAGCGCGCTGGTCTTGAAGCTGCTCGTGTTCGCACCCTCGGGCGCGATCGTCGCGGCTCCGACGACGTCTCTTCCCGAGGTGATCGGCGGTGGCCGCAACTGGGATTACCGCTACGCCTGGATTCGCGATGCGACGTATGCGCTCGATGCGCTGCTCAACCTCGGGTACCACGATGAGGCGCACGCGTTCTTCTGGTGGCTCATGCATGCGTCGCGGCTCACGCAGCCACGGATGCGGGTGCTCTACAGCATCGACGGCGGCGGGAAGGCACACGAGCAGGAGCTCGGCCATCTCTCCGGGCACAGAGACTCGGCGCCGGTTCGCGTCGGGAACGCCGCCGGGACGCAGCTTCAGCTCGACCTTTACGGATCCGTCTTCAACTCGATCTGGCTGCACGCTCGAAGCCACGGCGATCTCGGAGCGGAGACAGGCCGCGGTACGGCCAAGATCGCCGACTTCGTGACCAGGACCTGGCGCGAGCCGGACTCGGGAATCTGGGAAGTCCGAAGCGAGCTCAGGCACTTCGTCCACTCGAAAGCGATGTGCTGGGCAGCGCTGGATCGAGCGTGCCGGCTCGCTGAGGCCGACATGATCCCCGACCGCCGCGATCGGTGGCGTGCTGCAGCCGACGAGATCCGCAACTGGGTGGAGACCGAAGGCTGGGACGAGGACCTCCGCGCATACATCCGCGCATCCGACCTTCGCGAGCTCGACGCGAGCATCCTGACCCTGCCGCTGGTCGAGTACGCCGGTGATCGCTCGCGCCTCGACTCGACCATCGACGCCGTCCGGAGTCGCCTCGGGAACGGACCGCTGCTCTATCGCTACCTCGGAGAGGACGGCGTCCCCGGAGACGAGGGCGCGTTCACGACCTGTTCCTTCTGGCTCGTCGATGCCCTTGCCCGCGTTGGGCGGGTCGACGAGGCGGCGGACCTGATGGACGAGCTCGCGCCGCTCGCCAACGACGTCGGCCTCTTCGCCGAGGAGATCGACCCCTCGACAGCCGAACAGCTCGGCAACTTTCCCCAGGCACTCGTCCATTTGGCGCTGGTCAACGCTGCGTTCTCTCTCGAGCAGGCCGGCAAGCGACGGTGACACTGGTCGGTGCGCTGGCCGGCGGTTTCGTCGGGACCGTCGTCCTGACAACGGGCCTCCGCCTCGCCCAGATCGCCGGGCTGACCCGGATGGACATCCCGCTGCTGCTCGGAACCGCGTTCACCGCGAGCCGAAGCCGGGCGAGTGCGATCGGCTACGTGCTCCACTTCCTGAACGGCCAGATCTTCGCGCTCGCCTACTGGGCGATCTTCGTGGCCGTCGACCAGGCCGGCTGGCTGTTCGGCGGCGTCCTGGGTGTTGTACACGCGGCGTTCGCGGGCGGCGCGCTCGTGAACATCCTCCTGCCGGCCGTCCATCCGCGCATGGGCTCACGCTGGACCGATGCGTCACAGACGCCGTTGCTCGAGCCGCCTGGATTCATGCTCTGGAACTACGGGCGGCACACCGCGCTCGTGACCATGCTCGGGCACATCGCGTATGGCTCGATCGTCGGAGGATTCTCCGCAGGTCTCTAGCCGACGCGGCCGGGTCGCGCCACTCGCCCCACAGCGATCCTCGGCGAAATCCTCGACCGGGAGGCGGGCGGCGAAAATATCCGGCGCCTTCGCGTTGACCGGGTAGCGTCGTAGGACCTCGCGCATCCGGGTGACCTCGGACCGGACGTCCTCCGGCGAAGAGTCCTCCCAGTCACCGAGCCGATCCTGGTCGTGGGTGGTGCTGTACTGGTCAAGCAGGTACATGATCGTCCCGGTCTCGCGGCACCAGTCCCTGGGCGCAGCCTCCTTGTCGCTCCCGCCGTAGCCGGCCAGAGCCACGACCGCGAACAGAAGGGTGACCCTCACACGTCCTCGATCTCGAGGCCGAAGCGCGGGAGCCGGTCGATCACCGTCTGGTTGAACTCGGCGACGTACTCCTCGGCGTCGTCGGGCTCGAGGGTTCCCGCGTACGCGTCGCGCATCTCGCCGAGGGCCTCGGTGCCGTGCTCGACGAGCTCCTGGTACCGCCCGTAGACCTCCTCGGCATCATCGCTGTCCGCATCGTCATACGCCCGCTCTGCCTCGTCGACCCGGCGGAGAAACTCTGCGTCCTGCTCCTCGAAGAGGTCGAGCTGTCGAGCGATCACCTCTGAGAAGCGCCCCCGCACCGCGTCCCTACAGTACCGCCGTGATCGTCCGGACCTGGAACATGTTCCACGGCAACACCGTCCCACCAGGACGGCGCCGCTACGTCGAGGAGATGATCCGGCTCGTGACCAAGGACGGGCCGGACGTCGTCTGCCTCCAGGAGGTGCCGCCATGGGCCTTTGACCCGATTGCGGAGTGGAGTGGGATGCAGATCTACGGCGAGATCGCCGCCCGGCCGACGATCGGGCCGCTGCCGTCGACGGTTTCGCTCGGCCGCGCGATCACCGATCTGAACCCCGGCCTGCTCCGGTCAGGGTTCGAGGGGCAGGCGAACGCGATTCTCGTCGCACCCGACCGCCGGATTGTCTCCCGGCATGTCGTCACGCTGAATCCTCTGCGGTTTCGGCTTCGCGAGGCCCGCCGGCTCAGACTGTCGCTCGTGGCGCTGCTCGCCTGGGGCAAGGAGCGCCGGCAGTGCATGGCCGTCAGGCTGGAGGGCGGGATGGTCGTGGCGAACCTTCACGCGACGAAGGCGCGGAACCCGCGAATTCCGGACGCCGAGCTCGTCCGCGCCGCCGGCTGGGCGGCCCGCCTCGCCGGCGATGCGCCGGCAATTCTCGCGGGCGACTTCAACGTCGACACTGCGCGCTCCGTCACGATCGACCAGCTCGACGGCTACACCAAGGCAGGGCCTGGCGTCGACCACGTCGTCGCGCGCGGCGCCTCCACCGGCCCCTACGACCGCTGGACACCCGAACGGCGACGACTCGGGCAGCTGGCGCTCTCCGACCATGCGCCGGTCGAGGTGGAAGTCACGTGACGTTCGAGGAGGCCCGCGCCGCCTTTCCCGTCCTCGAGAGGTACGCGTACCTGAATGCGGGCTCAGTGGGGCCCCTCTCGCAGCGCACCCACGACGCGCTGGTAGAAGCAGAGCGCGACGAGCTTCTCCACGGCAGGGCGGCCTGGCCGTATTTCGAGCGAATGCTGGAAGCGCGAGGCCGCCTGCGCGCGGCCCTCGCCGCGGAGATCGGGGTCGAGGTCGAGCTGATGTCGCTGACGACCTCGACCACGGAGGGCTGCCGGATCGTGCTCGCCGGACTGGGGCTCGGCCCGGACGACGAAGTCGTCACGACCGACGCCGAGCACTTCGGGCTGCTCGGCCCATTGCGCGTGTCGGGAGCACGGGTTCGGGTCGCCGAAGTCCGGAACCGGCCCGCTGGGGAGGCGCTCGAAACGATCCTGGCCGAGGTCGGGCCGCACACGAAGCTCGTCGCCGTGTCCCACGTCCTCTGGATTAACGGGCACGTGCTGCCGATGGACGAGCTGCGCGCGGCGGTGTCGGTCCCGATCCTGGTGGACGGAGCCCAGTCGGTCGGCGCGATCCCGGTCGAAGCGGCGCCGTTCGACTTCTACACGGTGTCGGGCCAGAAGTGGCTCTGCGGGCCGGCGCCGAGCGGGGGCCTGTACGTGAGGGATCCCGAACGGCTCGCGGTCAGCCTTCCGAGCTACTTCTCGCAGGCGCGCTACGAGCCCGACGGCCGCTTCGAGCCGCGCGATGGAGCGCAGCGCTTCGACCCGGGATGGATCCCGGTGCCGTACCTCGAAGCGCTGCTCGCTGCTCTCGCCGAGCTTCCCGAGTGGCGGTTCGAGCGCTCACGGCAGACCGCGGAACGCTGCCGGGAGCTGCTGCTCGAGCTCGGCTGCGACGTCGTGACCGAGCCGGGCCACTCGAACCTCGTCTCCTGGCGCTGGGAGGGTGACACGCACGCGGCGGCGTCAGCTCTCGGGGAGAACCGTGTCCACATTCGCGACCTCCCGGGGACCGGTCTTCTGCGCGCCTCCTGCGGCTACTGGACGAGCGAGGACGACCTCACTCGTCTGGGAGCGGCACTGGAGCGCTCTGCCAGATGACCTCGCCCTTCTCGTCGAGCGCGACAATCGCCTTGATTCGGTCGCCCGGCGCATCGGCAGAGAACGCGTTGCCCCGGACCTCCGCCATCGGCACGAGCCGATCCTGTGCGTCGATCACGCCGACCGTCTTGACGCCATCGGCGGCGAGGCCGTTGAACGCCTCGAAGGTGCGAAGCTGCGTGCCGGGATGATCCCGCCCCGGCTGAGGACGAGGACCGGCGAGGTTCGATCGGGAAAGCGGTTGAACTGCGTCTCGCAGACGTAGTTGGTCAACTGCCACTCGCCCGACCGGTGTTCGGAGGTTCCCCAGCACGAAGAGCCGTCCTCGCGTGGCATGCGGATGAGCCGAATCCCCTTCCGCTCGGCGATGAGCAGCGCCTCGCCGGTGGTCTTCGGGCTCCCCGGCGTGAAGAGTTGCTCCGGCACTGGCATCTCGAACGGCCGGCCACGCGTGGACATGACGCCGAGCGAGTAATCCTCGCCACCGTCGTCGCGCAGCAGCAGAAAGGCGGCGCTGGTTGCAATCAGGCCGACGGCCGCGAGGCCGGCGACGACGAGCGTCCGCGTCGACATATCGGAAACGATGCCAGAGCTACAGGTCTGCGAACAGATCCACGACGTTCCCGTCGGGATCCTTCACTTCTGCGTAGCGCATGCCCCAGAACGCGTCCCACGGCTCCTTGTGCCCGGTGCCGCCGTGCTCGAGGAGGTTGGCGTAGGCCGAGTCCACCTCGGCCGGCGTGTCGCAGCGAAACGCGAGCGCGCTCCGGTGCCCCTCGGTCGGCGGCTTCCAGTCCGGGTCGAACGAGCGGACCGTCTCCTCGGTGTCGAGCATGATGCGGACACCCGCCGTAGTCGCCTCGGCGTGTCCCTCCGACTCCGCGCCGTCGGGGAACTCGAGCCCGAGCTCCCGGTAGAACGCGATCGCGCGGCCCATGTCCGACACGACGACCCCGATCGCCTCGAACCGAGGCGTCATGCCGCGTCCGCCGCGGTCCGGAGCCCGAGCTCCTTCGAGATTGGCTTCATCGCATCCGTCACGGTCTGCACATGATCGTCGAAATCGACGCCGAGCAGCTCGGCACCCGCGTATACCTCGTCTCGGTGGACGCCGGCCGCGAACGAGGGCTGCTTGAGCTTCTTCTTCACCGATTTCGGCGTCAGCGTCTCGATGCCGTCGGGTCGTACGAGCCCGCAGGCATGAACGAACCCTGCGAGCTCGTCGCACGCGAAGAGCGTCTTCTTGAGGTCGGTGTCGCGCGGCATCGCGAGGTGCTCTGCGTGCGACAGCACGGCCTCGATCAGCTCCTCCGGGTAGCCCTCCTCGCGGAGGATCGCGGCACCGTTCTGCGGATGCTCGTCGAGCGTGGGGTGGATCTCGTAGTCGAAGTCGTGCAGAAGCGCGGTCGCGCTCCAGAACTCCTCGTCCCCGTCGAGCTTGCGCGCATATGCGCGAACGGCGGCCTCCACGGCCAGCGCGTGGCGCAGGAGCGCTTCGCTCTTCGTGTAACGGGTGAGCGTGTCCCAGGCGTGGTCGCGGGTGACCTCCACAACGGCCAGTACGATAGTCCGCCAATGTCGACGACACTCGTTTCCAGCGGTCTGATGGAGAGCTTCGTCATCGAGGGTGGAACGCCCCTCGCAGGCCGCGTCTCCGCCGCCGGGAACAAGAACGGCGCGCTGCCGATCCTCGCGGCCACGCTGCTCGCGAGCGAGCCGGTGACGCTGTCGAACGTGCCACGGATTCGGGACGTCGACACGATGGTCGCGCTGTTGGCCGACGCTGGCGCCGAGACGGAATGGACGGCCCCGAACGAGATCCGGATCGACCCGAGGAACGCGGAGAAGACCGAGCTCGACGCCCACCTCTGCAGCCAGATCCGCGCGTCGTTCCTCCTCGCCGGGCCGCTGCTCGCCCGCTTCGGCCGCGCGAGCGTCCCGCCTCCCGGCGGCGACGTGATCGGGCGCCGCCGGCTCGACCCGCACATCCACGCGCTGGCCGAGCTGGGCGTCGAGATCGACATTAACGGCCGCTTCGACATGACGACTTCCGGCCTCCAGGGCCGCCGGATCTTCCTCGACGAGGCGAGCGTCATGGCGACCGAGAACGCGGTCATGGCGGCCACGCTCGCCACCGGCGAGACCGTGATCGGAAACGCTGCGTGCGAGCCGCACGTCCAGGATCTCTGCCGATTCCTCGGCTCGCTCGGCGCCAGGATCGAGGGCATCGGCTCCAACATCCTCAGCGTCCGCGGTGTCCAGCAGCTGGGCGGCGGGGAGTGGCGGATCGCGCCGGAGCACATCGAGGTCGCGAGCTTCATCGGGCTGGCCGCGGTCACGGGCGGCGACGTCACGGTCGAAAACGTCGAGATCGAGGATCTCGCGCCGATCCTGCCGGTGTTCCGGCGGCTGGGTGTGGAGGTGGAGCTGAACGAGTTGAGCGTGCGCGTCCCGCCGGGCCAGGAGCTCGTGATCGAGGACGACCTGGGCGATCAGATTCCGAAGATCGAGGACGGGCCCTGGCCGGCCTTCCCGGCCGACCTCACCTCGATAGCGCTCGCTGTCGCCACACAGGCGCGGGGCACGGTCCTGATCTTCGAGAAGATGTTCGAGAACCGGCTGTTCTTCGTGGACAAGCTGGTCAGCATGGGGGCGCGGATCATCCTCTGCGACCCGCACCGAGCGGTTGTCACCGGCCCTGCCAAGCTCTACGGCCAGCGGATGGCGAGTCCCGATATCCGCGCCGGCATGGCGATGCTGATCGCGAGCCTGTGCGCCGAAGGGATCTCGACGATCGGAAACGTCGGCGAGATCGACCGCGGCTACGAGCGGATCGACGAGCGCCTGCGGGCCCTCGGCGCGAGGATCGACCGCAGCGAGAGCTAGCGGCGTACTTTGAGCACCAGGCGGCCCGACGAGGCTGCCGTCAGCTCGGGAGCGCCGGCGTACGTGACCCGCGCCACGTAGCGGCCCGCACGCAGGCGCGTCTTCAGGACGACGCGGCCCCCAGCCTTCGTGCGGGCGCGCGCGATGCGATGCCAGCGGCCGTTCCGCTGGACCTGCAGCGAGACGCGGCGACCGGCGGGCGAAATCGCGGCGAGCCGGGAGCTGAGCGTCGCCCGGACACGGATGCGCGTCCGCCGGACGTTCCGCCGGACGACGCGCAGGGCGGAGGCCGCCCGTGACGGCGGGACGATCTCGCCTCCGTTCTGGGCGGTCGCCACGGCGCGGCCGACGTCGAGCACGCCGTAGCCGAGGCCCTTCGTCCAGCGCCCGTCACCCGATGCCGTCCGCTTGAGGATCCAGGCGACCTGGTCGCGGCTCAGAACTGGGTTTGCGGCCCAGACGAGCGCTGCGGTGCCCGCGACCTGAGGCGCCGAGAACGACGTGCCGCTCGAGAAGCCGTAGATCCCCTGGCTGGAGCCGGGGAGCGTGTACCGCGGCCAGTCGCGAGGGCTCGAGAACGAGGACAGTGCGCCGAGCACGTTCTCGCCGGGAGCAGCGAGCGAGATCCACGAGCCCGTGTTGGAGAAGGAGGCACGGCTGCCGTTCTTTGTCGTCGCGGCAACCGAGAGGCCGATGCCGCCGCGTCCTCTCGAGCCGACCGGCTGAAGCAGCGCCGCCGGGTACTCGACCGGGTTGCCGGCCTCGAACTCGTTGCCCGCGGCCGCCACGACGAGAACGCCATGCGTAGCGGCATAAGCCAGCGCCTTCCTCTCGAGGACGGAGGTCTGGATCCCTCCGATCGACAGGTTGATGACCTTCGCGCCCTGGTTGACCGCATGGACGATCGCGGCAGCTTCATCGACGTCGGAGAAGGAGCCGTCCGGGCGGCCGGACTGGATGAGGAGCAGCTTCGCGTCGCCGCCGAAACCGGCGATGCCCTCGCCGTTCGACACCGAGCCGCCGGCGATCGAGGCGACGAAGGTTCCGTGACCGTGCAGGTCGCGGACGTCCGTGCTCCCGTTGAAGACGTTGTAGGTCTGCGGAGCCTTGGCCGCGAGATCGGGGACGGTCACGTCGGCGCCGGTGTCGATGACGGCGATCTTCACGCCGGCGGCGGCGCGGAGGACCGCGTCCGGCACGTCGCCCGCGCGCGTCGCCGTGTACTGCCACTGGTAGGGGACGCCCGCGGAGTACATGGCCGTCAGCCCCGGCTCCGACGCCGAGAAGCGGTCCTCGGGCATCTCCACCGACGTGATTCCCGAAAGCCGCGACACGCCCGAGACGAAGCCTGAGGGATCGGCGGGCGCGACTTCCACGGAACGGACGTCCGGAAGACGCCGAACGATCCGCGCCGGAAAGCGGTCGAGCGCCCGGCGCAGCGCGGTGCGATGCTCGTAGGTGACGACGGCGGTGCCCTGAGCCGGCGGCGCGGACAGCGCGGCCGGCACGGCGAGTGCTGCGGCTCCGACGATCGGAAGAATCGCCGCAACGAGGCGTACTGCCGGATGTGCGCGTCGGGAATGCATGAGGCCGCGGCGAGCCGGAGGTGTGGCCCGCCCGCTCGAAATCGGCCCTCCCGGGGGCCTGCGATACCCTCGTTCGAGCGATGGAGCGGGCGACGGACTCGGAGCGGGGGACCCTCCAGGCACGCATCGAGCTGGGAGGAAGCGGCGAGGCCAGCGTGGCCACCGGGCTTCCCGTGCTCGATCACCTGCTCGGGCTGGTGGCGAGCCATGCCGGATTCGACCTCCGGCTGGAGGTTGCTCCAGGCGGGCCGGACGCAGTCGCGAGCGCGGCAGGACGTGCGCTCGGCGAGGCGCTGCGGGACCTGCTCCGTGCGGACGCCGCCGCCGGGTGGGGGTACGCCATGATCCCGGCTGACGAGGCGCTCGCGAACGTCGTTCTCGAGGTGTCGGACCAGCCGCTGCTCGTCTCGAACGTGGATCTCTCGAACGCCCACGTCGCAGGGCTCGACCGCGATCTCGTCTCGGGGTTCCTGCGCGAGCTCGTTGAGGAAGCGGGGCTGACGATGCACGTTCGGCTCCTGCATGGCGAGGACCCTCAGCACGTGCTGCGGGCGATCTTCAAGGCCCTCGGAGGAGCGCTCGCCAGCGCGGCGGCGCCGCGAAAGGAGTAGCGCATGTCGGAGAAGACCGTCGTCCGCACGGAGAGCGCTCCGGCGCCGTTCCAGGGCGCGCCGTACTCGCAGGCGATCGTCGCGAACGGGTTCGTTTTCGTCGCTGGGCAGGTCGGGCTCCAGCCCGACCACACGGAGCTCGTCGGCGACGGCATCGTCGAGCAGACCGAGCGGGCGTTCGACAACCTGGCCGCGATCCTGGACGAGGCCGGCTCGGGCCTCGACCGGATCGTGAAGACCACCGTCTTCCTGGACGATTTCGGCGATTTCGCGGCGATGAACGAGGTCTACGGCCGGCGGGTCGGCGACCGGCCGCCGGCACGATCAACAGTCGAGGTGGCGGCGCTTCCGTCCGGCGCGAAGGTCGAGATCGAGGCGATAGCGCTCGCCTAGGCAACAATTCCGGGTGTGAAAGCACCCGAGGTCATCGCCACGCACGCGAACACGGATTTCGACGCGTTCGCATCGTTGCTCGCCGCTCGTCGGCTCTATCCGGACGCCGTCGTCGCGATCCAGGGCGCGCTGAACCGCAACGTGCGCGAGTTCTACCGACTGCACGCGGACGAGCTCGACGCCGTGGAGGCCTCGCGCCTCGCGCCCGAGTCGATCAGGCGGCTGATCGTCGTTGAGACCACGTCCGCGTCCAGGCTCGGCGAGCTCGAGCCGGTCGCGCGCGACCCCGAGGTCGAGACGGTCGTGTTCGACCATCACGCGGGCGAGCTGCCTGGGTGGGTGAAGCCGGAGAACGCGGTGGTCTCGCAGGACGGCGCGCTGACGACGACGCTCGTCGGCGTCCTGGCTGAGCGCGAGATCGCCGTGACACCGCTCGAGGCGACAGCCTTTGCGCTCGGGATCCACGAAGACACCGGCTCGCTGACGTACCCCACGGCAACCCAGCGGGACGCCGACGCGCTCGCGTGGTGCCTCCGGCACGGCGCGCGCCAGGACCTGCTCGCGCGGTTCCTCCATACGCCGCTCACCGACGAGGAGCGGGAGCTGCTCGGCGCGCTGATGGCCGCGGTTCGGACCGAGCGCGTGGCCGGCGTGGACGTGCTCGTCGCCGCCGTCACCTGGCCGCGGCACGTCGACGGCGTCTCGAACCTCGCTCACAAGATCGTCGACCTGACCGACTGCCGCTCGCTCGTCCTGCTCGTCGAGATGGACGAGCGCGTGTTCGCGGTCACCCGCAGCCGGACGCCGGAGATCGACGCGGCCGCGGTCGCCGCCAGCCTCGGGGGCGGGGGACACCGCGAGGCGGCCTCGGCGATCTTCCGTGGGTCGCTCGGCGAGGCCGAGGAGGCGCTTCGCGACGGCCTCGCGGCCGCCGCCCGCGAGCCCGTGCGGGCCGAGCAGGTCATGTCCCGGCCGGCCCGGTCGGTCGGTCCGGACGAGAGTGTCGCCCACGCGATGGTCGTCTGCCAGCGCTACGCACAGAGCGGAATTCTCGTTGTCGAGGACGGCAGTCTCGTCGGCGCAGTCGGCAGAGAGGATCTGGACAAGGCGATCGCGCACGGCCTCTCGCACGCGCCGGTGAAAGGGATCATGAGCTCGCGGGTCGTGTCCGTCGCGGCCGAGGCCCCGCTCGGCGAGGTGCAGGAGGCGCTCGCCGGTTCGGCCGACGGCCGGGTCGCCGTTCTCGAGGACAACCGGCTTGTGGGCGTGGTCACGCGCAGTGACGTCCTCCGGGCGCTCGGCGAGCAGCCGGCCGTCGAGGCCGAGGTCGAGGCGAGCCTGGCCGCGGAGCTCGCCGGGCTCGAGGGCCTCCAGGCCGCCTTCGAAGCTATCTCCGCCGTCAGCGAGCCCTACGACGGCGTCTACCTCGTCGGTGGGACCGTGCGCGACATCCTGCTCGGGGAGCCGAACTTCGACGTGGACGTCGCGGTCGAGGGCGATGCGATCGAGCTCGCGCGGAGCCTCGCGGACGCGATCGACGGGCGGGTCCGGGCCCACCGCAAGTTCGGCACCGCAGTGGTCCTCTACAGAGAGGACGAGCGTGTCGACGTCGTCACGGCCCGGACGGAGTTCTACGACGCGCCGGCCGCGCTTCCGAGCGTCGAGCACGCCACGATCCGGGAAGACCTCTTCCGCCGCGACTTCACGATCAACGCCATGGCCGTGTCCCTGAAGGGCGAGGACTTCGGAAGCCTGGTCGATCCGTTCGGCGGGCGGCGCGACCTGGAGGCGAAAACGATCCGCATCCTCCACAACCTCTCGTTCATCGACGACCCGACCCGGATCTTCCGGGCGATCCGCTACGAGAGCCGGTACGGCTTCCGGATGGACGACCACACGCAGCGCCTGGCGCGCGGGACGATCGAGATGGGGCTGGTGGGCGACCTCTCGTCCGCACGGCTTCGGGACGAACTGGTCGCCCTGCTCGAGGAGGGCGACGCCGGCGCCTCGATCCTCCGGCTCGCCGAGCTCGGAGCGGGCGCGGCGATCCATCCGCACCTGGCAGCGGACGACGAGGCCGTCGAGCTGCTCGGCCGGATTCGCCGGCTGAACGAGCACTACAGCACGGCCGTCCCCTCGTGGCGGCTGGCGTTCGCGGTCCTCGCCCGGCGCATGCCGCCGGACGAGGTCTACGCGTGGCTTCGCCGCCTCAAGGTGCAGCGGCGGGACCTCGAGCGCGTCGCGGCGGCGGTGACCGTCGGCCCGAGGATCCTCGAGCGGCTGCGAGCCGGGTCGGCGGAGCCCGCGGACGTTGTCGCAGCGGCCGACCCGTATGCGCCGGACGCCCCGCTCTTCGCCATGGCCCTGGAGGAACGACCCGAGCTGGACGACTACTTCCAGCGCCTGCGGAACGTCCAGCTAGAGGTCAGCGGCTCCGATCTTGCGGAGCTCGGGCTGGGCGAGTCGCCGGAAGTGGGGGAGATCCTCGCCGAGCTCCGGCGCCGCAAGCTGAACGGCCAGCTCGACGGGCGCGAGTCCGAGCTCGCAGCCGCGCGGGAACTGATCACGCGGTGATCCACTGGGAGGCTCCGGGCCCGTACGTCGTCGCCTTCTCGACGCGCGTTGGTGGTGTCAGCGAAGGGCCGTTCGAGTCGCTGAACCTCGGGATCCTCACGGCCGACGACCCTTCGCGGGCGGTCGAGAACCGCCGGCTGCTCGCCCAGCGCGTCGGGATCGACCCCGGGAGGGCGCGGATGGCCTGGCAACAGCACGGCGCCCTCGTCAAGCGGGCCTCGTCGGAGGGCATCCTCACGCCGGGCACCCGCCACGAGGCCTGCGACGGCTGGTGGAGCGACAAGCCGGGCCAGGGGATGCTGCTCCTCACCGCCGACTGCCTTCCGGTGGCCATCGCGCGGGCAAATGGGTCGCCGGCGGCGCTCGCCGTCCTCCACGTCGGCTGGCGCGGCCTCCTGGCGGGCATCGTCGAGAACGGCGTCGCCGCGCTCGGCGAGGGACCTCTGGCGGCCGCCGTCGGGCCCGGGATCGGGCCGTGCTGCTACGAGGTCGGCCCCGAGGTGACCGAGCCGTACAAGGCGCGCTTCGGCCCGAAGGTCGTCGAGGGCCGCAAGCTCGACCTCTGGCGCGCCGTCGAGCTCGCGCTGAACGAGGCAGGCGTCACCGAAGTCGAGCGCACCGACCTCTGCACGTTCTGCCATCCCGAGCTCTTCTTCTCTCACCGGCGCGACCGCGGCATCACGGGGCGCCAGGGAGTGATCGCCGCTGTCGCCTGACGCGATCCGCGAGCGCTTGGGCACGATCGAGAAGCAGATCGGCCCGCGGGTGACCGTAGTCGCCGCCACGAAGTACATCTCCGTCGAGGACATGGCTGCTCTGGTCGAGGCCGGCGTGGAGGTGGTCGGCGAGAACAGGGCGCAGGATCTCGAGGCCAAGCACGCCAGCTACGGAGACGCGTTCCGCTGGCACTTCATCGGCCACCTCCAGAGCAGGAAGGCTCCCATCGTGAGCGGGCTGTGCGAGCTCGTTCACTCGCTCGACTCCGACTCGGCCGGGAAGCGGCTCGACATCCCGGCACTCGTGCAGGTGAACCTTGCAGGCGAGGATTCCAAGTCGGGGATCGCGCCCGACGAGCTGCAGGCGTTCCTCGAACGGAGCCCGGTCGAGATTCGCGGCCTCTCGACGATGCCGCCGTACGCCGAGGATCCTGAGGAGTCGCGGCCCTACTTCCGGCGCCTCCGAGAGCTTGCCGGGCGCTACAGACTCGCCGAGCTCTCGATGGGGACGACCCAGGACTACCGGGTCGCCGCCGAGGAGGGCGCGACCTATGTTCGCGTCGGCTCGGCGTTGTGGGGCAAGGACTAGCCGCTTCCGGGGCTAATATCCCCTGCTCGATGGCCTTTTCCGACGTCTGGAACCGAACCCTCGTCTACTTCGGCATCGCCGAGGAGGACGACGACGACTGGGACGAGGACGGGTACCGCACCAACGAGGAGCTCGAGCGGACGTACTCGGAGCGACCCAATGTCAGCCGACTGGCGCCGCGCAGGCGCAACGACAGCAAGGAGTTCGACGACTGGACCGATCCGGAGCCGGCACCGGGTCGAACTGCCTCGATGCGGTCGCGGCAGCGACCGGAGCTCGCGCCCGTGCCTGTCGCGCCGAACCCTTCCGTCAAGGTACATCTCGTCGTGCCGCACACGTTCCAGGACGCGAAGACGATCGCCGACCGCTTCAAGGACTACACGCCGGTGATCCTCAACCTGCAGGGCGTCGACTCCGAGCTCTCCAAGCGGCTGATCGACTTCGCCAGCGGCCTGACGTATGCCCTGGAGGGCGGCATGCAGCGCATCGCCGACAAGGTTTTCCTCCTGACGCCGGCGAACGTCGAGGTGAGCGCCGAGCAGCGCGCCCAGCTCCTGGAGCGAGGCGGCTTCTTCAACCAGGCCTGAGCCCCTCCGCGGTGGCGCACCCCGACCTCGCCTCCGAGCAGGCCTATCTCGACCACGCCTACGACTGTCTCGACCGCATGCGCGACGCGCTCGTTCGGGCGGGCGACGCGGTCGTCGACGACATCGCTGGCGAGGCCCTGGACGCCTGGAACGCCCGTCGCGTGCAGACATTCGAGGACGCCGAGCAGGGGCTGTGCTTCGGCCGGATCGACGTCGAGACCGTGGGCGACTCGACCTACGTGGGCCGGCGCTGGGTCCACGACGAGGGCGGGGAGCCGGTCGTCGTGAACTGGCAGGCGCCTGCCGCCCGACCGTTCTACACGGCCACGCCGGCCGAACCGCACGGCGTCACCCTTCGCCGCCGCTTCCGTACGCAGGGCAGGACGCTCCTCGACGTCAGCGACGAAGCGCTCGACGGGTCCATCGCCGACGCGGTGCTGTCCGTGGACGACTTCCTCCTGGAGGAGCTCGAGCGCGCCCGGGAAGCTCGGATGCGGGACATCGTCGCGACGATCCAGGCAGATCAGTACGGCCTCATCGCACGCGACCCGTCGCCGCCGCTGGTCGTGCAGGGCGGTCCGGGCACCGGCAAGACGGCCGTCGGGCTGCACCGCGCCTCGTTCCTGCTGTACAGCCGACGCGAGGAACTGCGGCGCGTGCTCCTCGTCGGGCCCAACCAGACCTTCATGGACTACGTGTCGCACGTGCTTCCAGCGCTCGGAGAGGAGAGCGTGGAGCAAAGGGCCGTCGGCGAGCTCGTCGACGGCGTCGCGGTGAGCCTTGTCGACCCGCCGGAGGTCCAGCGGTTGAAGGCGGATGTACGCATGGCCGACATCGTTCGGCGTGCCGTCGAGGCGCGGGTCGAACCGCAGCCTGAGCAGCTCGCGATGCGCATCGGAGGCGCCTGGATCCGCCTCAGGGAGGAGGAGGTCGCGGAGCTGGTCGTCCAGGCTCGCGCCGAGCGTGGCCTGTCCAATGCGGCTCGCGAGCTGTTCAGGATGAGCGTGCTGCGGCGCTTCTACGCGCGCTACGGCGAGCGGCTCGGTGGGAGCGCGTTCCTGGCCTCGGACGAGGTCGAGCAGGGGCTGAGGAGAGAGGGACGGCTGACGCGGTTCCTCGACAGGGTCTGGCCGGTACCGCGGCCGGAGCAGGTCGTCCGCCATCTTCTCGCCACACGCGAAGCGCTCGCGGCGGCCGCGGATGGGATCCTGGACCCGGACGAGCAGGCGCTGTTGGTACGAGCCCGGCGCGGCTGGAGCGATGCGGACCTCCCGCTCCTGGACGAGGCCCGCGCCCTCCTCGACCCGCCGCCGGTCTATGGGCACGTGATCGTCGACGAGGCACAGGACTTGACCCCGATGCAGCTTCGGATGATCGGTCGTCGCGGCGGAGGCTCGTTCACGATCCTCGGTGACATCGCCCAGGCGACGGGCCCGGTTTCATACGGCGCGTGGAGCGAGCTCCTGCCGCACCTTCCCGGAGGAAAAGAGGCTGCGATCGAGGAGCTCCGCCACGCCTACCGCGTTCCGCGGGAGATCATGGCGCTCGCCCTTCCACTGCTCGAGCAGATCGCTCCCGGCACGGAGCCGCCGATTGCCTATCGCATCGGGGCCGAGCCGCCTCGGATTCTCCGGGGCGACCCGGCGCTGTCCGTGGCCTTCAAGGAGGCCGCGCGGCTGGCCGGCGAGGACGGCATGCTGGCCTTGATCGTCCCGCCGTCGCTGCGCGGTCGCGAGGCCCCCTCGCTGTTCGACGAGACACGTGTCCCGCTCCTGACGCCGCGGGAGGCGAAAGGCCTGGAGTTCGACCACGTCGTCGTCGTCGAGCCGGCCGCGATCGTCGAGGAGGCGCAGAGCGGCCAGGGCCTGCGCGAGCTGTACGTGGCGCTCACGCGTCCGACCCGGACGCTCGTCGTCGTCCACGCCCGCCCGCTGCCCGCGGGGCTCGCGCAGAGGGAACAGACCCGCTAGAACGAACTTCGCCGTATGGGCGCAGCCGACGCCGCATCGATCCTGCTCGCGAACTGGGTGGATTCCGCCCAGAACTTCGTGCAGGTTTTCACGCTCGTCTACTTCCTCCTGATCTTCGCGTACATCCTGATGTCGTGGGTCCGGATGCCCTACTCGATCTGGATGAACCGGATCCAGCGTTTCCTCTACGACGTCGTCGAGCCCTACCTGCGGATCTTCCGGCGGTTCATCCCGCCGCTCGGCCCGCTGGACATCTCGCCGATCGTGGCAATCTTCGTGCTCTGGATCGTGAGCGGGCTCGTGATCCGCGTCCTCGGAGAGCTCGGCTAATGGGACTTGCGCCGACCGAGATCCGGCACATCCCGATTCCGCGCGGGCTCCGTGGCTACCGACGTGGGGCGGTCGAGCGGCTGCTCGACGAGATCGCGGGCAGCTATGAGGACGTCTGGCGCGACCGCGCCGAGCTCTCGGACCGCATCGAATACCTCGAGGAAGAGCTCGAGCGGCACCGTGAGCTCGAGTCGCTGCTGCGGAAGACGCTCGTGTCGGCGGAAGCGGCTGCCGAGGAGCACCGTGAGCAGGCACGCCGCAGCGCCGAGCTCGTCGTCGCCGAGGCGCACGCGGAGGCTCGCCGCATCACCTTCGCGGCAACGGCGGAGCGAGAGCGCCTCCTGAAGGACGTCCGCCGCCTGCGCGAGCTGCTCCGCACCGCCCTGGCCACGATCGACGAGACCGAAGGCGCCGACGAAATTCCTGACGAAGCTGCCGCCGCCTAGAATCCGGGTGTGGCAGGGGGTGCGACACGGCTGCGGCTGCGCGTCGTCCCGGGCTCGAAGAGCCCGGGAGTCGTAGGCCGGCACGGCGATGCCTGGAAAGTCCGGGTGGCGGCCCCTCCCGAGCGCGGCCGTGCGAACGACGCGGCTGTGGCTCTGCTCGCCGAGACGCTCCGAATCCCGCCCGACGACGTGAGGCTCGTCGCCGGGCACGGCTCTCGCGACAAGGTGGTCGAGGTCAGCGGAATCGCACCGTCCGAGGCCGCGCGGAGACTCTCCCGATGAGCACGGTCGACGTCGAGCACTTCCGCGACCTGCTCGTCGAGAAGCGGCAGGCGGTATCGGCTGCCCTCTCGAACCTCCACAAGGAGAACTCCCGCTCGCTGGAGGACGAGACCGGGGAGCTCGTCTCGGGCAGCGCTGACCAGCACCTGGCGGACACGGCCACGGAGACGGTCGAGCGCGAGATCGGCAACACCCTCGAAGAGCACGACGAGCGGCTGCTCGGCGCGATCGACGCCGCCCTGCAGCGGATCGAGGACGGCACCTACGGAAAATGCGTCAACTGTGGCGCCCCCATCCCCGAAGAACGACTCGAGGCTATGCCGTGGGCGACTCTCTGCATCGATTGCAAACGCAAAGAGGAACGGGGCTAAGCGAGGCCAGGTCGGCCGAGATCCGGGTGGGGTCGTCGACGAACGGCGTCGTCCCGGTGCTCGGCGCTCGGCGCTCGCTTGCGGCGGAGACGCGCCAGTGGGTCGAGCTCGGCCTGGTCGCGCTCGCTGCGATCGCTGCCGACCAGCTGACGAAGTGGATCGTCTCGAACGAGCTCGCCCTCGGAGAGGAGGTCGACGTCGTAGGCCCGCTCTCGATTCACCACGTCCACAACTCCGGCATCGCGTTCGGCCTCTTCGCGACGGCGACGCCGATCGTGATCGTGCTCACCGGCATCGCGGTCGCCTGGATGCTCGTCTTCTTCGCACGGTCGGGCGGTCGGCACCCGATCCTCCCGGTCGCACTCGGCTTTCTCCTCGGCGGCAGCGTGTCGAATCTCATCGACCGGGTCCGGCTCGGGCACGTGACCGACTTCCTCGACCTCCGCTACTGGCCTGCGTTCAACCTGGCGGACAGCTTCATCGTCGCCGGTGTCGCCATCCTGATCGGCGCACTGCTCCTCGCAGACCGGGAGCCGCGCAGGCACGCTCCTGGCTCGAGTCACCGTTCCTGACACGGCGGCCGGGCTTCGGCTCGACCGCTTCCTCGCCGACTTGCCCGAGATCGGCTCGCGTGCGGCGGCCGAGCGCCTCCTCGACGGTGGCGGCGTGGTCGTGGACGGAGCGCAGTCGCCGAAGAGCCGTCGGCTTCAGGGCGGGGAGGACGTCGAGTTCGAGCCTCCCGAGGCCAAGCCGGAGCTTGTGCCGGAGGAGGTCGAGCTCAGGATCGCGTACGAGGACGAGCATCTCCTCGTCGTGGACAAGCCCGCTGGGGTCGTCGTCCACCCGTCCC
>DATFOC010000102.1:0-10778 GCA_035265935.1 Gaiellaceae bacterium
GCCAGCGCTCGCGAATGTCCCCTGAGCCGACCTGTCTGTGAGCCCGCTCGTGAGCACTCGACACGGTCTCACGCCCGCAGCTCCAGGAGGAGCTCCTCGATCCCGTCGTCGCCCGCGTGCTCGCCAACCTTGACGAACCCGCACTTCTCGAGCACGCGGATCGACGCGACGTTGCACTTCGCCACGTATGCGTGCAGCGGGCGCGCGTCGACCACGTCGAGGAGTTCCGCGAGGGCCCGCGTCGCCAGCCCGCGGCCCCAGAATTCTCGCGCGATCCAGTACCCGACGAGCCTGCGTCCGTCGTCCTCCCAGCAGCCGATGTTGCCGGCGACCGCGCCGTCGGAGACGACCGTCCAAGTCAGCGCCGAGTCGTTCGCGAGCGTCTTCGCCCAGTGCGCCATAAACGCATCGCGTTCGCGCGGCGGGAACACAGCCATCGCCGCCGCTTCCCGGTCGCGCTGGTGCTCGTAGAAGACCGGCAAATCCGCCTCGACGACCTCGCGCAAGACGCCCACGCAACGAGCGTACCGCCGTCGCTACGGTCGA
This sequence comes from Gaiellaceae bacterium, assembly GCA_035265935.1. Taxonomy (GTDB): domain Bacteria; phylum Actinomycetota; class Thermoleophilia; order Gaiellales; family Gaiellaceae; genus JACDAN01. The sequence goes on from DATFOC010000102.1 coordinate 547, forward strand.
CGATTGGCGAGGCTTTCGCTCGAGTCACGCTGGCCTGTGCCGGCTGCTTCGATCGCATGAGAGCGTTGAACTCGCGCCCGCGTCCTCCATCCCGGGCGAGCGACGCCTAGATCACCGTCAGGGTGTATTCCCGCGCACTCGCGCAACCGAGCGTTCTCTCGCGAGCCCTTGTCCTATAGCGTCCGTGGGCTACGACGTAGGCAACTCATAGAGGTGGGTCGGCTCATCAAGGTCATGATCCGTCCGTTCTCCGAGGTCCCGAAGCGTTGGTGCGTCACGGTCGCCTTCGAGCAACGCCGCCGTCGCCTGTGACACGAGCACCTGGCCCGGCTCGGCGACCTTGGCGAACCGTGTCAGCCGGGAGAGCGCGGTGCCGGCAGTAGGTCGTCGAGGATCGCCCGACCAGCGGCCCGAGTGGAGGACAATGGAGGCGGCAACATCGCACTCGGGCGGCCACGCGAAGTCGTCCAATGCTTCCCGTACGGCGGCGGCCATTCGCAAGCCAGCGCTCGCATTGCTGAACACGGCCAAAACGTGGTCCCCGCTGCGCTCAAGAACGACGCCGTTGTGCGCTTCGACTGCCGCGGTCACGATTCGGTGGTAGTCGTCGGTCAGTGCGGCGATCGCCTCGTCTCCGAGCAGGCGAATCACATGTCGCCAACCAGCCAGATCCGTGTGAACGAAGGTGCCCGCACCCGGGGTTTGCGCGTCGGTTTTTGCCGTCCGCGGTGGAGGGAAGTCGGACGGTAGCGTCACCGCCGTCAACTGGAACAGACGCTGCTCCCGCGGAAGCCCCTTGAGCCGGTGCTCGCCCAGGTCAACCAACTCGACGCCCGGTAACTCAGCATCCTCGATGATCCCGGCGGTGGCGTTGGAAACGAGGATCTGACCACCGCGAGCGGCGTCGCAGATCCGCGCCGCGCGGTGCACGCCGATTCCGACATAACCCTCGTCGCCCAGGTGTGGCTCGGCCGTGTGAAGACCCATCCGAACCCGGACTTCAGCGTCTGCGGGCCATGTGAACCCGGCGAGAGCCAGCTGCGCAGTCACCGCTGCGACGCCGGCGCTTCGGGCGCTCTCAAAGGCGATGAAGAACCCGTCGCCCGCCGTGTCGATCTCACGGCCACCATGCGCCGCAAACGCCTCCCGGAGAAGCCGCCGATGGTCACCGCGGATGGCCGCAAAGACGTTGTTACCAACGCGGCGAACAAGGGCCGATGACGCTTCAATGTCACTGAATAGAAACGTGACGGTGCCGCGCGGCAACCGTGCGCTCATACACCCATTTTCGCACGGCCCTCGTTCGAGACGAAGCTCCCGATCTTCAGGCGCTCAGGGGACATTCCGGGACGCTCGCCCAGTCGAGCGTACGCGGCCTGAGCAGGGACTATCCGATGATGCAAACGGCCACGATCGCGGATTCGAGAGGCGCGAGCGTGTCACGAAAGAAAGCAATCCCGTCCAGCATTGAGTAATCGACGCCCTCTGCTGCCGTCTCGTTGAGCTCCTCGTAGTAGCGGCGAAGCACTGCCCCGTCGAACTGACTCGGATCGAGGCGTGCCAAGTAACGCTCACGGTGATCTGACGTGAGGACTAAGAACGTTCCCTCTCGGGTCTGTGAGAGGGTCGAGGCCACCTCATCGTGGTCAGAGTGCCAAAGGTCGATGCCCTGCTCGTCGAGGTACGGCAACAGCGTCTCAAGGACGTAGCCAGACCAGGCGTATTCGATGCGAGTGGTGGTCTCGCGGACTAGGACATCCCAGAATTCATCCGACGTTCCACGGAGGATGCGCTTCCGCGGGCTAGCAGCAGCCTGCACGATTGGGAGTGCGGACTCGGAGATCACGAATGACTGACCAATCGCGGACGCGCGTTTCGACCATGGTGTCAGCCTCGAGTCGCTCGTCACGGTTCTGCAATTCGCTAAGCGAAGCAATTCGTCGACCACCTGGTGGAGAGGCTGGGTAGCGTCTACATCTATGGCTCCGGCCGGTTTCTCGCCGCTCCGATTTAGCATGAGCATAAGTTCGACTTCCTCGGGCTGCTTGCCATATTCATTATTGGTGCGCTCTTGGAGTCGGCGAAGCATGGTGTCATCGTCGATGCGGAGGTTGAATATCTTGGTGAAATAAGGCAGAAAGCCGTCGCGATTACGGCTGCTTCCACAGACAAATAACACTTCTGGTTCCGGGCTTTCGAGTTCGCTGACAGCTTTTTGATGGTCCCACATTGAATTGTCGTGATGAATCCGCCCACCTGGGAGACCGGTGTCAGGGCCGGCATGGTACTTCCAAGCACGGTCGGTACTGATGGCCTTGTAGCCGCGTCGGATCAGCTCCTCGTAGACCGAGGATTTACCGGCACCAGATAAGCCCTCCACTAAATAGTTCCGTTTAGCCATGGTGATGATCCAAGACGCCCCGTGGGCAGCGTATCTCGCCGATGACGCGGTTCTCGTGGCCCTCGGCAGGAGCGAGTAGTGCGTCAGGCGTCATTCGCGAACACTGGCCCCGGCGACGTCTGGCCCCACGCTGAGTGGGTCCCGCGCTCGCCGTCGGACTGCTTGTCGGCCGCCCCGCTCCCGCCTCTCCCGGCGTCCATGCGCCCGACCCTGCTCGACAACTACCGAGTCACTAAGCAAGAGCCGCAAAGGCAGTACGCGATTCACGCAAACCGTGAGCCGCGAGCTCGGGGACGGCAGCGTCTTCACGGAGACCTCGACCGTCTGGCTCGCTGCAGAACTGGAGACTCGCTAGCCGGCTTTCATCTTCCAATCACGTTTCGGGGCGAGACTACGCTTATCCACGCGGTGCCCCCGAGGTGAACTAGCGAACGTCATCTTGCTCGACGGTGCCGCGCCACGCGCCGCTCTCGTTGCCGCGGGCCTCGATCATCTCCTTGAAGCGCTTGGGGTCTGCCCTGATGCGTCGACTGTCGAGGTCGAGCGCAGAGCCGACACTCTCCACGACGCCCTCCGGTTCGTAGTCCATTGAGACCAGCACGCGCGTTTCATCGTCGCTGAGGCGGCCCTGCCGGTTCCCGCTCGTGCTCGTCCAGGCGACCCGCTGGTCCGGTACCTGCTCGGTGATCTCGGCGTCCCACTCGTGGCGCCGTCCGCCGATCTCGGGGGTCCAGTGGAGGTGCGTGGCGTCGACCTGTCTAACCGACTCAACGCCGTCCATGAACGTCGGGAACTCCTCGAACTGCGTCCACTGGTTGTAGGCGACCGGAACCGGGACGTTGACATCGATTGACTCCTCGATGGTGGCCATCTGCCCTCCTTCATTCTGGTTACGGCGTCGTGGTTCGACCCACGTGTCATGACTCGTTCTCCGTCCTCCCGCGCGGGGAAACATCGGACAGGGCGTCCCGGGGTTGGGTTGCCTCAACACCTGGATCGCCTTCGTCGCTCGGTCGCGTTTGCGGTCGGGGTCGCACTCGGGATCGCTCTCCACCGGCGTCAGGCTTGATCGCGCGACGCCACCGGGATTGGACTTGATCACAACACGGCTGGGGATTGTGTGGGAGGGGCCGTGCCGCATCACGGCCCTAACTCACGACTTACTCCCACTTCGTTAGCACGTTGTGAACCTTGCTCGGTTGACAGAACAGGCGCCGCCGCGTAACCGATCGGCCGTTGCTCGTGTTACTGCGTAGGGCGAAAGCGCTTGTGGGACTAACGGTATGCGGGGGCGGAAGGGAGACCGATGGAGTTCATCCGCAAGCTCGAGCGCGAGGACGGGACGCCCGCCGATCCGCCGACGTTTCGCAGCCTCCCGGGAACGTCCTGGAACGCCGGCGACACGATCCCTTAGCCGAAGGTGGGAGGGGGCGCAGCTGCGCCCCCTCCCATTACCCGCTGATTACGGCAGCGTTGGGTCGGCGTACGACCCTCCGAAGATGTCGGTGTTCCCGAATGTCGGCGGACAGACGTTGTTCGGCGCCGGCGCCGTCGGTTCCGTTGTCGATGTGCCCGTCAGGAAGTTGTACAACGCCTGACGGTAGGCGTCGATCGCCGGGCAGTCGGCCGCCGCGCGGACGTCGTTCCAGGTCGCAACACCGAAGTCGTTCGTCGCGAAGGCGTAGTTGTAATCGCCGAGGAACCCCGCGGCGAGGTTGTTCTGGCTCGAACCACGCGCATCCCCCACCGGAGCACGGTGGAGATCGGTAAAGACACCGAGCGCCCCGCCTGCCGAGACATCGGCGTGTCGTACAACCCCCTGCATCCGCCGCGGATTTGCCGTCGTCGACTGCCAAGGCTGCAGGAAGCTGTCGTAGGTGAGGTAAACGTCGCGTCCATCCGGCGAGACCGCGACCGCCGGGAAGAGCGGACGATCACTCGCCACGGCACCGTTCACCGGACCCGTCCAGCTGACGCCAGCCGCCCCCGGAATGCCCAGCCATACGGGCGCCGTCTCATTCGGGCCGGGATTGACGTCGGAGGGCGTCGGCCCATTTGCGTACGTGAGCACGATCCAGTCCGGAGCACCAGCGCCTGTAGGAGCGCCATTCGCGATCGAGACACTCGGCGTGAGCCCGTCGCGGGCGCCAGCGATGCCGTCCATCGTATTTGACCCGGAGTTCGGATCGAACAACCCGGTCTGTGTGGCAAGCGTGACCACCCGCGCTGGGCGTTCGAACGTCTTGCCGCCGTCGAACGAGCGGATCATGAAGATCGCGATCTGCCGCGTCCGGGTGTCGATCCCGTCCCAGAAGACATAGACGACACCATCGCTGTCGGTGTCGACCTGGCAGTCCTGGCGGCCGCCGATGACGATGTTGTTGACCGCAGCGGACAACTGCCTTGTCCGCCAAGTATCGCCACCGTCACTCGAGACATTGAGCTGGATCGGCTCCGGGAGCGCATTCGGCGAGATCTCCTGACTGCGGAAGGCAGCATCGCAGACGTAAACGTTGCCGAAGAACGGGCTCGATGCGGCGTCGTCGACCGAAATTTGCTCGTGGTCTGAGAACAAAGCAGCGTTCTGTTTCGACGCGATCACCGGAGCCATCCAGGCGTTGTTTTGCCCTGCCATCGCGGCGCCGAGATTCGCGTCGTCGAGCCGTGAGACCGCCACCGCCTCGAATCCGCTGATCGCGAACTCCGAGCGAGCGCTGGAGAAGTTCGAGCTGATGTTGGCGTAATAGAGCCGCCAGCCGTTCGCCCACGAGAACCCGTTCGGCCCCAGCTTCGGCCCGAACGCGACCGCCGGGTCGCCGTCGGCAACGAGCCCGCTGTCGAAGTAGCGGGGCAGCGTTCCAATGGGGCCTACGTGTGGGTCGCAGTTGTCGGCCGGGTTGTTCGGCTGCGTCCCGACAACGCCAAGGCAGTCCCTCGCAGTCCAGCCGGTGTAGGTGGGCTGACTCCACGAGTCGCCGCGGTTGAGCGAGAAGTAGACGCCAGAGACGCCAACCCCCGGCGTAAACGGACAGGTGTTGTCGGCTCGATTGTTGCAGGCCTCGAGGTCGATCTCATCGTTGGCGCCAGCGGCAACGATGTTCGGCGCAATCGGATTGATCGCAACCGCCGGTTCGTTCTGCTTGTTCTGTGGGAACGGTGACGGCGGACTTCCGAGTGTCACCAGCGTGTCGCCGCCGTGTATAGCGAGAGCGGCCGGCACAACTACCACTGCCGCCGCGACCGCGGCCGCCAATGCCCGCATCCAAGGACGTTTCATTCCTCCCCCTTTTTTCGGAACCGGGCGCAGAGTTTAGTGGGTAAAGGCACTAGGTGAGGGTCCGACGCGGACGCCGTTAGCCAGCGTCCAACACCGCCACCCGCTCACGCCAGAAACACCTCGTCCCCTGCCGTTTTCGCCTCCCGGACTCCAGCCGAATTTTTCGCGAAAACCTGGGCGGTGTCGTGAAGGCGTTCCTTTCGAGTGCCCCTCCCTCCCCCCGGCGAGGTTCTGGCCTGAGACGCTCCGGGAGCCGACCAGCGGCAGCGACCGCCCAACCGCCATCGGTTGTCCACGTCTCAAGGAAGGACCGACCATGGTGGAGCGTGCTCTGGCTGCGGCGATCGTCGGTGCAGCGATCGTCCTCGTTCTTGCAACGTCGCCAGCAGACGCCGGTCGAGTCGCGACCAATGAGTGATGCGTAGCGGGCTCGCCTCTCAGCGTCACGCCGGTGCCTCCGCGGCGCGGGCGTGCGGTCGAGCTGCACGTCGTCGCAACGGGCCTGGTTTCTGGTCGTCCCGTCGAGTGGCAGTTCACCGTCACCAACCGCAGCACACGCCCCGCCAACCTGCTCTTCCTCTCAGCCATGTTCGGCGACGTGACACTCCACGCCGGTGGACGACAGGCGGCGCTGGACCTGTTCTTCCGAGACGGCCCCGTCTACCGCTGGAGCAATGGTTGGGGCTTCGCCCAGCCGAGCAGCACGGCGGTCCTGCCAGCCCACTCCGCGTGGCAATGCACGCTGCGGGCCACCAAGTTCGACGTCGCCCCGGGCCGCCACCTACTCGTCGCGTATTGAACGCCGACACACTAGAGCGGCGGCACAGACCGATACAACAGTTCCGTCGCTACGTCGAGGTCGCCCCAGAGCCCTGGCCCAGTCAACGCACAGCGACGATCAGGCGCGGCCAGATCGGCCCCGGCGGCGCCCCCGTTTGCAGCTGCGGTGTGCGGCGCGGAGGTTGCTGCGCTCGTTCGTTCCCGTTTCGTCAAGGAAGGCGAAGGGTATGTCTCTGAGCGCCTCTGCTGCGTCATGAGCGACCCAAGAACCAAGGACCCTAAGCGGATACCTCAACCGTTTGGGCCACAGACGGGCCACGGAGCCGCTTGATCTGGCTATGCGGATGAGAGGACTTGAACCTCCACGGGGTCTCCCCCACACGGACCTGAACCGTGCGCGTCTACCAATTCCGCCACATCCGCGCGAACGGCAATTGTAGCCGCGCCCTTTTGCTGGGCTGCGCCCAGAATCCGCGGTGCTAGCAGTCGCAGTCCGTGCAGTCGCAGTCCGGGCCGCAGCAGTCGCAGTCGCATGCCTTGAGCATCTGTCCTCCTTTCGCCTGACCGGATCGTACAGCCCGGATCTGCCGAAGTTCTTTACGTCCCGTGCGTACGATTCTGCGTCTGAGACGTGCCGTTTTCCTTGGGGTCTTGCTCTTGGCGGCGCTGCCCGCGCTTGCCTCTGCGCGCGGTCCCGCGCCGGTCCCCGACGGCCGTCTGGTGCAGGTCGTCGTCGAGCTCTCCTCGCCGTCCGCCGCCCGGTCGCAGCTTCCGCGCTCGCAAGGGCGGCTCAACCTGGATGCCCGGGCGACGCTTCGCCGGCTCATGCGCCTGCGTGTCGAGCAAGAGCAGGTCGCCGGCCGGATCGCCGACGCCGTCCCGAGCGCGCAGGTCCGGTGGCGTTACCGGGTCGTCTTGAACGCGCTTGCGGTCGTCGTCCCCGCCGGCTCCGTCGCTCGGCTGGAGCAGGTGGACGGCATCGTCGCCGTGCACAGGAGCTCGCGCTACCGGCCCCAGCTCGACCGGAGCCCTGCCGCCATCGGCGCGCCCGCCCTCTGGGGGCCCGGACTGCCGACCGCGGGCCAGGGGATGAAGATCGGGATCATCGACGACGGCATCGACCACCGGCATCCGTTCTTCGATCCCACCGGGTATGCGATGCCACCCGGCTTTCCGAAGGGCCAGACCGCCTATACGACCGCGAAGGTGATCGCGGCTCGATCCTTCCCTCCCCCCTCCCCCCGCCCGCGCTTCGCCGAGCTCCCCTTCAATCCCAAGGAGTCCGAGCACGGCACGCACGTCGCGGGGATCGCGGCAGGGAACAACGGGACGCAAGTGCCACTCGGCGGCGGTCGAACCGCGCTCTCCGGGGTTGCGCCGCGGGCCTACCTCGGCAACTACCGGGTCTTGACCGTTCCGACCGTGTCCGACGTCGGGCTGGACGGCAACTCGCCCGAGATCGCCGCCGCCATCGAGGCGGCTGTGCAGGACGGGATGGATGTCATCAACCTGTCGATCGGCGAGCCCGAGATTCCGCCGAGCCGTGACCTCGTCGTGCGCGCCATCAACGGTGCCGCCGCCGCCGGCGTCGTGTCGACGGTCTCGGCGGGCAACGACTTCGAGGCCCTCGGGCGGGGATCGGTCTCGTCGCCCGGCTCCGCCGCGTCCGCGATCACGGTGGCCGCGACCACGGTCAACCGGCAGCTGGCGGGCTTCTCCTCCGCTGGGCCGACACCGCTGTCGCTCCGCCTGAAGCCCGAGGTGTCGGCCCCCGGCGTCGAGATCCTGTCGGCGGCACCCAACCGGCGGGGCCTGTGGCAGTCGCTGAGCGGGACGAGCATGGCCGCGCCACATGTCGCAGGCGCAGCTGCCGTTTTGCTCCAGCGTCATCCGACCTGGACGCCCGCGCAGGTCAAGTCCGCGCTGGTGATGACCGGGCAACGGGCCCGCGAGACCGGAGGTATGAGCTCCTCGACGACGCGCGAGGGCGGCGGCTTCGTCGATCTCGTCCGTGCCGACCGGCCATTGGTCTTCGCCTCGCCGACGACGCTCTCGTTCGGATTCCTGAAGCGGGGCCGTCTGGCGGCGAAGCGAGTTGGCCTCACGGACGCCGGCGGCGGGGTGGGCCAGTGGGCGGTCTCTCACGTCATCCGGGGTGGCACGCGGGGCGTCCGGGTCTCGACTCCCTCGAGCGTCTCGGTGCCCGGCACGCTCACCGTCAGGCTGTCCGCGTCGAGGGCAGCGCGCGCCGAGGAGGTCACCGGCTACCTCGTGCTCTCGCGCGCGGGCGAGACGCGTCAGATCCCGTTCTGGTCGAGGGTCACGGCAAGTCTGCTGGCGCGTCACTCCGCCCGGCCACTCACCCGCACCGGCACGTACCGCGGGAACACGCGCGGCCGCCGCGCGCTCGTGTCGATCTACCGCTACCCGGAGAACCCGACCGGCAGCGGCGTCCCCCGGGTGCTGCGAGGCCCCGAGCAGATCTTCCGCGTGCGCCTGCGCCGGCCGGCCGCAAACTTCGGCGTGGCGATCCTCGCGCGGGGCCGCGGCGTTCGCGTCCAGCCGAGGATCGTGCTCGCCCGCGACGAGAACCGTCAGGTCGGCCCGACAGCCCTGCCGCTGAACACGAACCCCTACCTCCCGACCTTCGGACAGCCTTCAGCGGTCTCGTCCGTGATCCGCCCGGCCGCCGGGACCTACCACGTCGTCTTCGACAGCACGACCCGAGCGGGAGCCGGGCAATTCACCTTCCGCTACTGGGTCGGCGACGAGACCCCGCCGAGGCTTCGCCTGCTCTCACGGTCGGTCCGGCGCGGCGGGACTCTGACCTTCGTCGCCTCCGACGCCGGAGCGGGTATCGACCCGCAGTCGATCTTCGCCAGCGTCGCCGGCACCGGACGCACGCCGACATATGCGCCGAAGGGCAACCGCATGACGATCACGGTCCCGGTCGGGCGGCTCCCGGCCGGGCGCCATCGCGTGCGGCTCCAGGTCTCCGATCACCAGGAGGCGAAGAACATGGAGAACGCGCTGCGGATCCTGCCGAACACGACCGTGGTCGACACCACGGTCACCGTGCGCTAGGCCCTAGGGCTTCCGGTCCCGCTCCTTCGTCGTCGGGAGCTGCGCAAGGTCACGCTCGACGCTGGCCGCGAAGTCGTCGTCCTCGGGACGAAGGACGCGCAGGTTCGACTTGCGGCGCTCGCGCGCCCGCCGGCGGCGGCCTTCCAGCCCGAACCGCGGCGACAGCCTCGGCCATTCGGCCGCGACGAGCACGGCCACGGCGCAGGCGAGCAATGTCAGCCAGAGCCAGCCCACACCTGAATCTTAGCCCGACGCTCGAAAGACCTATCCGGGGAGGAACGGGATGTCCCAGAAGATCACCATCACGACGCTTGCGACGATCGCAAGGACGCCGGCCGCAAGCAGGGCGGCCCGCCGGATCGGGCTTCCCTGGGTCACCTGGTCGACTGCCTGCTCCGCCCTGGTGAGGAGCCGCTCGAGCCAGCGCTCCGCCCAGGCGAACTCGAGTGCGAGCATCCCGAGCCCGAGAATGATCGCCGGGATTCCGGGGCCAGGCGTCACGAGCATGACGACGCCCGCGACGAGGACCACGAACCCGGCGACCGCAAACGCGGCGCGGTAGATGCGGTTTCGCTCTCTGTGCCGGTCCCGGCGCGCGCGCACGCGCTCGATCAGCGGGGGCCGCCCGCCCGTCTCGTCCTGAGCCACGTCCTAAAGGTTATGGGCAGGCGCGTATGGCGTCCGTCCGGC
>DATFOC010000103.1:0-4560 GCA_035265935.1 Gaiellaceae bacterium
CAGTCATGATCGTTCCTCGGGCGCGGAACGAGGCATGTACCGGCATTGGGACGTACGCCGGCGATTCGCTCGACGATCTCCGGGGCAACGCCGACCACCGTCACCTCGATCCCCGGATCGAGCAGGCTGAGGAGGTGCGCCATGGACAAGTCGGCACCGCCCAACTCGACATTGTCCGTATAGGCAACTAGGCGCATTAGCGCCCAGGTGCCGAGCGGCTCATTGGGGGCTGGGGCGTTCGTCCGGTGAGCCGGTCGTAGAGCGCCTCGAACGCCTCAGCGCCGCGTTCCCAGCCGAGGTGCTCCTCTGCCCATGCTCGTGCCCGCTGTCCGAGTGCGCGTCGTCGCTCGGGCTCGATCAGAAGACCGGCGAGCGCCTCCACCAGCGATTCCTCGTCATCCGCCAGCACGAAGTGCTCGCCTGGTACGGCTTCCACGCCTTCCGCCGCGCGCGCTGTGGCGACGAGGACTTTTCCAGCCGCAAGCGCCTCGAGCACCTTCATACGCATGCTGCCGCCGAGCCGGATCGGAGCCACGACCACCGCGGCGCGATCGAGGTACGGCGTCACATCAGGCACCGACCCGTATACCGAAACGGCACCGCCTTCCAGTGCGCGGATGTCCTCGTCCGGCTCGTTTCCGACGATGTCGAGACGTGCGTCCGGAACACGCTCGAGCACGCGCGGAAACACGGTCCTCCCAAGCCAAAGCGCCGCATCGACATTCGGCGGATGCGCAAAGCTCCCAATGAAGACGACCGTCGGTGGGTCGGCTCCCTGGGGGTCGAGCGGACGACTCGGAACCTCGACCGCGAGCGGAATGCGAAGGACAGCGGCTGGCCCGGCGGTCGGCTCAATCGCGGCCAGGTCGCGCTCGGCGAACGCGACGATTGCATCGAAATGCCTGCGCGTCGCACGCTCGTAGCGCCGCCAGGCAGCGACTTCGACCCGGCGGGCGAGGCGGCGGGGTCCCCTCGTCGTCTTGAGCACGTCCTCGGCCCAGGCGGAAGGAGGGTCGTAGTCGACAAGGATTCTCGGCACGTTCCTCTTTGCCGCGGCGTCAACGTACTGCGCCATGGCCTGCAAGTGGATCTCGACGATGTCCGGCCGCCACTCGTCGAGCATTCTGTTGAGGCGCGCTGCGTACTCGGCGCTCCGGCAGTCAGTGGCCCAGGGGGGTAGGCCCCGGAGCATCCCGAGGCCCCAGGCGACGCGCCGCATGAGCGCACCGCCCGGTACCTCAACCGACACCTCGTCGACTGCGGCGCAGCGACGCGCGATCGCGGGATCGACGCCTGGTTCGTGTGGTTGGCGAAGACACAGCAGCGCGACCTCGTTCCGGTCGGCGAGACGACGAAGGAGCTGCGCGGGCGCCTTTCCGCCGTGCCGGGCATCGAGCCGGGGCGGAAACGGCGCGCAGATGAGCACGCGTCGCCTCTCGTCCTCGGAAACGGCCCGCTCAGGGCGCAAGTTCATACTGGCGCTGTGCCCCCCGGAATCTCGGTGATCATCGCGTCGCACAACACGCGGGCATATCTGGACCGTTGCCTCTCAGAAATTGTTGACCAGGACGAGGTGATCGTCGTGGACAGTGCGTCGACCGACGGCTCCCTAGACCTCGTTCGGACGAGCTTCCCCCGGGTCCGTCTCGTCGAGTTGGACAGGAACCCCGGGTACGGCGCAGCTCTCAACGTCGGAATCGCCGAGGCTTCGGGCCGTTTTCTGCTTTTGATGAACGCCGACGCTTGGCCACGGCCGCACGCCGTCGAGCGTCTTGTGGAGTTCGCCGAGAGCGAGCCTCATGTGGGCATCGTAGGGCCGCGCCTCGTCAATCTCGACGGAACCTTGCAGCCGTCGGTGCGTGGGTTCCCAAGTCTTTGGCGGCTCGCGACGGAGTACCTGTTCCTGCGCTGGCTGGCGCCGTGGAGTCGGGCGCTGAACGCATTTTACGGCTCAGGGTTCGATCACCGCTCACGTTGTGATGCCGAGTTTCTCGTCGGAGCGGTTCTCCTCGTCCGACGTCAACTTCTCGACGAGGTCGGCCTCTTCGACACCGGCTTCTTCATGTTCAACGAGGAGGTCGACCTCTGCTACCGCGCGAGGGCAGCCCGGTGGAGCGTGGTCTTCTGGCCAGGCGCCGAGTTCGTCCACGCAGGCAGTGCATCCACTTCGCAGGCGTGGCCCGCGATGTACCGTGAGCAGCTGCGTTCGCACCTCCGCTTTCTCGCCAAGCACCACGGTCTGCGCGAGGCCGACCGCGCTCGAAAGCTCCTTAGCGTGGCGATGCGCTTCCGAGCCCTCGTCTTCGCGATCGTCGGCCGACTCGACCGGCGACGGATCTCGTTGGACGCCGCGCGCTGGTTGCGATCGGGAGATGCGAATACGCTCCTACGGTCCGGCAACTTGTAGGCGCGTTCCGGCGTCGCCTATCGTGAGCGAGGGATGCGGGCCAGCCTGAGAAGCTCGCTCGGGCGGCGTGCCGGTGAGCGAAGTTCCAACCAAGCGATACCGAACGTAGCGCCCGATCGGTTCGCCTGGGTTCGGACCGCCGGCGCACTCGTCGCAGGGATCGTCTGTGTGACGCTCGTGCTCCATGTGATCTGGCTCGTTCGGTTTCGCCACGGTTACGTGACCGAGTGGGACGAGTCCGGCTACATGCAGTTTTCGTTGAGCAACTTCGACGCGCTTCACGATCAGGGGCTCTGGACGTTCGCCAAGACGGTCGCGGGGCGAGAGACGTTTGGCCCTCTGCTTCCGCTCGTAACCTCGCTGGCATATCCGATCGTGGGTCGCGGCGTGTTCGGCGGTCTGCTCGTTCTGCCGTTGTTCTACGCAGGCCTCGTCGGCGCCGCGTTCGCGCTTGCTCGTCAGCTGGTCTCCGATTCCTGGGCGGTGGTAGCTGCGCTCGCTGTGGCGGCGATCCCTGCCATTACCGATTACGCGCGACTCTTCCACTTCGCCCTGCCGGCAACGGCGTGCCTGACCGCGGCGTTGTGGGCGCTTATTCGGTCGCGCGGCTTCGAGCGCCCCCGCTGGGCGGCTGTCTTCGGCCTTTTCGTCGCCCTCATGTTGCTCGCCCGGACGATGACCGTCGCCTACACGCCGGGCTTGGCACTCGCCGTTGGAACGCAGTTCCTTGTGGGGACGGCAGATTTTCGCACCAGGTTGCGCAACGTCACACTCGCCGCAGCTACGGCGCTCATCGTCGCCGGTCCCTGGTATATCCGCAACGCGAGCAGCGTCTACGACGCGCTCGTGGGGTCCGGCTATGGCGAAGGTGCAGTCCCGTTCGGCCGCCACTATCCAGTCGCCTCGTGGGGCTTCTGGACGAAGGAACTTCGCCTCGACCTCTCCTACATGGGGCTTCCGCTCGCTGGCGTTCTTTTCCTCTGCTTCGGCCTCGCACTGGCGTATCTGCTCGCGCGCCACAAGCGCCTGAGTCGACCACATCTCCCGTTGACCGTGAGATCAGCCGGTGTCCTGACGCTCGTGCTCGTCATCCTCGAGGGCTACGTCGTCTTGACGTCTTCGCGCAACGAGGGTACGGGTTTTGCGCTTCCGTGGCTTCCTGCGTTGGTCATCCTCGGCGTGGTGGCTGCGGCGAGCATTCCTGCCCGCGCCATCCGCGTGGCTCTGGCGAGCATTCTCGTCGTGGTCAGCCTCGCGGCGGTCTTGTCGAAGAGCGGGTGGGTTCAGCCCTTGGCGGAGGCCCGCGCGGTTTCGGTTCCCGGTCTCGGCCGGGTCGAAGTGACCGATGGCCGCGGAATCATCCAGACCGAGATCGTCGGGGCAGGCTATGACATCGGCCGGGCGACGGAGCCCCCTCCAGCCATGCACCGCCGCTGGCTACCGCTCATCCGCGACGTCGTGGGCTGGTCGATGCGGAGGGCCGAACGGCGAGGTGAGGAGCTGAACCTGACCCTTGGCTTCGAGCACCTCATCTTCTCGAATTCCCGTTTGATCCTCGCGGCGCAGCTCTGGTTCCACGAATTTCTGCCCGTCGACTACCTCCGCTCGTACCCGGACGGCGATACCGTTGCCGCATATCGACGTCAGCTGAACTCGCCGACGCCTCAGAACGTGCTCATTACCGGCGACCCACCGGGAGATACAGCCATCTCACGGAGAAAGGTGGAAAGCGCCGCGCGGTCGCTTGGATTCGTCCCGGTCAGGTCATTCACGATGCCCGACGGGAGCAAGATTCAAGTGTGGTGGCGACAGCGGGGCCAAACTTCATGACTGAAGGACACGCCGGCGGTCCGGCCTTGTAAGCCCCGAATGGCGCCCCTATCGTGCGGCGCAGGATGGGGGTCATTCGCCGAATGCTTTCGAGGGAGCAGCTGCCGGTGACGGCGTCGACGGCGGATGCTGCAAGAGTGACCGCCCCGGCGCGAACTGGGACGATCACTACGACCCACGCACTCGTCGACTGCCTCTTCCTGGCCGTCGTCACGGGCGTTTCCATGGTCACCTACGTCGGCGGGCTCGGTTTCTACTACGACGACTATTCGGTCCTCTACAGGATGGCGTTCTCGAGCGACCAGTCGCTGGTCGGTCTCTAC
>DATFOC010000104.1:0-10006 GCA_035265935.1 Gaiellaceae bacterium
AGAAACTTTGCACCACTCGAGCGCAAACGCAGCCTATTCCCACGCAACCCCCGGCCAACGTCCATCGCAGCGGCGACCGGCGGTCTCGAATGGACGCTGCTGCTTGCAGAAGTGGTTCGGTGTCTAAGGATGGCAAAAGAAAAGGCCCTGTTAACAGGGCCTTTTGCAGTAGCGGGGGCAGGATTTGAACCTGCGACCTCCGGGTTATGAGCCCGGCGAGCTACCTGACTGCTCCACCCCGCGTCGCTGGCGGCGATTGTAGCGCAGCTCTACGCCGAGCGAACGAGGCCGACGGGGCAGCTGACGCCGGTCCCGCCCAGGCCGCAGTACCCGTTCGGGTTCTTCTGCAGGTACTGCTGGTGGTAGTCCTCGGCGTAGTAGAACGGCCCGGCGGCCGCGATCTCCGTCGTGATGTCGCCGTAGCCCGCGCCGCGCAGCTCGCCCTGGTACATGTCCCGTGAGCGTTCCGCGGCCTCGTGCTGCTCGTCGGTCTCGTAGAGGATCGCGGAGCGGTACTGCGTGCCGACGTCGTTGCCCTGGCGCATGCCCTGCGTCGGGTCGTGGTTCTCCCAGAACAGACGGAGCAGCTCGTCGTAGCTCGTCTCGTTCGGGTCGAAGACGACGAGGACGGCCTCGGTGTGGCCGGTCTGGCCGCTGCAGGCCTCCTGGTAGGTCGGGTTCGGCGTGTAGCCGCCGGCGTAGCCGACTGCCGTCGTGTAGACGCCGGGCGCCTGCCAGAACACGCGCTCGGCGCCCCAGAAGCAGCCGAGTGCGAACACGGCTCGCTCGAGCCCTTCGGGGAACGGCGGCTGGAGTGGCGTCCCGAGCACCTCGTGGCGGGCGGGCACGCGCATCGGCTCGTCGCGACCCGGAAGCGCCCGATCGGGCTCGACCATGGAAATGTCTTTCTCGCGGAAGAGGAACATGTGGCTAGCGTAGCCGCCGCCATGCGCGTCGCCGCGATCGACCAGGGGACGAACACCACACGGCTGCTCGTCGCCGACGTCGACGACGGCCGCGTGGAGGACGTGGTGGCGCGGCAGGAGATCACCCACCTCGGCGAGGGCGTCGATTCCCGCCACCGCCTGCTGCCGCTCCCGATTGCGCGCGTGCGGAACGTGCTCACGGACTACCGGCGGGAAGCAGAGCGCCTCGGCGCGGAACGGACGCTCCTGGTCGCGACGAGCGCGGTCCGGGACGCGGAGAACGGCGAGGCGTTCCTCGGGGAGATCGAGTGGAGCTACGGCTTCACGACCCAGCTCCTCGGCGGCGAGGACGAGGCCGAGCTCACCTTTCGCGGCGTAACGAGCGACCGGCAGCTCGAGCGCCGGACGCTCGTCCTCGACATCGGCGGCGGCTCCACCGAGCTCGTCGTCGCCGGGTCAGGCGGTGTGCTGTCGCGGTACAGCATCGACGTCGGCTCCGTCCGGATGACCGAGCGATTCCTCGCCGGCGATCCGCCCTCGGCAGCCGAGCTCGGCGCCTGCGCGGGGCATGTCGCAGCCTCGATCCCGCCCGACCTGATCGTCGACGACGCGATCGGCGTCGCCGGGACGGTCACCAGCCTGGCGGCCGTCGAGCTCGGCCTGAAGGAGTACGACCGCGACCGGATCCACGGCCACCGCCTGTCGCTCGAGGCGATCGAGCGGGAAGTCGAGCGTCTGTCGCTGATGCCGCTCACGGTGCGAGAACGCGTGACGGGCCTCCACCCGGACCGGGCGCCGGTGATCGTCGCCGGCGGGATCATCGTGCTCGAGACCCTGAGCCGGCTCGGCCTCGACGCGCTCACGGTCAGCGAGCGCGACATCCTCCACGGCATCGCGCTCGAGGCGGCGCAGCTGCCGGAGCCCGTCGAGGGCGACGCCCCTCCCGGGGCCTACACCTGCTGTTAGACCAGTTCCGGTTCGGCCTGCGGCGGGTCGTCCTCCGCCAGCCGCCGCTGGAGCCCGCTCCGCGAGAGGACTCCTACCAGGCGCTCGCCCTCCACGACCGGAACTCGCTCGACGTCCTTCTCCTCCATGAACCGGAAGGCCTCATCGACGGGCGCCTCGGCATCTACGGTCCAGTGCGGCTCCTCCGCGATCTCCCCGACCGGCGTCTTGCTGGGGTCCCGCCCGGTAGCGACCACCTCGCGAACGAGCGTCTTCCGCGTGACGACGCCGACGAAGCGGTTCCCGTCGCAGACGAAGACCGCCCGCACCTCCGGCCGGGCAAGCGCCTGGCCTGCGTCCTGCGCGCTGTCGCCCACCTCGAGCGTCGGCGGGTCGGACAACATCGCCTCGCGGACGATCGTCACGGGTAGATGCCCCGTGCCGTCAGGGCCCCGGCCACCTCCCGGATGGCCGCGACGAGGGCGGCCTGCCGCAGGGTGACTCCGAGCTGCTCCGACAGGTCCCAGACCCGGTCAAACGCGTCACCGATCTGCTCGGCGAGCTTATCCCGGATCTCGTCCCTCCCCCAGAACAACCGACCGAGATCCTGCACCCACTCGAAATAGGAGACCGTCACGCCGCCCGCGTTGGTGAGGATGTCCGGCAGGACGACGATGCCGCGCTCCGCGAGGATCGCGTCAGCCTCGACCGTCGTCGGGCCGTTCGCGCCCTCCGCGACCATCTTCGCGTCGATCCTGCCGACGTTGTCGGCGGTGACCTGATCCTCGAGCGCGGCGAGGACGAGGATGTCGCACGGGAGCTCGAGGAGATCGGAGTTCGAGACGTGCTGGGCGTCGGGGTAGCCGTCCAACGAGTCCTGCTCCTCGATCCACGCGTCCACGGCAGCCAGGTCCAGACCGGCCTCGGAGTAGATCCCTCCGGAGATGTCCGAAACAGCCATCACCCGGGCGCCGCGGGCGGCCAGCTCGTGCGCCGCGACCCCGCCGACGTTGCCGTAGCCCTGGACGATGCAACGCTGCTCCGCGAGGTCCCAGCCGAGCCGTTGGCAGGCTCGCTCGACGACCATCACGACACCGGCGCCGGTCGCCTCGCGGCGGAAGACGGAGCCGCCGATCGAGACCGGCTTTCCCGTCACGATCTCCGGCACCGCATAGCCCTCGACCATCGAGTACGTATCCATGATCCAGGCCATGGTCTTCTCGTTCGTGGCCATGTCCGGAGCAGGGATGTCCTCTTCGGGCCCGATCACGGGCCGGAGCTCAATCGTGTACCGACGGGTCATTCGCTCGAGCTCGCCCGGAGACATCTCCCGCGGATTGCAGCGGATGCCGCCCTTCGCGCCGCCGTAGGGAATCCGCAGCAGCGCGCACTTCCAGGTCATCCACATCGCGAGCGCGGTGCACTCGCCGAGCGAGACGTGCGGGTCATAGCGAAGGCCGCCCTTCGTCGGGCCGAGGACGGTGGAGTGCTGCACCCGGTAGCCGGCGAGCACCTCGAGCGAGCCGTCGTCGCGGCGCACGGGCACCGACATCATGACGGCGCGCTCCGGGTACCGCAGTCGCTCCGCCACGTCCTCCTCGACATCGGCGTGCTCCAGCCCCTGCTCGAACTGCGCGAGCGCCATCCGGAAGAGCGGCGAATCCCACTCGAGTGCTGCCTGTTCGACGTCGAGCGCCACGGGCAGCAGAGTCTAGGTCGCCTTCCGCACGACCAGAACCAGCTCGGGGTCGAGCCGTTCGACCACGATCTCGTCGCCGGGATCTGCCCCTTCCTCGCAGCGCGCGCGCCACAGCTCGCCGTCCACCCGCACCTGCCCCTCGGGCCGGCAGGGCAGCACCACGACGCCGCGCGAGCCTGGCAGCGCCTCGGCCCCGGTCACCGCCTTCCGCCGGCGCGAGAGCCAGAACCAGAACCCCGTCTCCGCGAGCTCGAAGACCGCCGCAACTGCGACGAGCGCGATGCCCCAGCGCGTCGGCAGCCACAGGACGGCGACGACGATGGCCAGAACGAGGAGCAAGGGATCAGTGAGGTGCCGGGGGCGGGACTCGAACCCGCACGCCCCCGTAGGGGACAGCTGATTTTAAGTCAGCCGCGTATAGCCAGTTTCGCCACCCCGGCCGGCCAAGGATAGGCGCTACTGGTTGCCGGGCTCGAGGTTCTCCCGGCGGAAGCAGCCCTGCTCGATGTCGTTCTTGCACGACTCGGGCCCGCGGAAGCCGAACTCCTCGACGAACGTGTCGAAGACCTCCTCGTCGAAGGTCTTGCCCTTCGCGATGTGCGTCCAGGCGGTGAGGGCGATCTGGTCGCCCAGCCGGTCGTCGGGAGCCATGATCAGGCCCCTCGGATCCTGGTTGTAGAACTCCTGCATCTGGGCCACGGCCTCCTCGGGCACGTCTGGCCCGTAGAACATCCCGACCGCGCCGTGCTCCAGGTCGTGGACATAGTTGAACTCGGAGACCTGCTGGTCGTAGACGCCGTACACGACCGTCTGGTTCGAGTGCGGCCCGCTCGTCCCCGGGACGGTGTTGTACTTGAAGTTGGCCGCGAGCTCGGGCACGTGGGTGCGGCCCTGGCTCTTCGTCGTCTGGAACGTCCACCCCGCGGCCTTGATCTTCGCAATCGCCCCCTCCGCGCTCTCGGCGTCGTCGCCGCCGCCCGTCAGGGCGAAGAAACCGACGACGACCGCGAGCATCACGAACCCGGACGCGCCGATCGCATACAGGATCTTCTTGTTCCGCGCGTCGTCGCGCGGAGTCGCGCGCTGTTTGGGCGCCTGCACGGCGCGCCTGGGAGGCGGAGGTGTCTTGACCTTCCTGGCCATCTCGCGCGCGGATGGTAGCTGCGGCGGCCTCGCGGTCGGCGTGGTTCATACTGCTGAGCGTGCCGCCAACGATCGGAGGATAGATGAGCTTTCTCGACAAGTTGCTCGGCCGAAGCAAGCAGGCCGCCGGCGACATGAAGGACGACCCGGAGATGCGCCAAGAAGGCATGCACCAGGAGGCCGAGGGTGCCGCCGAGGACCGCGCCGACAAGGCGGAGGACATGGCGCAGGAAGCCCGCGACGACGCCGCCGCTCACCGGGCGGAGCGCGAAGACCCGATGTAGACGGACTGTCGGGGCGGCGCGGGTGCGCCGCCCCGATGTCGTCCGACCCCAGCTCTAGCGTTTGTAAGTCCTATGGGGACTGCCTTGCTAACCCTTGGTTTGGCCGCCGCCGTCGCGATTGCCGGCACCGTCGTCGTGCGGACGATCCGCGAGCTAATCGAAAGCCGCCTCGGATCGGTCGAGGAACGGCTCCACGTGCGGACCGCGGAGGTCGACCGACGGCTGGAGGCGATGACGGCGACGATGGATCGGCGCCTCGAGACCGCTGGGAAGACGACCAGCGCGATCCACCACCAACTGGGCCAACTCGGCCAGGCGAACGCTGAGATCCTCGCGCGGGCCAACGACCTCAAGAAGCTCGAGCAGGCATTGCGGCCGCCCAAGGCCCGCGGAGGCTTCGGTGAGCTCCTGCTCGGCAACCTGCTCCGCGACCGGCTGCCCCAGGACTCGTATCAGCTCCAGTACGGCTTCAAGACGGGGGAACGCGTCGACGCGGTCATCCACGTCGAGCGTCTCGTTCCGATCGACGCCAAGTTCCCACTCGACAACTTCGAGCGCCTCGCCGACGCCGAGACCGACGATGAGCGCGCGCTCCACGAGAAAGCGTTCGCCCGCGACTTGCGGAATCACGTCGACGCGATCGCGACGAAGTACATCCGCCCCGACGAAGGCACATACGACTTCGCGCTCATGTACCTCCCCTCCGAAGGCGTCTACTACGAGCTCGTCTGCGGCAAGACCGGGGCGCTGCTCAAGTACGCCCACGAGAAGCGGGTGTTCCCGGTCTCGCCGACGACGTTCACGTCACAGCTCCAGGTGATCGCGCTCGGCCTGAAGGGCATGCAGATCGAGCAGCGAGCGCATGAGGTGATGGCCTACGTCGCGCAGCTGCAGGGCGACTTCGACCGCTTCCGCGACGACTTCCAGGTCGTCGGCAAGCACATCGGCAACGCCCAGTCCAAGTTCGCCGAGGCCGAGAAGCGGCTCGATCGCTTCGATACCAAGCTCGAACGGGCGGCCGAGACCGAACAGGACGAGGTTCAGGTGGCACAAGAGCTTCCGCGCGCTCTGGACGCGGCCTAGGCCCGACTAAGATCGTCCCTGATGGCCGGGGACGCTTTCGGAGCTCGCTCGACGCTCGACGTCGGGGGCGAGAGCTACGAGATCTTCCGGCTGGCGCCGCTCCAAGAGCGCTTCGACGTCGAGCGGCTGCCCTACACGCTCAAGATCCTCCTCGAGAACGTCCTCCGGACGTCGACCGAGGAGCATGTCCAGGCGGTCGCGGAGTGGGTCGCCAAGGACGATCCCTCGCGAGAAATCTCCTTCACACCGGCGCGCGTGATCCACCAGGACTTCACCGGCGTGCCGGCGATCGTCGACCTCGCCGCGATGCGGCACGCCATGCATGACCTAGGCGGGGATGCGGGGAGGACGAATCCACAGCTGCCCGCCGAGCTCGTGATCGACCACTCGGTGCAGGTTGACGCGTTCGCGAACCGCATGGCGATGCGCGTCAACACGGATCGCGAGTACGAGCGGAACCGCGAGCGCTACGCCTTCCTCCGCTGGGGCCAGCAGGCGTTCGACGACCTCAAGGTCGTCCCCCCGGAGACAGGGATCGTCCACCAGGTCAATCTCGAGTACCTCGGCCGCGTCGTCGAGGCGCGCGGCGGTCAGGCCTATCCAGACACCTTGCTCGGCACCGACTCGCACACGACGATGATCAATGGGCTCGGCGTGCTCGGCTGGGGCGTCGGCGGAATCGAAGCCGAGGCCGCGATGCTCGGCGAGTCCGTCTCGATGCTCGTCCCGCAGGTGGTCGGCTTCCGGCTCAGCGGCGCGCTGCGCGAGGGAGCGACGGCCACGGACCTCGTCCTCACCGTGACCCAGATCCTCCGCCAGACCGGCGTCGTCGGGAAGTTCGTGGAGTACTTCGGCGCCGGCGTCTCCAACCTGCCGCTCGCCGACCGGGCGACGATCGGGAACATGTCGCCAGAGTACGGGGCGACGTGCGGCTTCTTCCCCGTAGACGAGGTCACACTCGAATACCTCCGCCTCACCGGACGAGAAGAGCACCGCATCGCGCTGGTCGAGGCGTACTGCAAGGAGAACCTGCTCTGGCACGACCCCGAGCACGACCCGACCTACACCCAGGTGGTGGAGCTCGACCTCGGCGACGTCGAGCCCAGCCTCGCCGGCCCGCGCCGCCCGCAGGACCGCGTGCCGCTGACCGAGGCCAAGCGCTCATTCCTCGGTGCGCTCGAGACGTTCGGCGTGGACTACGGGACTTCGCTCGACGAGCAGCTGGCCGAGACGTTCCCCGCGAGCGACCCGACAATCGAGCAGCATCCGTTGCACGACGGTGCCTCGGAGCCGGACCCTCTGCCGGTCGCCGTGCCTGACGTGATCGTCGCCAAGCGGACGAAAGCTGTGCCGGTCGAGTACGACGGCGAGCGGTTCGAGCTCGAGCACGGCGCCGTCGTGATCGCGGCGATCACGAGCTGCACGAACACGTCGAACCCGAGCGTAATGGTCGCCGCCGGACTCGTCGCGAAGAAGGCCGCTGAGCGAGGGCTCCGGCGGAAGCCGTGGGTCAAGTCGAGCCTGGCCCCAGGGTCGAAAGTCGTGACCGAGTACTACGAGCGCGCCGGCCTGACAGAGCATCTTGAGACGCTCGGCTTCCACACAGTCGGCTACGGCTGCACGACCTGCATCGGGAACTCCGGCCCGCTGCCCGAGCCGATCTCTGAGGCGGTCTCAGAGGGCGAGCTCGTCGTCTGCTCGGTGCTGTCGGGAAACCGGAACTTCGAGGCTCGTATCCATCCGGAGGTGAAGGCGAATTACCTCGCCTCTCCCCCGCTCGTCGTCGCCTACGCGCTGGCGGGACGGATGGACATCGATCTCACGACCGAGCCGATCGGACAGGGCGGCGACGGCGAGGACGTGTTCCTCAGCGACATCTGGCCCAGCACCGACGAAATCGCCGAGACGGTGAGGTCGGCCGTCCACGGGGACATGTTCCGGCGGACGTACGCCGACGTCTTCACCGGCGACGACCGCTGGAGCTCGCTCGAGATCCCCGAGGGCGACCTCTACGACTGGCGCGAGGACTCGACCTACGTCCGGCGCCCGCCGTACTTCGACGGCATGTCGCCCGAGCCGGGCACGGTCGACGACATCCACGGCGCGCGTTGCCTCGTTCAGGTCGGTGACTCGGTGACGACCGACCACATCTCGCCGGCCGGCGCCATCAAGCCCGACAGCCCGGCCGGGAAGTACCTCGTCGAACACGGAGTCGAGCGCAAGGACTTCAACTCGTACGGGTCGCGGCGCGGCAACCACGAGGTGATGGTGCGAGGGACCTTCGCGAACGTCCGGCTGAAGAACCTGCTCGTCCCTGGCAGCGAAGGGACGTGGACGGTCCATGTCCCGAGCCTCGAGGAGATGACGATCTACGACGCGTCTGTCCGCTACGAGGCCGAGGGCACGCCGCTGATCGTCATCGCCGGCAAGGAGTACGGCTCCGGCTCGTCACGCGACTGGGCCGCGAAGGGCCCGAAGCTGCTCGGCGTGCGCGCAGTGATCGCCGAGAGCTACGAGCGCATCCACCGCTCGAACCTCCTGATGATGGGGATCCTCCCGTTCCAGTTCATGGACGGCGAGACACCGGACACGCTCGGGCTGACCGGCCGCGAGGAGTTCTCGGTCGAAGGAGTCGAGAACGGCGAGGCCCGCGAGGTCACGGTCCGGGCCGACGACAAGGGGTTCAAGGCTCGGTTGCGGCTCGACACGCCGCGCGAGCGCGAGTACGTTCGCCACGGCGGCATCCTCCCGTACGTTCTGCGCCGCCTCTTGGCCGCCTGATTCGCTAATAGCGCAGGATCGCCGCGATGCCGCCGACCGGGTCGAGGTCCGGCTGCTCGCGGAGCGCGAGCACCTGGCCGCCGTGGGCCAGCACCTGGTGGACGGCGAGGTCGAGGCCCTCGTCCCGCTGCTCCATCTCCATGCCGTCGAGCGGGCAGCGTCCGCCCTTGACGCTCACACGGCCGCACGCGGGGCACTGGCACGCCGAATGCTCGACTCCTTCCTGGAAGACGAGGCACTCGACACGCCCGTCCGATGCCGCTTCGAGCGTCACCTCCCAGCCGGAAGCGGCTCGGCCCTTGCGCCCCGCCTCCTCCTTCCAGCGCGCCACGAGCTCCGACTCCCGGCGCCGGTGCCACTTCTCGAGCACGGGTTGCGAAACCTCGTAGAGCTCCGTCGGCGAGGCGCGCGATTCGGCCGTCGTCCAGCCGACGATCGCGTTTCGTGCATCGGCGGCGAGGACTTCGGCGAACTCGCTCTTCAGCTCCTCCGGGCAGACAACGACCACGCCGGGGAACTGGAGTCGTCGCAGCTGCCGCTCCAGGACTGCGGCGACCGTCTTCAAGTGGTTCTTTGCGAGCTCTTCGATGTGGCGCTGGTACCGCGCCTGCGACCAGCCGCCCTGGTCGTGCTGGCCGGGCTGTTCCTCCGAGAGGTCGGCGATCCTCTCGAGCCTCCCGGCACGCAGCCGGTAGAGAAGGCCCAGCTCCCGGCCGACGTGGGCCACGACCGCCCCCTCCCCACGGCCGACGAGCGGCACGAGCGGCGCGAGGTAGAGGTCGCGTCCGACCTTGATCTCGTCGGGGACGGGCTCGCTGAGCGGCAGCGCCTCCCAGACGTTGTCGAGCCCGGCGCAGAACACCGCGACACCGTGGGCGCCATCGCGGTCGAACTCCTCGCTGAAGAAGTGCTTGATCCGTTCGAAGTCCTCGCGCAGCCCGACCCGCTGCTCGTGGGTCTGGTCCCCGCGGTTGGCGCCGTTCGACTTCGCGCCCTGGTCGACGAGGGAGTTGACGCGCGTCGCTGCATCGCCGGCGGTCGGCGAGTCGCTCGGATGGAGGTCGACGTAGAGGCTGATCGCGCAGCCCTTCGCCGCTCGGAATCCGGCGAGCTGCCGCAGCGTGTCCCAGGTCACTGAGCTGGCC
>DATFOC010000105.1:0-3099 GCA_035265935.1 Gaiellaceae bacterium
GGGCTCGTCAACACGTGCCTCCACGGTGCGCGCGGGAACCACTCGGCAGCTCCTGGTCGAGCTGCTCGACAGGCGCGAACAGGTCGCCATGGCGTTCGATGCGGTCGATGATGTCGGACTGGAGGAACGTGAGCCGCCCGCTGTCGCGGGTCGCGGCCGCCTCCTCGACCTCGGTCCACCTGACCGGCGTCGCGACGGTGGGCCATGTGAGTCCGCGTAAGGAGTACGGCGCAACCGTCTGGCGGGTTGGATCGTTCTGCAGCCAGTCGACGTAGACCTTGCCCGAGCGCTGGGCCTTCTGCATCTCGGTGACCACGACAGCGGGGTAGGCCTCGCTCAGCTCGCAGGCGACGAGCTTGGCAAATTCCTTCGCGCGCTGTCCGTCGTGTGGCGCCCCCAGTGGTACGTGGACGTGGAGGCCGAGGGAACCCGACGTCTTGACGAGGGAGTCGAGGCCGAGGCCCGTGAGCGTGTCTCGAAGGAGGAGCGCAACGATTGCGCAGTCAGCGAGATTGGCCGGAGGGCCGGGATCGAGGTCGAAAACGATTTGGGTCGGCCGCCGCGGCGCGTCTGCCCGCCACAAGAACGGATGGAGCTCGACCGCCGCCTGGTTAGCCAGCCACACAAGCGAGGCGACGTCTTCGATCAAGCAGAAACGCAGCCTGCGGCCTTGGCGTCCCTCGGTCTCGAACACGGCAAACCAGTCCGGCTCGCCTCGGCATTGGTTCTGGTGCCACCTCACCCCGGCGACGCCGTCCGGAAAGCGCCGGAGCGTCAGCGGCCGACCGCGGAGATGCGGGAGGAGCGTCGGCGCGACGCGGATGTAGTACTGAAGCAGTTCCCCCTTGGTCATGCCCGACTCCGGCCATAGCACCTTGTCGAGGTTGGTAACGCCGACGCGCCGGCCCCCGACGTCGAGCGTGGTCATTCGAGCGTGAGCAGCTCGCCGAGATCGAGCGGAGGCGCCTCGAGCTGCTCGATCGTGCAGGAGCGCGGGTCGCGGTCCGGCCGCCAGCGGCGGAAGTGCGCTGGGTAGCGGAAACGGTGATCATCCAGCTGGTGGAACTGGACTTCGCACACGAGTTCCGGAGCCAACGGTATCCAGTCTTGCTCCATCTCCTCGGGCGACCAGCGGCCGGCCGCGCCGGCTAGCCTTCCGGTCGGGCTGCCGCCGAGCAGAAACCCACGCTCCCAGGGATGGCCCGCGAGCGGCACGATGTAGGGCTCGAGCTCGCCGACCAGACGTCGCAGTGCGGCCTGCGTGAAGGACGAGGCGATGCCAACGTGGCGTAGCTCGCCGGCCTCGTAGAGGCCAAGCAGCAGCGAACTCGGGAGCGGTTGGCCGACGTACCAGCGCGCGCCCGCGACGACACAATCCGCGGTGCGGTCGCGCTTGACCTTGATCATGCGTCGCAAGCCGTCCTCGTAACGCAGCTCCTTATGCTTCGCGACGACGCCGTCGACACCGGCTCCCTGAGACGCCTCGAGCCAGCGCTGCGCTTCACGCCGGTCGTCAGTCACAGGCGTCAGCAGCAGCGGCGGTCTTGCCTCGGTCAGAAGCCGCTCGAGCAGGGCTCGGCGCTCTTGGAAGAACTGACCACGCAGGTCGTCCTTATCGAGCGCAATCAGATCGAAGGCGATGAAGAACGCGGGTGTCTCCTGCCTCAGCCGCGCCACTCGCGAGGGCGCGGGATGAAGGCGCGCGAGTAGCGCCGGAAAATCGGCGCCGGATTCCGAGACGGCGACGATCTCGCCGTCCACGACGAACCGCTCTCTCGGCAGCGCCAGCAGCGCCTGGACGAGCTCGGGGAAATACCGCGCCAGTGGTCGCTGGTTACGGCTGCGCAGCTCAAGCTCCTGGCCGGCGCGAAAGGCGAGGCAGCGAAAGCCGTCCCACTTCGGCTCGTAGAGGTAGCCGTCGGCGGGAAGCTCGCGTTCCAGCTTGGCGAGCATCGGCGCCACTGGTGGTTGCACCGCGGCATCCATCGCTCCCCCTTTACCCGAAAACGCGCGGATTGTCGCGAACCGCCGGCGGGAAGACGATCTCCATGGCGACGCTCGACGGCGTGTGGAAGGTCAGGCGGACAGGGGGCGCGCTGCCGCCACTCGTGGGTGTCCGCAAGAAGATTGAGGGGAAGCAAGGGGTCACCAGGCTCGGCCGTCTGCCAGGCGTTCCCTTCCCAGGTCGACGGTCTGCGCTTGCGCTATCGCGGTCTCTTCTCCGCCTTCGTGGATGACCTCGTACCAGAACGCGAGGGCTACCACGGCCGCGCGACCTTCCGCGGGCGCGAGCTCGGACGCTTCGGGATGACTCGGGTGGAAGGCAGGTCCCTGTGAATCCCTTGTGACGCCGTTACCGGCGGCTGGAGCGATTTCGGACGATTCTGGGAGCGCTGGGCATCGCTGCACTAAGCCGCTTACGGCGTTGCAGGCCACCCTTCGTCTAGAGCGGTTAGGGCGGTGGCGGAAATCACCGAGGCCGTCCCGAACGCGGGGCTGTCGGCCGCCCGCGCGACTTCCAGTCCTCTTCTTCTGCAGCTTCGCCCCGGTCAGGATCGCCCCGAGCCCCAGTGCTATGCACACGACCACCGCCAGATGACCGCCGGCGCCCACGCCGTTGCCGACGCGACGGCGCCTTGCGGCGTTTTCCCCTGCTCAACGCGGCTTCCGGGGCGCAGTTCGGGCCTCCGAAAAGCCGCCATCGCGCCAACGGGTGCCTCGGGCACGGGGCTCACGGCCAAGGCGCTCGCCGAGCCCCTTCGGAGTCCCAAGCTCGGAAGGAAGGGGCAGGCGTGGGACGAGGCCAGGGTGGGCACAACTCGGGTAGACGACGCGCGAGGGAGGTGGATTCACCATGTCGTCGATGGAAAGGATTCGCACCGAGCAACCGGTGAAGAACACGGTGCACAACCTCGTTCAGACGCTGAGCATCAAGTTGGACTCAGCCGCCCGATACGGCCTCTACATCGAGGACGCACGGAAAGACGGCGACGACGATTGTGCACGGGTGTTTGAGCGGATGTCCGAGCGCGACCAGGAGATGATCGGAGAGCTGATCAACTGTCTACAGAAGCGACTCGGCGAGGCGCAGGCATAGCG
>DATFOC010000106.1:0-44658 GCA_035265935.1 Gaiellaceae bacterium
TTCGAGGGTGTGCCCGGGCTGGTCGAGACGAGGGAGGAGCACGGCGAGACGACGCTCGTCGTCGACCCGGCCCGCCTCCGTGAGGCCTGCCTCCACCTCCGCGACCGCGAGGGCTTCAACTACCTCTCCGACATCACCTCCACGGACTACCTCGGCTGGGGCAAGCGCGGGGTTGCCGGCTACTACGGCACCGAGCAGGGACGCGACCTCAACTACCCCGCGGGCCTCGGCGTCTCCGTCGCCTCGCAGGGCTACGGCCGTCTCCCGCGCCCCAAGCCGAAGCGCTTCTCGGTCAACTACCACCTGCTCGGTCTGCGGGACGGCGCGCCGCGGGTCCGCGTCCAGGTCTGGATCGACGACGGCGAGACGCTCGAGAGCGTAATCCCAGTTTGGCCGACCGCCGACTGGCACGAGCGCGAGGCCTGGGACATGATGGGCATCCGCTTCGAGGGGCACCCGAACCTTCGCCGGATCCTGATGGAGGACGACTGGGAGGGGCACCCGCTGCGGAAGGACTATCCGATCGGCGGCGAGCCCGTCCGCTTCTCCGAGGAGCAGTAGTGGCGATCGTCCAGCGCCGCCGGATCTACGAGGGCTCGCGCATCCCCTCGCCGATCCCGACCGTCCTCACGACTCCGTCCGAGCTCGAGGGCAGCGCGGACATCATGCGCATCAACTTCGGGCCGAACCACCCGTCGATGCACGGCGTCCTGCGGCTGATCATCGACCTCGAAGGCGAGCGCGTGGTCGGAACCGAGGCGGTGATCGGCTACCTCCACACGGGCTTCGAGAAGACGATGGAGCACAAGTCCTGGTGGAAGGCGATCACCTACCCCGAGCGAATCGACTACGTCGGCTTCCAGAACGACGAGCTGGTCTTCGTGCTCGCCATCGAGAAGCTGCTCGGGCTCGAGGTTCCGCCCAAGGCCACCTGGATGCGGATGCTGCTATGCGAGCTCAACCGGATCCACTCGCATCTCGTCTTCCTCGGCACCGCGGCGCTCGAGCTGGGGGCGATCTCGATGTTCTGGTACTGCTTTCGCGAGCGCGACCAGGTGCTCGACCTCTTCGAGCTGGTCACCGGGGTCCGCATGCACACGCGGTACTTCCAGGCCGGCGGCCTGGCCGAGGACATCCCGTCCGGCTTTTTCGCCGAGGCCCGCGAGTTCTGCGACTGGATGCCGAAGGCGGTCGACGACTACGAGGCACTGATCGGGCGCCAGGAGATCTGGCTCGAGCGGACGCAGGGGATCGGCCTGCTCTCCGCCGAGGACGCGATCGCGCTCGGGCAGTCCGGGCCGGTGCTGCGTGCCTCGGGCGTCGACTGGGACCTGCGGAGGGCACAGCCCTATCTCGCCTACGACGAGGTCGAGTTCGGCGTCCCGGTCTATCCGAACGGCGACGTCTACGACCGCTATCGCGTCCGGGTCGACGAGATGCGCGAGTCGGTGCGGATCGTCGAGCAGTGCCTCGACCGGCTCGAGGGCATGCAAGGCGAGCCGTGGATCACTGACGACCGCAAGGTCGTCCTGCCGCCACGGCACGAGCTCCACACCTCGATGGAGTCGCTCATCCACCACTTCAAGATCGTCACGGAGGGCTACCGGGTACCGGAGGGCGAGGTCTACGTCGCCATCGAGTCGCCGCGCGGAGAGAAGGGCTGCTACGTGGTCTCCGACGGCGGGCCCCGCCCGTGGCGCGTCAAGTTCCGCGCGCCGTCGTTCGTGGCGCTGGAGGCGACGGCGACCTGCATGCACAACGCTCTCGTCGCCGACCTGATCGCGATCGTCGGCTCGCTCGACTCGGTGATGGGGGACACCGACCGGTGACGGCGACCGAATTCCACGACCGGGTGCAGGAGCTCCGCGCGCTGTATCCCGACGGCCGCTCGGCGGTCATGGGCGCCCTCCACCTCGCGCAGAAGCGCCACGACGGCTGGCTGCCAGTCGAAGCGCTCGAGGAGGTCGCTGACGCGATGGAGCTGACGCCGGCGCACGTCCAGTCGGTCGCGTCTTTCTACGACATGTACCACCTGGAGCCGGTC
Organism: Gaiellaceae bacterium; assembly: GCA_035265935.1. Taxonomy (GTDB): domain Bacteria; phylum Actinomycetota; class Thermoleophilia; order Gaiellales; family Gaiellaceae; genus JACDAN01. Next base: position 2,045 of record DATFOC010000106.1, read on the forward strand.
GGCCGGCACTCGATCGAGGTCTGTACGAATCTCTCCTGCGCCCTCGTCGGCGCGCAGGCTGTCGTCGACGCACTCGCGGAGGAGCTCGGGGTGGCGCCTGGCGAGACGACGGAGGACGGCGCGATCAGCTTCCGGCTCGTCGAGTGCGCCGGCGGCTGCGGGTACGCACCCGTGGTCGTCGTCGACCAGCGCTACCGCGAGCCCGTGCGGCCGGACGAGATCCCTGCGCTGGTGGAGGAGATCCGTGGCCGCTGAGCTGACGATCCTCACCGGCGCTGACGAGCGCGACCTCACGAAGCTGGACCAGTACCGCGCGATCGGCGGCTACGCGCAGCTCGAGAAGGCGCGTGGGATGGGCCCGGAGCAGCTGATCGAGACGGTCACGAATGCAAAGCTGCGCGGGCGCGGCGGCGCTGGCTTCGCGATGGGTCGGAAGATGAGCCTCGTCCCGCCGCCGGACAAGCGCCGCAGCCCGGCCTACGTGGTGGCGAACGCCGACGAATCCGAGCCGGGCGCCTTCAAAGACCGCGAGATCATGCGGCGGGTGCCGCACCGGTTCGTCGAGGGCTGCCTGATCGCGGCGCACGGGATCCAGTCGCAGAACGTCTTCATCTACATCCGCGGCGAGTACCTGACCGAGTACGAAGTGCTCTCGGACGCCGTTGAGGAGGCGCGCGCCGCAGGGGTCTTCGGCGACTGCGACGTCGTCGTCCACCGCGGCGCGGGCGCCTACATCTGCGGCGAGGAGTCGGCGCTCTTGGACTCGCTCGAGGGAAAACGAGGCCAGCCGCGGCCCCGGCCCCCGTTCCCGCCCGTGACCGGCCTCTACTCCGGCCCGACGCTCGTGAACAACGTCCAGACGATCGCCAGCCTCCCTGCGATCCTCGAGCTCGGCGTGGAGCGCTACTCGGAGCTCGGCGTCGAGGCGGCGCCCGGCACGGTGGTCTACTCGCTCTCGGGCAACGTCAACAAACCCGGGAACTACGAGCTCCCGCTCGGGACGACGCTGCGCGAGCTGATCTTCGAGCACGGCCACGGCATCGTCGACGGGCGCGGCCTGAAGGCGATCATCCCGGGCGGCTCGTCGGTGCTCGTTTTCACGCCCGACCAGATCGACGTCCCACTCGATTTCGACTCCGTCCAGGCCGCCGGCTCGTTCCTCGGCTCCGCGGCGGTGATCGTGGTGGACGACCGCGCATGCATGGTGCAGCTCGGCCTGCGGGGGGCGAAGTTCTACATGCACGAGTCCTGCGGAAAGTGCACGCCCTGCCGCGAGGGGACGCGGTGGCTCGTGCAGCTGCTGGAGCGGATCGAGGGCGGTGAGGGCACACGATCCGACCTCGACCTCCTGCGCGATGTCTGCGACCGAATCCTCGGCAAGTCGCTCTGCGCGCTCGGCGACTTCGCCGTCTACTGCGTAGGGAGCTACGTGGAGAAGTTCTACGACGAGTTCAAGCGCCACGTGGACGAGGGCGGCTGCCCGTTCGACGGGGCATCGTCGATCGACGGCGTTCTAGCGCCGAGCGACACGCACGTCCACAAGCACCTGCCGCTGGTGCCCGCATGAGCTCCGTCGAGCTGGTCACGCTGGTCGTGGACGAGGTGGAGGTGCAGGTGCCGAAAGGCCTGGGCCTAGTCGAGACCGCGGCGGCCGCCGGCATCGAGATCCCCGTGTTCTGCTACGAGCCACGGATCGGGCCGCCGATCGGCGCCTGCCGCATGTGCCTCGTCGAGGTCGATGGCCAGGGGAAGCTCCAGGCAGGTTGCACGCTGACAGCCCAGGACGGGATGGTCGTACGCACGGCGCAGACGTCCGAGAAGGCGGCCGACGGCCAGAACGCGACGCTCGAGTTCATCCTCGTGAACCACCCGCTCGACTGCCCGGTCTGCGACAAGGGCGGCGAGTGCCCGCTCCAGGATCTGACGTTCCGCTACGGCCCAGGCAACACGCGGATGACGTTTCCGAAGCGGACCTTCGACAAGCCGATTCCGATCAGCCCGCTGATCGCGCTCGACCGCGAGCGCTGCATCCTCTGCTACCGCTGCACGCGCTTCTCCGGCGAGGTCTCCGAGGACGGCCAGCTGATCGCGCGCAATCGCGGCGCGCAGTCCGTGATCGCGACCTTCGAGGACGAGCCGTACCGCGGGCAGTTCACCGGCAACGTGATCGAGCTCTGCCCGGTGGGCGCGCTGACCTCGACGCCGTACCGGTTCGAGGGGCGTCCCTGGGAGATCCAGAACGTCCCGTCCGTGTGCGGGATGTGCCCGGTGGGCTGCAACATCTCGGCGACGACCCGCGAGGGGAAAATCAAGCGGATCCTCTCCCGCAACCACCCGGAGGTCGACGGCGGGTGGCTCTGCGACAAGGGCAGGTTCGCGCACGGCCACCTGGAGGCGTCGGACCGTGTCGTCGACCCGCTGCGCAGGGCCGCTCCCCGCTATGACGAGCTTTCGTGGGACGGCGCGCTGGACGAAGCCGAGGCGCTGATCCGCGGCGCCGAGGGCCGGATCGTCACCGCGCTTTCGGGCTCGGAGACGGTCGAGCTCGCCTTCGCGCTCGGGAAGCTGCTTCGCCAGGGTGTGGGCGCGCATTCAGCGCTGCTCCCGGAGCCAGTCGACCACTCCTACGACGCGTACACGGCGCCGCTCTCGACGATCCGCGAAGCCCAGCTGGTCGTCGTGCTAGGCGACGAGCCTGTCGCTGAGCGCGCGCCGATCGTCGATCTCTGGATCAGGGAGGCGCGGCGGAACGGCGCGGAGATCGTGCGGCAGAGCGAGGGAGATCCGGAGCTCGAGCGACGGCTGCGCGAAGCGGACCGGGCCGTGCTGATTGTGTCCGGTGCAGACGGTGCCGATGTGGCCAGGGCCGGCGGGCTCGATCGCGACGGCTGCGCCGCCTTCCGCCTGCCGCAAACCGCCAACGGCCGTGGAGTGGCCGACGCGTGGGCCGCGGCTGCCGACGCGGAGGCAGTGAACCCGGAGCCGATCGGCCTGCTGATCGTCTCCGGCGACGAGGCCGCCGCCAACCCGGACGTCAGGGCCATGGCCGAGCAAGCCGAGAAGGTGATCGCAATCGGGATGTTCCGGCGGCTCATAGCGCCGTGGGCCGACTTGATCCTCCCGGGGACGAGCTACCTGGAGCGGGACGGCACCTACGTCAACCTCGAGGGCCGCCTCCAGCGCATCCGCCGGACGGCGATCCCGCCGGCGCCCGACGAGGTTGCGGTCGTCTCGCGCCTCGCCGAGCGGTTCGGCGTCGGGCTCTCGCCGCACCCCGCTCAGGTCTTCGAGGAGGTTTCCGGGATCTGTTACGGCGGCCTCCCCTACGGCGAAGTCGGCGAGCAGGCTGTCCTTCGCGACCGTGTCCCGACGAGCCCGCCTGCTGGGGACAAGGTGTCAGACACTCGTCATGTCTCCGAGGGACCTGGCCTTCGGCTCGTGACCTACCGCGCGCTCTTCTCCGGCCCCGCCGTCGAGCGCGTCCCCGCGCTGGACTTCCAGCGGCCCCCCGCCGAGGTAGAGCTCTCGCGCGACGATGCGCGACGCCTCGGGATCGCCAACGGCCAGACCGTGAACGTCCGCTCCAACGGGACATCGCTCGAGCTCCGCGCCCGATTGACGCGCGAGCTCACGCCCGGCGTCGCCCGGATCGCCGACGAGCACGCTACCGGCCTCGAAGGCCGTGTCGAAGTGAGCGCATGAACGAGCCCTGGTGGATCAGCGCCATCAAGGCCCTCGTGATCATCAACCTGGTTCTCGGCGTCTTCGCCTACATGACCTGGGTCGAGCGCAAGGTGATCGGCCGCATGCAGCTCCGTTACGGCCCGAACCGCGTCGGCCCGTTCGGCCTCCTCCAGCCGATCGCCGATCTCGTCAAGCTGGTTCGCAAGGAGGCGTTCTACCCGGGTAGCTCAGTCGGGGTCCTCTACATCTGGGCACCCGTCATCTCCGCCTTCACCGCGCTGGCCGCGTTCGCGGTCATCCCCTGGGGCGCCGGGTGGGAGGTCGCCGGCTACGACGTCGCCGGCCAGGTCGTCGACGTGCCGATCGCGCTGATCCTCCTCTTCGCGCTCGGCTCGGTCGGCGTCTACGGGTTCATCATCGGCGGCTGGGCGTCCGACTCGAAATACTCGCTGCTCGGCTCGATGCGCACTTGCGCGCAGCTCGTCTCGTACGAAGTTTCTCTGGCCCTCTCCGTCCTCGGCGTGATCATCATGGCCGGCTCCCTTTCACTCGTGGACATCGTCCACGCGCAGGAGAACGAGTGGTGGTACGCCGTCCCGCAGTTCGTCGGCCTGCTGACGTTCTTCGTGGCCGGCGTCGCTGAGACGAACCGCGCTCCGTTCGACCTCCCCGAGGCCGAGCAGGAGCTCGTCGCCGGCTACCACACCGAGTACAGCGGCATGCGCTTCGGCCTCTTCCAGATGGCCGAGTACATCAACATGATCGTGCTCTCCGGCCTCTGCGTGACGCTGTTCTTCGGCGGGTGGCTCGGACCGTGGAACTCGGACGCACTCGGCCCGCTCTGGTTCCTGATCAAGGTGCTGATCGTGATCTTCGTTTTCATCTGGATGCGGACGACGCTTCCGCGGCTCCGGTACGACCAGCTGATGGCGTTCGGCTGGAAGGTGCTGCTGCCCGTGGCGACGATTAACGCACTCGTGACGGCGGCGCTTGTGGTGGCCCTGTGAGCCCCCAGCCCTTTGACTCGATCAAGGGCTTCGGGGTCACGCTGAAGCACATCTTCAAGAAGCCGATCACGCAGCAGTACCCGGAGTACAAGCGGCCGGTGTACCCGCGCTTCCGCGGCAGGCATCGGCTGTGGCGGCACGAGAACGGCCTCGAGAAGTGCGTCGGGTGTTCGCTCTGTGCTGCCGCCTGTCCCGCGGACTGCATCCGCGTCGTGGCCGAGGAGAACAGCGCCGGCAGCCGCGTCTCCGCCGGGGAGCGCTACGCGCGCATCTACGAGATCAACCTCAGCCGCTGCATCTTCTGCGGCTACTGCGAGCTCGCCTGCCCATTCGACGCGATCACGCTCGAAGCCGAGTACGAGATCTCGGAGTACTCGCGCGACGACCTGATCTACACGAAGGACATGCTGCTCGCCCCGCCCGTCAAGCGGATGCCGGTCGCCGACCGCGACCTCTACGACACGCCGATCCCCGCCTACAAGGCCAAGTCGTAGTGGGCGACGCCCTCGTCTGGCTCGTCTGGTTCGTCGCCGCCTTCGGCTGCCTCGGCTCGGGCGTCGCAGTGATCTCGTTCTCGAACCCGTTCTACTCGGCGATCGCCCTGATCGGAAACCTCGCCTCCCTGGCCGTTCTCTACCTACTCCTCTCGGCCGAGTTCCTCGCGGCCGCGCAGGTGCTCGTCTACGCCGGCGCGGTGATGGTGATGTTCCTCTTCGTGATCGCCTACATCGGTCGCGACGCCGACGCGCCGTTCGCCGGCGGGCCGAGCTGGATGGCGATCGCCGCCGTTGTCGCCGCGGGCGCGATCCTCGTCGACGTCGTCGTCGCGGTTGGGCTGAGCGCAGGCGGGCGCCTCTCCGGCGAGGCGGACATCGAGGCCGCCTTCGGCGGGCCGGCGGAGGTCGGCCAGGTCTTCCTCACCGACCATCTCCTCGCCTTCGAGATCACGTCGATCGTCCTGCTCGTCGCCGCCGTCGGAGGGGTGATCCTCGGCAGCGAGGCCCGGAAGAGGGCGGCTGCACGGTGATGGGTCCGGACGTCACCTGGTACATCGTCCTCTCGGCGTTTCTCTTCACAATCGGCTCGATGGGCGTGCTGCTGCGAAGGAGCCCGCTGATCGTCCTGCTCTCGCTGGAGATAATGCTCAACTCCGCGAACCTCGCCCTGATCGGCTTCGCGCGGCACCTGGGGCAGACGGACGGGCAAGTCTTCGCGCTCGCGGTGATGGCCGTTGCCGCCTCTGAGGTCGTCGTCGGCCTCGGGCTCATCGTCGCCCTCCACCGCAGCAATGTGGACCTCGACGTCGACAAGCTGACGACCCTCCGCGGGTGAAGGAGCACCAATGAACGCCGCCTGGGTCTGCCTGTTCTCGCCGCTTGCAGCCGCCGTGCTGATCACGCTGCTCGGCACACGCCTCCCGAGAAAGGGCGCCGGCTACGTCGCGACGCTCTCGGTGCTCGTCTCGTTCGTCGCCGCCCTCACGGCGTTCTCCTGGCTCCTCGAGGATCCTCCCGAGGAGCGCTCGCACACCTCCACCCTCTGGACCTGGCTGACCGCGGGCGACTTCGAGGTCGGCCTGTCCATCCTCCTCGACCCGGTCTCGGCGCTGATGATGTTGATCGTCTCCGGCGTGGGGTTCCTGATCGTCGCCTACTCGATCGGGTACATGAACGGCTCCGACGAGGAGCGCCGCTTCTTCGCATACATGTCGCTCTTCGTCTTCTCGATGCTGCTGCTCGTCCAGGCCGGCGACCTGCTGCTGCTCCTCGCCGGTTGGGGGCTCGTCGGCCTCTGCTCGTACTTCCTGATCGGCTACGACCAACACCGGCCGGCCGCGATCGCCGCCGCGAAGAAGGCCTTCATCATGAACGCGTTCGGCGACGCGACGATGGCGCTGTCGCTCTTCCTGCTGATCCAGCGAGTCGGCACGCTCGAGTACAGCGCCGTCTTCGATCGCGTCGGCGACATCGGCGGCGACTGGGCGATGACGCTGATCGCGCTGGGACTGCTGGGCGGCGCCGTTGCGAAATCGGCGCAGGTGCCGCTGCACACCTGGCTACCGGACGCGATGGAGGGCCCGACACCTGTCAGCGCGCTCATCCACGCCGCGACGATGGTGACGGCAGGCGTCTACATGCTCGTCCGCCTGAACCCGATCTTCGCGGAGGCGGAGTCGATCCAGGATCTCGCCGCGGGCATCGGGGCGGTGACGCTGCTCATGGCCGGCCTGATCGCGCTCGTCCAGACGGACATCAAGCGCGTCATCGCCTACTCGACGATGTCGCAGATCGGCTACATGTTCCTCGCGGCCGGGATCACCGCGTACGGCCCGGCGATGTTCCACCTGATGACGCACGCCTTCTTCAAGGCGCTGCTCTTCCTCGCCGCCGGCATCGTGATCCACGCGCTCGTGGCCGAGCAGGACATGCGGCGGATGGGCGGACTGCGGAAGCGGCTTCCGAAGACGTACGCGGTCACGCTGATCGGCGCTCTGGCGCTGGCGGGGATTCCGCCGCTCTCCGGCTTCTTCTCCAAGGACGCGATCCTCGCTTCGGCCCTCGACGCCGGTCTCTACGGCCAGATCCTCTGGGTGGTGGGCCTCGCGGGCGCCTTCCTCACCGCGCTCTACACGTTCCGGATGATCTTCATCGTCTTCTGGGGAGAGCCCTCGCCCTACGCCCGCGAGCACTTCCACGCGCCGAACGGGACCGAGCCGAACGTCTGGATGGCGTGGACGGTCGGGGTGCTCGCTCTCCTCTCCGTCGTCGGCGGCTGGTTCCAGGTCGCCGGGCTGTGGGAAACGATCACAGAGTTCATCGAGCCTGTCGCCGAGACGCCCGTCGAGCCGAGCGGACTCGAGGATCTCGTTACGAGCGTGATCGCGGTCGCACTCGCCGTCGCAGGCATTTACCTGGCCTGGGCGGTGTACGTCGCCGACAAGATCCGCGTGCCCGACTACCCCGCGCTCCAGCACACGCTGGAGGAGAAATTCTACTGGGACGAGGCCTACGACCTGGCTTTCTACCGGCCGGCCGTCTGGATCGCGAACGGCTTCTACCGGTGGGTCGAGCGCCCGCTGATCGCCGGCTCGATCCAGGGGCTCACGTACGGTGCGCGGTTCCTCTCCGGCCGGACGGGTGAAGTGCAGACCGGCCTGACCCGGACCTACGTCTTCGCGCTCGGCGCGGGCGTCGCCGTGCTTGCACTCGTGTTCCTGGCGGTACGCGGATAATGAAGGCGGCCTCCTTCTGGACAGTCCAGGGTCCCCGAGTGGCTGCAAAGCGTCGCCTCGCCGCGTCCTCAGTCGCGCCCCCAGCCTCCGGCTACGAACGCTCCCTGCGTCCTTGCGACGCGGGCTTTTCACCGTCGGGAACCGCGGCCTGCCCAGAAGGTGACCGCCCCTGAACGAGTGGCTGACCACCGTGCTGATCGCCTTCCCGGTCGCAGCGGCGCTCGTCGTCTGGCTGCTGCCCTGGACGAACCAGGTGGCCGGCTCGCTCGCGCTGCTCGCGGCGCTCGTGGACGTCGGAATCTGGATCAACGCGCTGACGCGGTTCGACTTCAACGGTGGACTGGAGTTCGAGCAGCAGGAGGAATGGTTCGGGGACCTCGGCGTCTCGTACCACGTCGGGCTCTACGGCTGGTCGTTGTGGCTCGTCGGGATGGCGGTCGTCGTGAGCGCGGCGGCGATTGCCTACGCGTACTGGAACGGCCGGGAGAATCCGCGCGCCTACTTCGGGCTGATGCTGTTCCTCACCGGGGCGATCGTCGGCGTCTTCTCGTCCCAGGATCTGCTCGTCTTCTACGTCTTCTTCGAGGCGATGCTGATCCCGCTCTACGTGCTCGTCGGTGTGTGGGGCGGGCCCGGGCGACTCGGCGCGACGATCAAGTTCGTCATCTACACGATGGCCGGCTCGTTGTTGATGTTGGCGGCGATCGTGGCCTACGGCCTCGAGCGCGGCTCGTTCGACATTCCCGAGAGCGGGACGAGCGACAACCACTGGATCTTTCTCGGCTTCGTGATCGCGTTCGCGGTCAAGGCACCGCTCTTCCCGCTGCACGGCTGGCTGCCGGACGCCTACCGCGAGTCGTCGGCCGAGGTTTCCGCGGTCCTCTCCGGGGTCGTCTCGAAGGCGGCCGGCTTCGGGTTCCTCGCGATCGCGGTTCCTCTCTTTCCCGGCCCCGCCGACGACCTGCAGCCGCTCGTCCTCGGCCTGGCGACGGCCGGCCTGATCTATGGCTCGTACCTCGCGTTCCGGGCGCCGGACGTCCGCGGCGTGATTGCGTACTCCAGCCTCGCGCAGATGAGCCTGATCACGATCGGGATCTTCGCGCTCGACGATCTCGGCCGGAGCGGCGCCGTGCTCCACATGGTCAACCACGGGCTCATCTCGGCCGCGCTCTTCCTGCTCGCCGGGGCCGTGGAGCGGAGGACGGCGACCGGTGACCTCAACCGCCTCGGCGGGATGGCGCGGGGCCGACCGGCTCTCGCGACTGTCCTGATGGCGGCCGGGATCATCGCACTCGCAGTTCCCGGGTCGAGCGCGTTCGCGGGCGAGTTCCTGATCCTCTCCGGCATCCTCGACGACGGCTGGGGCTGGGCCGTCGCCGGCGCGTTCGCGATCGTCCTCGCCGCGATGTACATGCTGCGGCTGATCTCAGCCGTCCTCCACGAGGACGTCGGCCCGGCGGTGCCAGAGGAGGCCCTCGACCTTCGACCCGCGGAGCTCGCGGTGATCGTGCCCCTCGTCGGCTGTCTGCTCGCGCTCTCGGCTTGGCCGGCGGCGATCACGGAGCACCTCTCCTTCTGATGGACAAGCCTGTCGTCGACTGGTTTTCGCTCTCGCCGTCGCTGACGCTGCTCGCGGCAGCGGGGCTCGCGCTCCTCGGCGCCGTGCTCGTCCCGCGGGTTGCCGTGCGCATCTTCAGCGCGGTCGTCTGTGCGCTCGGGTTCGTCGGCGCCGGAGTCGCCGCCGGGCTCCTCTACTGGAAGAGCCCCGAAGCGACCTACGAGGTCGCCGACACGATCGTGCGCGACCGGTACGGCGCGCTCGCGCAGCTGATCGTGGCCGGCGTGGGCTTCCTGGCGGTCGGAATCTCGTACGGTCAGGGAACGCGCCGGGAGCACGTCGGCGAGTACTTCGCGCTGCTCGCGGCCTGTGGCGGCGGCATGGTCTTCCTCGTCCAGGCGACGAACCTGATGACGCTTTTCCTCGGCCTGGAGTGGTTCTCGATCTGCCTCTACATCTTGTGCGCGATCGAGATCGACCGGGTGGGATCGCTCGAGGCGGGGCTCAAGTACCTGATCGTGGGCAGCTTTGGCTCGGCCGTGCTGCTCTTCGGGTCGGCGCTCGTGTACGGCGCGACGGGCGAGCTGGAGTTCGGCGCGATCGCCGCGGCCATCGACGAGCAGGGCCTCGTCAACGACGGGCTCGTGCTGGCAGGGCTGGCGATGATGATCGCGGGCCTCGGCTTCAAGGCGTCCGCGGCGCCGTTCCACATGTGGACGCCGGACGTCTACGAGGGCGCGCCGAACCCGGTGACCGCGTTCATGTCCGCGGCGACGAAGGCCGTCGCGCTCGTCCTGGCCATGCGGGTCCTCGTCACGGCGTTCCCTGCCGAGGACGACCTGTGGACGATCGCGGTCGCCGTGATCGCCTGTGTCTCCCTTGCCTGGGGCAACATCGCCGCCCTCGTCCAGCGGAATCTGAAGCGGATGCTGGCGTACTCGTCGGTCTCGCACGCCGGTTTCATGCTGATCGCGGTCGCCGCGGACAGCGAGCTCGGTGCGAAGGCGCTCCTCTTCTACCTGATCCCCTATTCGGCCGCGTCCCTGGGAGCCTTCGCCGTGATCGCCGCCCGGGAGCGGGAGCTGGGAGAGCAGGTCACGATCGACAACGTCGGCGGCATGGGCTGGGAGCGACCGACCCTCGGCGTCGCGATGTGGGTCTTCATGCTCGCGTTCGCCGGACTGCCGCTCACCGGCGGCTTCGTCGGAAAGTTCTACGTCTTCGCCGCCGCGTACGAGAGCGGGTGGTGGTGGCTCGTCGTCGCCGGAGTAATCGCGACCGCGATCTCGCTCTACTACTACCTCGCGGTCATCCGCGCCATGTACATGCGGATGCCGGCCGAGCTCCAGCTCGCCCCGGCCGGGGGCTCGCCGCCGAGGGAGGCGCTCCTCTCCGCGTCGGTCGTCGTCTGCATGGCCGTCACGGTCGTGACCTTCTTCGCCGTGCAGCCCTTGATCGACGTGGCCGAGAAGGCCGCGTCCCAGCTGCCGTTCTGAGCAAGTAACAGTCTGTTACTTGCTTCCGGTGCCGCTCCCCGAGGCGCCGCGAAGACCTAGTAACAGTCTGTTACTAGGTCGTGGGCCGCCGGAGACCTGTGGAGAGGGCGGCGACGCCCTGGATCCCGACCAGGACTAGGCAGATCATCAGCGCCTCGGAGCCGAGGGGCGGCAATGCAACCGTGGCGACGACGACGGCCAGCGCGACCGTCCAGAGCGCCGTGCGGGCCGGACTTCCACCCTCGCCCGCCACGAGGTCGCCGTAGGACGCGAGCGTGGCGGCGACGATGACGGGAATCGCCGCCAGGAGCAGGTAGAAGGCGAGCGACGGTCGGCCGGCTACGTCGGCGAGCCCGGCGGAGACGATGAGGGCCACGGGCCAGAGCTGGCGGCTCACGGCTCGCGTTTCGACGCGGGAGTATCGTCTCCTCGCACGGTGCTCGTGTGGCTGCTCCTCTTCGCGCTCCCGCTCGGAGGGCTCGCGCTCCTGCTCGTCGAGCCAGACCTCGACGTCCACTGGGAGCACCATCCCGCTCACTTCTGGCTCGTCCTCTCGGTCTCGCTCGTGAGCGTCGCCCTCGGAGCGCTCACGAGCGAGGCCGCGTCCCGCCGCTCGGACGCACGGCTCTTCCTCGTCTCGATGGCCTTCCTCTCGAGCGCCGGCTTCCTCGGTCTGCACGCGCTCGCGACGCCAGGCGTCCTTCTGGAGGCGCGGAACGCGGGGTTCGTGGTCGCGACCCCCGTGGGGCTCCTGATCGCCGCCGTGTTCGCCGCCTGGTCCTCAATCGACCGTCCAGTCGTGAGCAACGTCCGCCTCTTCCGGTGGGGGCTCGTGTCGATTCTGGCGGCCTGGGCGGCTGTTTCCGTCGCCGAGACCCCGCCGCTCGACCGGCAGCTCACCGAGGACGCCACGGACCGCTGGCTCTTCGGACTCGGAGTCCCGGCCGTCCTCCTCTACGGGATCGCCGCTTGGCGCTACTGGCACCTGTACCGGGACAGGCCGTCCCAGGTGCTCGCCGGCGTCACGGCGGCCTGGATCCTCCTCGGGGAGGCCTCGATCGCGGTGGCCTTCTCCCGCAACTGGCACGCCTCGTGGTGGGAGTGGCACCTCCTGATGGCTGCGGCCTTCGGGATCGTGGCCTTCACGGCACTCCGTGAGCGCCACCGCGGCGAGGTATTCGCGTCGCTGTACCTCGACGAGACGGTCGGCCGGATCGACCGCCGGTACGCGTCCGCCGTCAAGGCTGCTGCCGCTGAAGGGCTGGGCGTGGAGGAGCTCCGCCGCCGGTTCGGCCTCGCAGCCGACGAGGCCTCGGTCGTCGGTCGGGCGGCGGAGGAGGTCCGGGCGGTCGAGATGCGACTCCGGCCCTTCCTCTCACCGCAGCTGGCGGCCCGGCTGCGCGACGAGCCCGAAGTGGCGGCGCTGGGCGGTGAGGAACGCGAGGTGAGCATCCTCTTCGCCGACCTCCAGGGGTTCACGGCGTTCTCGGAGGGCCACTCCCCTGCCGAGGTGCTGGCGATGCTGAACGCATACTGGGCGGAGACCGTGCCCGTCGTCCTGGACGAGCACGGCGGGATGATCGAGCGCTTTGCCGGGGACGCAATCATGGTCGTGTTCAACGCGGCCGCGGACCAGCCGGACCATGCGCTGCGCGCCGCCCGAGCCGGCCTCGGCCTCCAGAAGGCCGCTGGACGGATCCGCCAGAACGGCGACTGGCCGCGCTTCCGGGTGGGGATCAACACCGGCCCCGCGATCGTCGGCAACGTGGGCACCGAGAAGCAGAGGAGCTTCACGGCGATCGGCGACACCACGAACCTCGCGGCCCGTCTACAGACCGCTGCGGAGCCGGGTCAGGTCGTCCTGGGGCAGACAACCTACGAGGCAGTGGCCGAGACCGCGAAGACGAGGCCGATCGGCGAGCTCGACCTGAAAGGAAAGTCGGCGCCGGTGAGCGCGTACGTCTTGACCGGCCTTCGTTAGATTCCCGGGATGCCCAACGTCCAACTCACCTGGCTCGGCCACGGCGCCTTCCGGTTCGACACCCCGGGCGGGAAGCGGGTCTACCTCGATCCATACCTCGACAACCCCAAGTGCCCCGAGGGGGAGAAGGAGCCGGAGCGGATCGACATCCTCGCGCTCACGCACGGGCACAACGATCACATCGGAAGCAGCGTCGACCTGATCAAGCAGTTCAATCCGACTGTTGTCGGGATCGTCGAGCTGCTCGGCTGGCTCGACGGCCAGGGTGCCGAGGTCGGCGAGATTCCGGGGACGAATAAGGGCGGTACACGCATCGTCGACGGCGTCAAGTTCACGATGACCGACGCCAGGCATTCGGCCGGGGGCCCGAACGGCGAGTACCTCGGGGAGCCGGCCGGCTTCGTGGTCGAAGTCGAGAACGGGACGAAGCTCTACTTCGCAGGCGACACAGCAGTTTTCGGCGACATGCAGCTGATCGGGCGGCTCTACAAGCCCGACGTTGCGATCCTGCCGATCGGCGACCACTTCACCATGGGCCCGAAGGAGGCGGCCGCCGCTCTCGAGTTGCTGGGCGTATCGCGTTGCATCCCCTGCCACTACGGCACCTTCCCGCTACTGACCGGCACGCCTGAGGAGCTCGCACAGCTCACGGACGTGGAGCTGCTCGTCATGGAGCCGGGCGAGACCCTCGACGTGTGAGACAGCGCTGGTTCGGGTCGACGGGGCGCCGGGTGCCGCAGATCTCGGTCGAGGGCGAAGTCGATCTCGACGGCGCACTCGTGCTCGATCGGCTCGACGACGAGGCGATCCGGGCGGCGTTCGACGCGGGCCGCCCCGTCGTGATCCGGGCCGACTCGGAAGCAGGCGTGCTCGAAGCCCTTCGCAGGCCCGAGGTCTCGTCGGTGGTCGTCCCGCCCGAGCTCGCCGACCTCGATGTGGTCGGGCTGACCTATGGCTAGAAGGGTCTCGACGTACTCGATCGCCGCCTGCGACCTCGAGGCCGGACTCTGGGGCGTCGCGACGCAATCCAAGTTTCTCGGCGTCGGCTCGGTCGTCCCCTGGGCGGAGCCGCAGGCGGGAGCCGTGGCGACCCAGGCGTACGCGAATCCCCGCTACGGGCCGGACGGGCTCGCGCTTCTCCGGGACGGCGTGTCCGCGGAGGAGGCGGTCGAACGGCTGACCGCGGCCGACGAGGGTCGCGAGCACCGCCAGCTCGGCATCGTGGACGCGAAGGGCGGCAGCGCGACGTTTACCGGCAGCGAGTGCTACGACTGGGCCGGCGGCCGCACCGGGCCTGGCTACGCGGCCCAGGGCAACATCCTCGTCTCCGGCGCGACGGTCGACGCGATCGCCGAGAGCTTCGAATCCACGACCGGGAAGTCGCTCGAAGAGCGCCTCATCGACGCGCTCGACGCCGGGCAGGCCGCGGGCGGGGACAGCCGAGGCCAACAATCGGCAGCCCTCCTCGTCGTTGAGAAGGATGGCGGCTACGCCGGCCTCTCCGACGTCGTCTTCGACCTCCGCGTGGACGACCACGAGCGCCCGCTGGAGGAGCTGCGGCGGCTGCACGGGCTCCACGTCGCGCTCTTCGGACAGACGCCGAAAGACGAGTGGCTCCCGGTGGACGACGAGCTTGCGGCCGAGCTGGCCGGGAACCTGGCGCGGCTGGGGTACGCAGGCGAGCTCGCCGATGCGCTCTTCCGCTGGGCAGGCAACGAGAACCTCGAGGAGCGGGTCGACGGCGCCGAGGCGATCGACCCAGTCGTCCTCGAGGAGCTGAGGAAGCGGTCGTGAGCGAGAGATTCCAGGTCACGCATCTCGACGAGCTGCCCCCGCAGCGGGGCGCAGACGAGGCACGCTGGTTCCGTCTTCGTCGCGACCTCGATGTCAGGGCGTTCGGAGTGAACGCCTACGGCGCGGACGCTGGCAAGCGCGTGATCGAGGAGCACGACGAGCTCGGCACCGCGGCCGGCAAGCACGAGGAGCTCTACGTCGTCCTCCGCGGGTCGGCCCGGTTCGAGCTCGACGGCCGCGAACACATGGTCCCGGCGGGAAGCGTCGTCTTCGTCAGCGACAGGAAGGTTCGTCGCGGCGCGATGGCCGAGGAGGACGGCACCATCGTCCTCGTGGCCGGTGGCACGCCGGGCAAGGCATACGAGGTGTCGGCGTGGGAGGCCGCCGGGGACGCCTACCCGCTCTGGGAGGACGGTCGCCACGAGGAGGCGCTGCAGATCCTACGCTCGGTGGCCGAGGAGTATCCGGAAGCCGGAATCGTGCTCTACAACACCGCCTGCCTCGAGGCCCTCCTCGGAGAGCCCGAACCGGCGCTCGAGCATCTGAGGCGATCGATCGAGCTCGAGGAGCGCTTCCGCGAGTTCGCGCGGACCGACGAGGACTTCGAGTCAATGCGCGATCGAGCCGAGTTCCGCGAGCTCGTCGAGGCGGGCGCATGAGCGACGGCTACGAGATCGCGAGCCTCGACGAGATCGAGATCCCCGGACTTGCGAACACGGCGCGGTGGGCGAGCATTCGGCGTCATTTCGGGATCGAGAGCTTCGGCGTCAACGCCTGGTCTGCGGACGCCGGCGGCGACGTCATCGGCGAGCACGACGAGGTCAGCGGGGGCGCGGCCCAGCACGAAGAGCTCTATGTCGTGCTCTCGGGCAAGGCGACGTTCACGGTCGACGGCCAGACGGTCGACGGCCCGGCTGGAACCATCGTCTTCGTCCGCGACCCGACCGTGAAGCGAAAGGCCGTGGCCGCCGAGGCGGGGACGCGCATCCTCGCTGTTGGCGCGAAGCGGGGCGAGGCGTTCGTTCCTTCGACGTGGGAGCGGTCGGCGCCTTCCTTCCCGTTTTTCGCGTCGAAGGAATACGACAAAGCGGTCGAGGTGCTCGCCGCTGCACACGCCGACTATCCAGACGACGCGACCGTCCTGTACAACCTCGCCTGCGCGGAGAGCATGAGCGGCCGCACCGCCGAGGCGCTCGAGCACCTGCGCCGGTCGGCCGCGGGCGGCGAGCGCTTCCGCGAGCTCGCCCGAACCGACACGGACTTCGACCCGATCAGGGACGAGCCCGGCTTCGCCGAGATCGTCGGCTAGTCGCCGCCGCCGCCGCCGGAGCCGGAGCTCCCGCTGCCGGAGCTTCCCGAGCCCGAGCCGCTCGAGTCGTCGTCGCCGCCCCGGCCGCGCCCGCGGCCCCTGCCGCGTCCGTCCCCGTCGTCGTCCGTCGTCGTCGGCGTCGTGGGGGTTCGTGCGGTCGTGGTGCCGGTGGTGCGCGCCCTGGCGGCCCGCCGGCGCCGCCGCTGCGTCGTTTGCGCCGTCGTCTCGGTCGTCGTCGCGGCCGGAGCGAGGTTCTCGCGCGCGTCGAGGCTCGCCACCGGCAGCGCGACCGTGTCGCGGGCGATCACGTGAGCGGCCAACTCGAGCCCCGTCGCGAAGACGAGGCCCAGCAGCGCTACGACAGCGATTCTCATGGAGACCAGGCTAGATGCGGCTGGGTAAAGCCTCGTCCAAGCTCCTGTTCGGGGTTTGCAAAGACGCCGGAGCGGCTGGGAAGCGGACCTCGGCTCGCGCGCCGCTCGACGCCCTGTTGGCGATGCGGGCTCTGCCTCCCCACCGTCGGGCGAGGGTCGCGACGATTGCCAGCCCCAGGCCCGTGCCGGGCGTCCCCTGCCCGCCGCTGCCACGTGCGAACCGCTCGAACACCTGCTCCTCCTCGCCGGGCTTCAGACCCGGCCCTTCGTCCGAGACCGCAACGACGACGTCAGGGGCCTCTCGGCCGCACTCCAGGGTGACCGTCCCACCTTCCGGCGAGTAGACGAGCGCGTTCTCGACCAGGTTGTCGAGGATGATCGCCAGGTCCTCGTCCGAGACCGCGGCGAGACCGGGGTCTCGACAGTCCAGGTCGAGCCGGTGGCCGCCGAGCACCGCCCGTTCGTCCCAGCGTTCTCGCGCCCTTTCCAGCGCCTCGGCCGCGGAGATCGCCTGCCGGGCAGGAGGCCGGTCACCCTCCCGGGCGAGCGTCAAGAGCGCGGTCAGGAGCCGCGCGAGACGCTCGGCCTCGCGCTCGGCGGCGTCGAGCTCTTCCGCGAGGTCCGGTCCGGCCTTCAACGACGCGGCCTCCAGCCGAAGCCGAAGACCGGTGAGAGGCGTGCGCAGCTGGTGCGAGGCGTTCGCCACGAACTCCCGCTGGGCCACGACACCTGTTCCAGCCGCCCGGTCATGTCGTTGAAGGCGTGCGCGACCTCGCGATTCTCGGTCGAGCCCTCGGGTTCCGCGCGGGCGCCGAGGTCCCCGGCCTCCACGCGCCGTGCGGTCGCCGCAAGGCGCTGAAGCGGCCTGGCGAGGGTTCCGGCGAGAAACCAGGCGAACGCGAGCCCCAGCACGAGCGCAATCAATCCGATTCCGATCAGCCCGAGGACGTCGCGGCGCACCCTCCTGTCGATCGCGTCGACGCTCTGCGTGACCCTGACCGCGCCGCCGATGTCGCCGTCGACGACCACGGGAACCGCGGTGAAGAGCAGCGATTCGCCGAGGGTGTCGCTGAAGCGGCGTCCCTGGGCGATACGGCCGTCGAGCGCGGTCGCGATCTCCGGCCGGTCGCGGTAGTTGCCGGTCTGGTCTTCCGAGTCGGCGACGATCCGGCCCTGCCGTTCGACGACCAGCACGCGGCCGCCGGACTCATCCGCTGCGCGATCCGCGATCCTGTTCAGGTCACGAGCGTCGCCGGAGCCCAGCTCCGCGGCCGCGCTCGCCGCCACCAGCTGTGCCTCGGCCGCCGCCTGCGCCTTCACCTCCGCGTCCACACGCCGCGACACATTGAGCACGAGCGGGACCTCCAGCGCGACGATCACGAGGATCAGCACGTAGGCGAAGGCCGCCAGAATACGCGTACGAAGGCTCACAACTCATCGGCGCCGGCGAAGCGGAAGCCGACCCCGCGAACGGTGTGGATGTAGCGCGGGTCGGCGGAGTCGTCGCCCAGCTTCTTCCGGAGGCCGCTCACGTGGACGTCCAGCGTCTTGGTGGATCCGAACCAGTTCGTGTCCCACACCTCGTCGATCAGCCGCTCGCGGGTGACGACCGAGCCCGCGTTTTCCATCAGCAGGCGCAGGAGGTCGAACTCCTTGCGGCTCAGCTCGAGCTCGTCGCCCTGGAAGGTTGTGGATCGCCTATCCCGGTCGAGCCGCACCTCGCCGACCTCGACGGCACCCTCTGGCCGCTCCTCGCCGGCCTCCGCGACCCGCCGGAGGACGGCCCGGACGCGAGCCACGAGCTCCCGCGCGCTGAACGGCTTCACGACGTAGTCGTCGGCTCCGAGCTCCAGGCCGGCCACACGGTCGGCCTCCTCGCCGCGGGCGGTGAGCATGATGATCGGGACCTTCGACGAGCGGCGAAGCTCTCTCGCGACGTCGAAGCCGGACCCGTCCGGCAGCATCACGTCGAGGAGCACGAGGTCCGGCCGCGTGTCGGTCGCAGTCGCGAGCGCCGAGGCCGCGGTCCCGGCCACGGACGTCTCGAAGCCCTCGCGCGCGAGGGCCTCCGAGAGCGGCGGTGATCGATTCCTCGTCCTCGACGAGGAGGATCCGGCGCTTCCTTCCGATTTGCATCCTCTTTCGTATACCCATCCTCGGCTCCTGACGCGTCGCTGGCGGAGCCCGGTTCGCCCGGGCGGGAGCCGCCGCCGGTCAGGGGCCGAGGACGTGCCGAGGCGGCCCCGGGGAGAGAGCCAAGGGCCGCCTCGACGCCGTGCCGCACTCTCAGCGGGCGATGAAGCTGCCCCGCATTCCTTCCTCTGCGTGGTCGCTGACGCCGCACCAGAACGAGTAGCGGACGCCCTTCTTGAGCCTTGCAGTCAGCGTCGCCGCGCGGCCGGGGATCAAGACGCTGGTCTTCCAGCGCTTCCCGCCGCCGCGGACCCAGAAGTCGTGGGCTTCGTCGCCGCGGTTGCGGACGACGAACTTCACGAGGCCGGCCCTCGGCTTCGTCGCGAGCGAGATCCGTCCGTCGACCTCACTCACCCGGACGGTCTGCGCGGCGCCGGCCCCGATCGTCGGGATTGCGAGCGCCGCGGCCGCACTGCTGCGGCGAACAGGATTCCTACTGTCTTCTTCATCTGGGCGATCTCTTTCGTGTGTCGGTTGGGTGGACTAGTCGTCGTCGGAGCCGTGGCCCGACCCCGAGTTGTCGTCGTCTCCTCCGCGGTCGTCGTCGGGGCCGCGGGTCGAGCCCGAGCGGTCGTCGTCGCCGTGGCGATCTTCGCCCTGCCCCGAGCCGCGGTTCGGGCCCGAGCGGTCGTCGTCGTCACGGTCGTCGGTCGTGGTGCCGCCGGCGCAGCGAGGGTCGTTCGCGTGCTCGGCCTCGTCGCACGGACCGCTGATGTCCTCGCCGGTCGTGGTGCCGACGGTCGGCGTGGTCTGCGTCTCGGCCGTGGTCGTTTCGTTCGTCGTCGTGCCCGTCGTGGTGAAGCCACTGGACGCGTCGTCCGAGATGGCACCACCCGCGAGCGCGCCGCCTGCGGCGAGCAGCACGAAGGCCGCCAGCCCGATGATCAGCTTGCTCATTGCTCCTCCTTTTGGCATGGCCACAGGGTCGCGAACGACCTCCCAAGAGCCGGCCAGGCCCGATCAAGAGGAGCGGAAAGCCTTGGTTAAAGGTTCGTATCGCCGGGGAGTCGGACGCCGCGCGCAATGCGACGCAGCTCCGGGACCGGGTCCGCCTCGGGCCGTGCGACGAGCATGACCGCGCCGTAGCCTTCGCCCGCGAGCGCGTCCACGAGCAGCTGGAGCCCGAGGGCGAGCGCAAACGCCTTGTGCGCCTGATCCCCGCCGAAGGGAACGAGCTGGTCGGGCTCTGCGAGCCCCGCGATCACGTCTCCGTAGGTCACGGCGCCCATCGACACGTCGGCGACGACGGGCTCGCCGTCCGAGCTGGGAATCGCGATCGAGAGCGGATTCGTGCCGGCGAGCGGCGGGCCCCCCGCCGGGTGGCCGAGCCGCGCCGGCGAGGTCGCGGTCAGGGCGGCGACGAGGCCGGCCTCGGCCAGGCGGCGCGTGTAATGGCCGAGCATCCCGGTCGGAAAGCAGTGGGAAGCGACGACGATCCGCGCTCGCTCCGGCGGAGAGGCGATCTGGACGTCGCAGACCGCCGCTAGCGTCAGGTAGCCCACTGCGCCGTTTCCGTCCCACCGCTCGTAGCCCTCGTCCGCGACGAGCCGAGTCGGCTCGGCTTCGGGGTCCACGTCCTGCGTCGCCAGCCACTCGACCCGGGAGAAGCCGTGTCCCCGCTTACCGCGCCGTTCGGCCTCGAGGAAGTGCCCTGCGAGGACCGCCGAGCGACGCTCGTCGAACCCGAGCGCGCCAAGCCGCGGGACGACGTCCTCGGGCTGCACGGTGCTAGCTCGAGGCGCCGACGACGGGGAGCGGCTTCACGATTCCGAGCCCCTCCTCGCGACTCGTGCCGGCGATCGCCTCTGCGAGCCGGAGGATCTCGACAGACGCCTCGGCCTCGGGCTCGGCCCAGACGAGCGGCTCGCCTAGGTCCGCGCTCTCGCGGAGGCGCGGGTCGAGCGGGATCTTCCCCAGCAGCGGCACGTCGAGCTCGGCGGCGAGGGCCTCACCCCCGCCCGAGCCGAAGATCTCCTCGCCGCTCCCGACGAGGGACGACATGTTCTCCACGGCACCGAGGAGGCGCATGTTTGTCGTGCGAGCCATCTGCGCGGCCCGAACAGCTACCTGCTGCGCCGCCGGCTGGGGCGTCGTCACGACGACGACCTCTGCGCGCGGCAGCAGCTGGCCGAGCGAGATCGAGACGTCGCCGGTCCCGGGAGGCATGTCAACGAGCAGCGTGTCGAGCTCGCCCCAGTGGACGTCCGACAGGAACTGTTCGAGCGCCCGGTGCAGCATCGGCCCGCGCCACATCACCGGCTCGTTCTCGTCCAGGAAGAAGCCGATCGACATCAGCTTCAGCTCGTCGCGGACGGGCGGGACAATCATGCGGTCGACCACGACCGGCCGCTGGTGGACGCCCAGCATGTGCGGGATCGAGTGCCCGTAGACATCGGCATCGAGCACGCCGACCTGCTGACCGAGCCGGTCGAACGCCGCAGCGAGGTTCGCCGTGAGCGTCGACTTGCCGACGCCGCCCTTGCCCGAGGCGACGGCGATCACGCGCGTCGAGCGGTCGAGCGAGATGCCCTTCGTGCGCTCGTTCACGCCGCCGCGGAGGCGCGTCGTCAGCGCCGCCTTCTCCTCCGGGCTCATGACGTCGAACTCGAGCGCGACCGTCTCGACCCCTGGCAGCGGCGAGAGCTCGCGCTGCACCTGCTCCTCGAAGCTGTGCCGGAGCGGGCAGCCGGGCACGGTCAGCGCGATCGTGACCACGAGGTGAGAGCCGCGAACATCGACATCGCGCACCATCCCGAGCTCGGTGACGGGCTTCTTCAGCTCGGGGTCGTAGACCTTTCCAAGCGCCTCCGTGATCTGCTCGGGCGTGGGCTGCATTCCACCGAACAGCCTAGACGCCGAGCAGCTCTCGGAGCCGCAGGCCGTTCCTGACCGCATAGCCCTCCCAGTCGTTGTTGTAGTACGCGTAGACGTCGATCCCGTCCTCACGCCAGCCGTCGATCCGCTTCGCCCACTCGGCGATCTCGGTCTCCGAGTAGTTTCCGTTCCTCCCCCGGGTCCCGTGGTGGAGGCGGACGAACGTCCAGTCGGCGGTCAGCTCGAGCTCGCGGAAGGGGTACCGCGGGCTGTCGGGGATGACGAGCGCAACACCGTGTGCCCTCAGCAGCTCGTACACCTGGGGTGCGTACCAGGTCGGATGGCGGAACTCGAAGCAGTGTCGGCCGCCGGCCAGCGCCGCCAACGTCGAGGCGAGACGCGCGTCGTCCCGCTTGAAGGTCGGCGGCAGCTGCCAGAGCACAGGGCCGAGCTTTCGGGAGCGGGCAAGCGGCTCCAGCGGCTCGTAGAAGCGGGGAATTCCGGTCTCGAGGCTCGAAAGGCGCCGGATGTGCGTGACGTAGCGGCTCATTTTCACGGCGAAGAGGAACTCGGGCGGCGTTGCCTGCACCCAGCCGCGCACGGCCGTCTCCCTCGGGAGCCGGTAGAAGGTGTTGTTGACCTCGACGCTGTCGAAGAGCGTCGCGTAGTGCTCGAGCCAGTGCCTCGGCGGGAGGCCCTTCGGGTAGACGCGCTCACGCCAGTGCGGGTAGTTCCACCCCGAGCACCCGATGCGGATCTCGCTCACATGGTGAGGATTGCCGCCAGGCGCTCACGCAACTCCTCGGTGGCCGCGGCGACGAGCACGCCGTGCGGCCGCGTGTCGAGCGGCGCGCCGTCCCACGGCCCAGCATCCGCGAAGCCGATCGGCAGGCCGACCTCGCGGACCAGAAGCTGCGCGGCAGCAGTGTCCACCGACCGCACTTCGCGCAGAGAGCAGACCGCGTCCACCCGGCCGGCTGCGAGCTGACACAGCGACAGGGCGAGCGAGCCCATGATCCGGAACCGCTGCGCGTAGCCGACAAGCGCCTCGGCGTGGTCGGCGACCGACGCAGCGAGCGTTCCTTCCATCGCGAGGATCTCCACCGTGTCCTTCGGACGGACCGCGCCGAGCGGCCTGCCGTCGAGCTGCGCGCCGCCACCCTTTGCGGCCGTCCACTCCTCGCCGGTCCCGAAGTCGTGCACGTAGCCGAACACGACATCCCCCATCGTCTCGCCCTCGGCGACCGCGATCGAGAGGCAGAAGTTCCGCAGCCCCCGCTTGGCGTTCACCGACCCGTCGATCGGGTCGACCACGACGTGCAGCTCGGAGGAGCCGTACAAGCGCTCGCCGAGCTCCTCCGAGACGAGCGTGAACTCCAGGCCGTCCCGATGGAGCTCCTCGAGCCGGATGACGACGGCCTGCTCCGCGGCGTCGTCGATCGCCGTCGTGTCGTCGCCGCCCTTGCCGGCTGCGATGACGGGCTCCCGCTCGGCCCGGGTCGGCAGCTCGTCCAGCACGCGCGTGATGTCCCGCGCCGCGGCGCGAAAGACGTCGAGCCAGGGCTGCACTAGTGCTCCTTCAGGTAATGCTGCCCCGCCTCTGGGTCGCGAGCACCGAGCCGGAGGTCGCACTCCGACGAGCCAAGGCTAAGCAGCCTTGGTGAGGAGGAGGGTGAGCTCTGGCGCCGCGTGATCGCGGGCCAGAGGCCGGCGTGTATTGCCTGGAGGGGCACTAGTCCAGCGGGAGGAAGAGGAGCCCCGAGAGCAGCTTGGGATAGAAGTAGGTCGTCTTCTGCGGCAAGGTCTCGCCCGCTTGCGCGAAGCGGAAGACGTCCTCGATGCGCGTCGGTCTGACGATGAACGCGCCCTCCGCGTCTCCCTGCTCGACAGCCGCGACGGCCTCGTCCACGGACGGCGTGTACCGAACCGGGCCAGGGGCGAGCGATTCGACGAGCTGGACGTCGAGCGCGCCCTCCTCGCCCTCGACGAGCGCCGCTCCGCCCTTCCGGTAGACGACGGCCGCGGCCCGCTCGGGCGGTTGCGCCTCGAGCTGCGCGAGCGCGTCCTCGAGCCCCTGCGTCGGGATCGTGCCGTTGGCCCGGTCGGAGATCCTGTGCGTCGGGAAGATCATCAGCCCCGGATCGTCGGTCGAGACTAGCACGGCGAGGATGTCCTCCACGCCCGAGGCCACGGCCGTCTCGTAGCGGTGGTGCCCGTCCGCGATCAGCAACTGCTTGTCGACGAACGCCTCCGCGATGCCGCCCGGAGGGATCCGCCACAGGCGCGTCCCTTGCGCCTCCAGCTCCGGCTCCCCTGCCGGATGCTCGTACGGAGGCGCGCCGTCGTAGAGGAGGAAGATCGGCTCCGGGTGCGCCGCGAGCGCCTCCAGCAGCCGCTTTCGCCCTTCCTTCGGCCCCGCGTGCGTCCGCTCGTGCGGCAGGACGACCCGGTTCTCGTACGGCTCGACCTTCAGCGCCGCGACAAGGCCGCGCCGGGTTCGCTCGATTCCGTCCGGCCCGACGTACCGCTGCTCGAGCGCCCAGAAGGTCGGCCCCTCGTCCCGCACGAGGGCGCCGTCGGACAGCCACTCGCGCCACAGCCGCGCGGCGTCCGCCTCGTCGTCGGGGAGCGTGAGGTGGACGACGTTGAGCGGGCTCCGTCCACGGAGCTCCTCGCGCTGCGCCTCGTCGATCACGTCGTAGGGCGGCGCCACGAGCTGTTCGAGCGGACCGGCGACGGACTCGTCGTAGCGCACGGCCCGAATCGGCTTGACCACGGCCATCTCGAGCCGGACGTTACATCCTCCGTGCTCCATAGACTCGACCCGTGAGCACGATCGCGGACCTCGCCGAGAACCGCGTCGTCGAGGGCACGTATGCGGTCGCGCGGAAAGAACGGCGGCGGACGAAGACGGGCTCCGACTACCTCGCGCTCGAGCTCGTCGACCCGAGCGGAAAGATCGAGGCGCGGGTCTGGAACGATGTCGAGCTGCTCGATTCCCGGTTCGGCGAGGGCGACGCAGTGCGGGTTCTCGGACGGGTGGACAAGTACCGCGACCGCCTCCAGCTCGACGTCCGCTCGCTCGAGGCGGCCGAGGGACAGGACCCCTCGGAGCTGACGCCGGCGCTGCGCCGCGACGCGGACGAGCTGGACGGCTTTCTCGAGTTCCTGGGCGGCGAGCTCTCGCATGCGGGCCTGAAGACGCTCGTGGGCCGATTTCTCGCCGACTCGCGGTTCCGCAGCCGGTTGCGCGAGCTACCGGCCCACCCCGGAGACCATCACGACTACGCCGGCGGGCTCCTCGAGCACACGGTGGCGGTCGCGACGCTCGGCCGAGAGACGGCGCAGGTGCACCCGCGGCTTCGGCACGACCTGCTCGTCGCTGCAGCGATCCTCCACGATGCCGGTAGGACGCTTGAGCTCGGGCGAGGCCCGTCCTTCGCGCCGACCGAAGAGGGGCGCTTGCTCGGACACGTTCAGCTCGGGATCCGCCTGATCGAGTCGCAGGCAGGCGGCCTCGAGCGCGGGGTGCTCGCCGAGGTCGTCCACGCCGTCGCCGTGCACCACGACGGACGGACGGCGCGCACGGCGGAGGCGGCAGTGCTCTACCACGCGAACCAGCTGGACGCCGTCGCGGCGACCAGGCCCGTTCCGGACTAGTCGCTAATGCTTGCAGCGGTCTGCGCCCTGGGGGCGAGCCTTGCCTGGGGCGTGGGCGACTTCCTCGGCGGCCTGAAGAGCCGAACGGTGCCGCTGCTCGTCGTCCTCCTGCTCGCGCAGGTCTCGGGAGTGCTCGCGATCGGGCTCGTCGTCGCCATCGCGGGGAACCCGCCACCCGGAGCGTCGATCCTGTGGGCGCCGCTCGCGGCGACCTTCGGCACGATCGGGCTTGCGGCGTTCTTTCGTGGGATGGCCGTCGGGTCGATCAGCGTCGTGGCGCCGATCGCCGCGGTCGCGGCGGTGGTTCCGGTCGTGTTCGGGATCGCGACCGGCGATGACGTCTCTTCCCTCCAGCTCGTGGGCTTCGCACTCGCGCTCGGCGGGGTGGCGCTCGCGTCGTTCGAACGGCCCGAGGGCGGCTCAGCGCGGGTCGCGGCCGGAGTTCCGTGGGCACTCGCCGCCGTGATCGGCTTCGGCGGCTACTACGTGCCGATGCACGAGGCGAGCGGCGAGGACTTCCTCTGGGCCGCCTTCACCTTCCGGATATCGGTCTTGATGCTCGTGCTCACGGCCTGGCTCGTCTTCCGTCCGCCGCTCGGCGCAGCGAGGGGAAGCCTCGTCGCGATCGCGATGATCGGAGTGATGGACACAGCGGGGAACTCGTTCTTCGCGGCGGCTTCGAGCCTGGGTGAGGTCAGCGTCGTCTCCGTGCTCGCGACGCTGTATCCGGTCGTGACCGTGGGTCTGGCGGCCGTCGTCCTCTCCGAGCGCGTCGCCGGGCTCCAGCTCCTCGGCGTCGTGGCCGCGCTGGCCGGCCTCGTGCTCATATCGGCCGGCTCCTAAGCAAGGTTCCGGCGGTACAGGAGGAACGCGAGCGGCAGAAGCGCCGCGAGGAAGACGTAGGGCGCGAGGGGGTCGATGTCCGTCCGCACCGTCCGCACGACGGCCTCTCCCTCGCCGACGACCGCCCTGGCCGCCCGGATCGCGCCGCCGAGATCGTCCTCGTCGTACACGCGGCCGCCGGCCGCCTCGGCGAGCTGGCGGGCAAAGTCGGCGCTGGCCGGGTCCGGCTGGTAGGGCTCCGGTGAGCCCTGCGGGCCGAAGACCTGCTCGCCTTCGCGCCAGAAGCGGACGACCACGAGCTGGATGTTGGCCTGCGAGAACTCGTTCGCGATTGCCTGTGAGTTGAACGGCGCCGTCTCAGCGTCCGTAAACAGCACGACGAGCCGCCGCTCGGCGTCGCCGAAGAAGTTCCGGGCGGCGACCGCGGCCAGGGCGCCGAACCGCGTTGCCCGCACGTTCCCTGCCTCCGACGAAGCGGGCCGGTCGACGCCGAGCGCGAGCTCGAGCGTGGAGGTGAACGAGTCGCGATTCGCCGTCGGAAAGAGCAGCGGCAGCGTGCGATCCGTGATCGACGCGATCCCCACCGGCACCGTGGACAACTCGTCGCGCATCCGAAGCGCCGCCGAACGGGCGCGCTCGAAGCGCGTTTCCCCACCCGCCTCATCCGAAGCGAGCATCGAGCGCGAGGTGTCGAGGACGAAGAACGCCTCCGCGTCCGACCGGGCGGCGTGCTCGTGCGTCTCCTCCAGTACGGGCTGCGCGGCACCGACTCCGACCAGCAAGGCGAGCACCACGATCGCCACGACCGTGTTCCGCTGCGAGCTTCCCGGCGGCGCCAGGCGCAAGACCTCCCGCACCCGCGCCGCGCGCTGCTCGCTCCGGACGAAGGCGACGAGCGGCACGGCGGCAGCGAGCGTGACGAGCCCGGCGAGCGGCGTCAAGAACGAGAAGTCCACGAGCCTAGTACCCCTCGCCCTGCCGCGAAGGGCCCCCACCCGGCGCAGTCCGGCCGGGCCGGTATGCCGGGATGTTCTCGCGGATCCTGAGCCTGGCGGCACTCGGATCCATCAGTCGCAGCAGGTATTCGAGGTTGTACTTCGCCTCCTCGTTCGAGGGATCGATCCGGACCGCGCGCTCGAAGTCGCCGACGACACGGCGCATCAAGGTCGGCCCGTTGATCGGGTCCTGGATCGCTTCCGCAAACGTGAGGACGCCCTGGAGGCTCGCCGCCTTGGAGCGGAGCGGCGCAGCGAGGCTCGATTCCTCAGCGGCCCCGAGCGTCGCCTGCGCCTCGGCGCGAAAAGCCGGGCGATCGAAGTCGTACGGGTTCTCTCCGCGCCGCGCGTCCACCGCGAAGGCGCGCAGCGCCCGCCGGTAGAGCAGGTCGTCCTCGACTCCGAAAACGCGCTTCGCGTAGGGCACGCGGGTGTCGATCTTCCAGAGCCCCTCCGCCGCCGGCTGGGCCTTGAACGCGAGGTCGCCGCCCTCGAAGCCACTCCGGATCGCCGCGGCGTCCCGCGCGACGAGCGCCGCGACCACGGCCAGCGCGATCAGAATCGCGATCGGCAGGACCTTGCGGAGTATCGGCCGTGCGCGCTTCATTCCTCGACCTCCTGCTGCACCCGCGCCGGACGCCAGGCAAGCCGACCGCAAAAGTGTTCGTTCGCCGCGAGCAGCATGAGCAGGAGAAGCGCCAACCCCGCCAGACCGGCCGGGACTCCCGCGCGCTCGGCGCGGCGCTGCTCGTCGGCGAGCCGCGGGGGCGCCATGTCCGCCCTGTCGACGAACGCCTTCTTGCCGACCAGCCGCTCGAAGAAGAAGCGGTCCTCGTCGAACGGGAACATGGCCACGAGGTACAGCGGGATCCCCTTGCGCTCGTAGGTGATCAGCTCGCGGGTCAGCGCCGGGGTGTCCAGTCCCGAATTGTCGAGGTCGCTGATCAGCAGCGCACCGCGCTCCTCCTGGTCGTGCCGCTCCAGCATCTCGCGCGCGAGCTGGAGCCCGGTCGAGATCTTCGTCCCGCCGCGGAAGTTCTCCGACCACGGCGTCACCGACTTGCGCCGGATCTCCTCTGCCTCCGGGCTGTCTGACTCGACCCGCCGCTGCCCGGGCGGGCAGACCTGGTCCTCGTCGCGGACGAAGCAGATGTTCGGGTAGGGCGCCAGCGCGCGCAGGAAACCGCGCAACTCCGGGGCTGCGGTGCCGGGGGGCATCGTCTCGTACGCGACGCTCGAGAACAGGACGAGGCCGAAGTCCTGGTTCGTGTCCGCCAGGTACTCGAACGGCTCCGTCAGCCGCCGGCGCGCGCCGCCGATGCTCGCGGACATGTCGAGGACGACCACGCCGCTCTCACCTCCGCGAGCGATCCGAACGGCCGACGATCCGGGGTCACGCGAGAGCCAGGCCGCGAAGAGGAGCGTCGCGACGAGTGCAGCCGCGAGGATGAGCCGGACGGCTGCGGTGCGCCGCATCGGCTCGGTCAGGTTCCGAACGTCGAAGAGCGGGATCCCCTGCCGCCGCATCAACGCCCGTTCTCCGAGATCACGCGCTCGACCTCGTCCGACAGCGGGTCGATACCCGCAGGAACCGGCTCCGACCACGCAAGCCGACTTGCGTCGCCCGCGAGGGCCGGGTTGCGGTTGCGCCTGAGCTCGACCGCGAGTCGTTCCAGCGCGCGGCGTTCCTCCTCGGGCGAGCCGGATGCCGCCGACTCGCGCACGAGGGCGAGCGCCTGCTCGAGCGGGGAGCGCTTGTCGACGAACCGCGCTCCGAGTCTCGTCGCGAGCCGGTCGAGCGGCAGAAGCCGGAGGATCAGGATGGCGGCGCCGACGGCGAACAGAACGGCGAGGACGAGCGCAATGAGCTCGACTGTCCGAGGCGACAGACGGTACGACGCCGAGGGAAGGGCACGAAGGTCGGAGCGGAGCGCGGCCTGGTCGAGCTCGTTCGGGTCGATTCGCCCGGCCGCCCGGATCGGTACCCACTCGACGGTGGCCGCGTTGGGTTGCGACTCGCCGCGGCGCAGGTAGTTGACCGCCACGCCACCGAGGTCCACGCGCCCCGTTCCCCGCGGGAGGCACTGCGAGACCAGGCAGCCGAGGACGTAGTCGTAGCGCAGCTTCGTCAGCGCGCCGTCCTCGCTTCGCGTCACCTCAACCGGTCCAAGCTCGCGGTAAGGGTCGAAGTTCGCGCCGATCTCGACGCTGTCGGGGTCTACCCGGTTGCCGTCGACGATGAGCTCGATCCTCGCGCGCACCGCGTCCCCGAACAGGTGCTGCTCGGGTGTGAGGAGCGCGGTGCCGACGATCGGCTCCCCGCCGAGGCCTGGCCCCCCGCCCTTGTCCCACGCGTTCCACGCGATGAGGCCGGCGGCCGCCGCGAGAATCGCGGCCGCGACGACCCCGCCGATGAACAGCCGTCGCGTGGTCACCACGAGTCGCGCACCGCCTCCTGCCGTAGCGCGACCCACTCGAGGAAGCGCGTGTAGATCTCCTCCGGGTCGGTCGACGAGATCAGCACGGGGTCGAGACCAAGCCCCTCCAGGTAGCCCAGCGTCTCGGCCAGCCGTTCCTCGTTGGCCTCCCGTCGCTCGCGCGCCTCGCGGCGGCTCATCCGTACGAGCTTCAGCTTGCCCGTCGGCGGATCGACGAGCGGAACGACGACCGACGAGACGTCCGGGAAGCTCTGCTCCCAGACCGGATCCTGGATCACGACCGGGACGAGCTCCCACGGCAGCTCGACGATCCACGCCCACGCAGCCTCGCTCGGCGGCGAGAGGAAGTCGGAGAGGATGAAGACGAAGGTTCCGGCGGGAAGCGAGCGGCGCATCGGCGCCAGGTGCGCGAACGCCTGCTCCAGAGTGTCCTCCGGCGCACCGTACAACGGGTAGTGCAGGTGCGACTCCTTCACGCGCCAGAAGTCGGCCTGGGCGTGCGGCGGGCGCCAGAACGGCACCTCCATGCTGGAGTCTCCGCTCGCGGCCGAGGCGCTTGCGTAGTCCAGGTAGCCGATCAGCCCGCGCGCCTTGGCGGCGCTGTCGGCGATCAGATTTCCGGCGGCGACCATCGCGTCCGGCTTCGAGAGCCAGGGCAGGTCCGTCGGATAGAGGCTCATCGCCGGCCGCCGGTCGGCGACGATCACGACGCGCGGAGCCTCCTCCGC
This sequence comes from Gaiellaceae bacterium, assembly GCA_035265935.1. GTDB lineage: Bacteria > Actinomycetota > Thermoleophilia > Gaiellales > Gaiellaceae > JACDAN01. Next base: position 32,151 of record DATFOC010000106.1, read on the forward strand.
GTACCGCTCGCGCACGATGAACTCGTCCGTGCCCCGAGCGGAGGAGAGACGGGCAGACGCCGCCCAGTCGATCGTGTCGACGTCGTCTCCGGGCTGGTACGGCCTCGAGCTCGCGACATCGGATCCGGTTCCTCGCCGCACGCTGGTCACGGCGCCAAACGCGAGGCCGATCAGCCGCCGCCGCGGGACGAGCGGAAAGGTGAGATCAGTCGCCCCGCTCACCGGCGATCGGAAGGACCTCGCCGCTGAGTGCGGCCTCCGGCCGCGGCGCCACCTCGAAGCACTGCTCGACGAACCGGGCAGCCGCCTGCGTCCGGCCGTGCTTGCGGATCTCGACGAGGAAGGTCGGCGTGAACAGGATCCGGTGGCCGATGACGGGGAGGAAGAGCTCCTCGACGTCCTCGGGAATCACGTAGTCGCGGTCGTGCAGGAGCGCCCAGGCGCGCGCGGCACGCTCGAGCGCGAGGCTCCCGCGCACCGAGGCGCCGATGGCCACCGTGTCGAGCTCGCGTGTGGCACGGACGACGTCGATCACCCACCGCTGGATCAGCTCGTCGACATAGACCTCTTCGCTCACGTGGTGGAGCTCCTCGACGTCGGCGAGCGAGACGACAGGTCCGAGGTCGCCGAGTGGATGGCCGTGTCGCTGGTCGCGGACGATCTGAAGCTCCTGCTCCGACTCCGGATAGCCAAGAGCCGTCTTGAGGAAGAAGCGGTCGAGCTGGGCCTCCGGCAGCGGGAAGGTCCCCTCGAGCTCGATCGGGTTCTGTGTCGCGAGGACGAGGAAGGGCTGCGGAAGCTCCCTCGTGACGCCGTCCACGGTGACCTGGGTCTCGGCCATCGCCTCCAGCAGCGAGGACTGCGTCTTCGGCATGGCGCGGTTGATCTCGTCGACGAGGACGACGTTGGCGAAGATCGGCCCGGGGCGGAACTCGAAGTCCCGCTCGCGCTGGTTGTAGACCGAGAGGCCGGTGACGTCCGTCGGCTGGAGGTCGGGCGTGCACTGGATCCGCGACGGCGACGCGCCGTCGATGCTCTGCGCGAGCGCCCGCGCAAGGACGGTCTTCGCCGTCCCCGGCACGTCCTCCAGGAGCACATGTCCCCGACAGGCCAGAGCCGTCAGGACGAGCCGGATCTCCTCCTGCTTACCGCGGACGACGAGGTCGATGTTCTCCAGCAGCTTGTTCGCGACGCCGACCGCACCCTGGATGCGCTCGCCGTCCCGGCGCCGCTCGGGCTCGAAGCTGCTCATCGACGCCTCAATATAGGTTCAGCGTTCATTGATGTTCCATTAACGCAGTGTTAGACGTTGAAACGGATGTTCAGGACGTCGCCGTCCGCGACAACGTACCCCTTTCCCTCGAGCCGTTGAAGGCCCCTCCGCGCCGCTTCGGCGTGGGAGCCGGACGAGACGAGGTCGTCCCACCGGATCACCTCGCACCGGATGAAGCCCCGCGCCATGTCGGTGTGGATCGAGGCGGCGGCATCCAAGGCGGTTCTGCCATTCCTCAGGGTCCAGGCGCGAGCCTCGTTGTCGCCGGCCGTGAAGAAGACCACCAGGTCGAGGACGGAGGCGAGCCGCCGGACGACGTCCTCCAGCGCGGATGAACCGCCGTTGCGGAACTGCGCCGCCTCGTCGGCAGGGAGATCGTGGAGCTCGGCCTCGAGCGCGAGGTCAACTCCGTCCGGGCCGTTCACGATCGGGATCAACGGCTTCGTCGTCAGTGGCTCCAGTCCGGCCGGAAGCTCGCCGGGCCAGTCGCGAAGCACGCCCTCGTCGTCGATGTGCGCGATCAGGCGCTCGCAAAGCTCCACCTCGGCGCGCAGGGTCGGATCGCCCGACTTGGAGTCCTTTCGAACGCGTTCGAGCCGGCGCTCGACGTGGTCCCGGTCGGCGACGAGCAGCTCCAGCTCGAGCGACGGCAGGTCGTCGGTGTCGCGGACGACCGCGAGCAGCGCGTCGGCACGGCGCACGCCGCCGAGCTGGGCGGCGGCCGTGCCCGGGACGTCGATCAGCCGGATCGTGGCCGGCGTCTGCTTCGCGGAGCCGACGACCTCCGCGATCTGCGGCAGTCTCTCGTCCGCGATCGACGCAATCCCTACGTGCGGCGTTCCGTAGCCCTCCGGCCGCACGCCTGTCAGCGCCGTGAACAGCGTCGTCTTGCCGGAGCCCGGCGGGCCGACGATCCCGACGTCGAGCGCCATGCGGAGGTTCTAGCGCGTTACGTGCCTGTGCAGGGTGGCGAGCGCCCGGTGCTGGAGGGACTTCACCGCGCCCTCAGTCTTGTCGAGGATCGCCGCCGCCTCGCCGTTCGAGAAGCGGAAGACGAACTTGAGCGTCAGCACTTGCCGCTGCTCCGGCGAGAGGCGGGCGATCAGCTCCAGGAGGCTGGCGTCGCCGATCGACGCCAGCGCCTGCTCCTCGGCGGAGTTCCCCTCGACGGCGGCCGGCTCGGGGATCTCCTCCTCCGGCTGCCAGCGACGCCGAGCGCGGAAGTGGTCCATCGCGAGGTTGTGGGCGATCCGGAAGAGCCACGCGGAGAACGGCACCGACGACCGCCAGCGGAAGCGCCCGATCGACTCGAGCATCTTCACGAAGGTCTGCGTGGTCAGGTCCTCCGCGTCGTGGCGGCTGCCGACGCTCATGTGCAGGTAGCTGTAGATCCGGTCGAAGTGGATCAGGTAGAGCTCTTCGAGGGCTGAGCGGTCGCCAAGCTGGGCCCGCTCGACGAGGTCTCGGATGAGACCGTTGTCGCTTGCCGCGTGCCGCCCAAAATGACCGGTGACGACCTGGTCGCCCACCCCTCCTGAGGGATGCCCCGCGAGGCTTGCGGCCTAAACGTTTCCGAAGCCGAGCCGGCCCTCACGCGCGAAGCGCTTGAGGTAGACGACGCGCGCCAGCGGGACCGTGTAACGGCCGTCCTCGGCGTCGAGGACGACCGAGCCGTTGTTCCCGCCCTGGAGCGCGGCTTCCAGCTCGTCCGCCGTCTCGGGCGTGACGAGCGCACTCATGATCTGCGTGCCGTCGAAGCCGATCTCGATGCGTATGTGATCTTCGATTGCGCTCATGGAGTCACCAATTCTGCAAGGACGCCGTGGACGGCGTCCGGATGGACGAATGCGACCTGGAGGCCGAAGAGGCCGGAGCGAGGCTCCTCGTCGATGAGCTCGGCGCCCCGGTCGGAAAGGTCGCGGAGGGCCGTCGGGAGATCGTTCACCTCGTAGGCAACGTGGTGCATGCCGGGCCCGCGCTTGGCGAGGAACTTGCCGACCGGCGTCTCCTCCCCCAGCGAGCTCATCAGCTCGACCCGGCTCTCACCCACTCGCACGGACACTGCCTGGACGCCCTGGTCCTCGAGCGTGCCCCGGTGCTCGACGCTGCCGCCGAACAGCCGCTCGTAGGTGCCGACCGCTTCGTCGAGATCCTCGACCGCGACTCCCAGATGGTGGATCCGAAGGGCCTCCACGGCCCCGATGCTACTTATGCCTGCTCGAGCTGCGGCGCATGCTGCGGCAGCACCCGAACAGTGCCAACCGTGTCGCTGGACCGCGATTCCGCGTCGACATCCGAGAGCAGGGTCGCGAGGTCGTCCCGGTGCAGCGTCTCCTTCTCGAGCAGCGCGCCGGCCACGCGATCGAGCGGCGAGCGGTGCTTCTCGAGCAGGCGGATCGCCTCCTCGTACGCGCCGTCCGTGAGACGCGCCTGCTCGCTGTCGCGCAGGCGCTTGGTCTCCTCCGAGAGCGCGTAGTTGTCCGCGCGCATCGTCCGCGAGACGACGCCTTCGGACATGCCGTACTCGAAAACCATCGCGCGGGCGAGCGACGTGACCTTCTCGAGGTCGTTGGCTGCCCCGTTCGTGACCCGGCCGAAGACGACCTGCTCGGCCGCGCGGCCGGCGAGCCCGATCTTCATCCAGTCGATCAGCTCCTCGCGCGTGTGCAGGTAGCGGTCCTCGTCGGGCAGGTGGAACGTGTAGCCGAGCGCGTCTCCGCGCGCCACGATCGTGGCCTTCTGCACGGGATCGCCCATGAGGTACGCCATCACGGCGTGGCCTCCCTCGTGGTACGCGAGGATACGACGCTCCTTCTCGGTGACGATGCGGCGCTGTTGAAGGCCGCCGACGACCCGCTCGAGCGCCGCCTCGAAGTTCGTCTGCGAGATGTCGTTGCGGTCGTCACGCGCGGCGAAGATCGCTGCCTCGTTTGCGACGTTGGCCAGGTCCGCACCGGTTAGCCCGGCGGTCTGGCGCGCGACGAGGTGGAGGTCGACGTCGGCCGCGAGGGGCTTGCCCCTCGTGTGAACTCCCAGGATCTCCTGGCGGCCGGCGAGATCCGGCGACGAGACGAGGATCTGGCGGTCGAACCGGCCGGGGCGGAGCAGGGCCGGGTCGAGGTCCTCGAGCCGGTTCGAGGCGCCCATGACGATCACCTGGCCGCCCTCGCTCTCGTTGAAGCCGTCCAGCTCGACGAGCAGCTGGTTCAGCGTCTGGTCCTGCTCCCGGTTGAAGCCGCCGCCCATCCTCTTCATTCCGACGGCGTCGAGCTCGTCGATGAAGATGATCGACGGAGCGTCGTTCCTGGCCTGCTCGAAGAGCTTCCGGATGCGGGCGGCCCCGAGGCCCGCGAACATCTCGACGAACGCCGAAGCGCTCTGGGAGTAGAAGCTCGCGCCGGACTCGTGCGCGACGGCCTTCGCGAGCAGCGTCTTGCCGGTGCCGGGCGGGCCGTAGAGGAGGATCCCCTTCGGCACGCGTGCGCCGAGGCGCGAGAAACGCTTGGGATGGCGGAGGAAGTCCACGACCTCGCGGAGCTCCTTCTTCGCCTCGTCGAGGCCCGCGACCTCTTCCCAGGTCACCGAGCTTCGCGAGGTCGGCTTGACGTGCGTCGTCTTCACCCTCGGCATCAGCGAGAGGCTGCGCCAGAGCAGGTAGATGATGAGCGCGAACATGATGATCGGGAGCCAGACGAAGGCGATGTCCCCGATCGCTCGCAGCAGCTCCCCCACGTCGAACGGCATGGACCGCCTATCGGCAGCGAGTCGCGTCCCCTGTAGGGCACACTGAACGCGTGGCCGAGCTCCCGGTCCCACCGCACTTCGACCCCGGCCGCGCGGGCGAGGTCTGGCGCGTTCCGTATCAGGAGCGCGCTCTCCACGCGCAGGCCTGGGCGGAGGTGCACGACCTCCGGCCCGCGCTCGAGAACGGCTTCCGGATATGTGTCGTCGCCGTCGACGTCCAGAACACGTTCTGCATCCCCGGATTCGAGTTGTTCGTCGGGGGCCGCTCGGGCAACGGCGCGGTCGACGACAACCGGCGCCTCTGCGAGTTCCTCTACCGCAACCTGGGCGCGATCACCGCGATCATCCCGACGCTCGACACCCACCGTGCGACACAAATCTTCCACGCCGCCTGGCTTATCGACGAGGAGGGCCGGCACCCGGAGCCCTATACGCTCGTCAGCGTCGAGGACGTCGAGTCAGGCCGTTGGAAGGTCAATCCGCCGGTCGTCGAGAGCACCGGGATTGAGGCCGACTATGCGCAGCGCCAGCTGCTCGACTATACGCAGAAGCTGGCCGAGAGCGGGAAGTACAACCTCACGATCTGGCCCTACCACGGAATGCTGGGCGGAATCGGGCACGCCCTCGTCTCTGCGGTCGAGGAGGCGATCTTCTTCCACACGATCGCGCGCGCAAGCCAGCCATCGTTCCAGGTCAAGGGTGACAATCCGCTGACCGAGCACTACTCGATGTTCGGCCCCGAGATCACCACCGGCCCGGACGGCGGGACGATCGCCGGGATGAACGAGCTCCTGATCGAGCAGCTCTCGCTCTACGACGCGATCGTCGTCGCCGGCCAGGCGAAGAGCCACTGCGTGGCGTGGACGATCGACGACCTGCTCGAGGGCGACGACGAGCGTGAGCGCGCCCTCGCTCCCCGCACGTACCTCCTGGAGGATTGCACCTCACCGGTGGTCGTTCCCGGAATGGACTACACGGCGGAAGCGGACGCCGCTTTCGACCGCTTCGCTGCAGCCGGCATGCACGTTGTGCGCTCGACCGATCCGATCGAGAGCTGGCCCGGGATCCCTGCCCTCGTCGGCTAGCGCGACCTACTCGACGAGCTCGAGCCGCGGATTCGGCCGGTACCGGCGGCCGACCTTTGCCGACGGCCGCCCGTCCGTCAGCACGACGTCCGCCGTGAAGTCGTTCTCGCCGCGGATGAGGGCCGAACCGACGCCGTAGGAGTCGACAGGCACACCGCACTCCTCCTCGAACTGCCTGATTCGCTCAGAGTTCATCCCGCCGGAAACCACGATCTTCACCCGCTCGAAGCCGTCGCGGTCAAGCGCCTCGCGCACCCTGCGGACGAGACGTGGGTTGACGCCGCGCGGGTCGAAGTCGCCCATCTCGTTCCAGAGCGATCTGTCGACAAGCGACCGCGAAGTATCGAGGCGGACGCCCCAGAGTCGGTCGCCGAGCGCCCGCGCCACCTCGAGCGAAGTGCCGACCGAGTCGTTCTCGAAGTCGACGAGGACGACGATGTTCGTGTCCGCGTCAATGTGCTCGGCGAACTTCGTCGCCGCGAGGACTGTGTTCCCGCCGTACGATGCGATCAGCGAATGCGGCACCGTGCCGATCGCGGCGCCGCCCCACCAGGACGTGTTCGCGCCGGTCGTCATTCCGATCGGCGCGCCGATGGTCGCGCCGGCGACGTACGCGGCGTACCCGTCGCCCGTCTGGACTCGGTGATGGTCGTAACGAGCGGGCATGAAGATGATCGGCTTGCCGTTCGCAGCCTCTACCACGCGTTTGACGTTCGTTGCGATCATCGTGCGCCTCGCCAAGACGCCCAGGTAGACCGTCTCCAGGTGGGCGAACGTCGTGTAGTCGCCTTCGATCGTCATCACCGTCTCCCATGGTCTGATCTCATCGCCCTCGTAGAGCGCGTGGACGGTTAGCCCCTCCCAGTCGTCCGAGCAAAGCTCGAGGACCGCGATCGCCTCGTCGATCCCGGCGAGGACCGCCTCCTTCTTCTGGAAGACCTGCATCACGACCCGTGCGTGCCGGTCGTCCTCGAGCAGCACCTGCCGCGTGCGATTGAAGTACTCGTCTGTGTAGTAGCCCTCGCGGATCTTCTCGACCGGGAGGTCGAAGATCTCTGCGGGCAGCCGCGTCCCTCTAGTCTCGACCGCCATCTGCTGCTTCCTCGAGCCGCAGGCAGGCGGCGAGCGCGGCTTCCGCGACCTCGAGCTGTTCTGGGGTCGGCTCGGCCGTCGCCACCCGGTGCTGGAACTCGTGTCCGGGGCGGGCCAGCAGCTTCGAGAGCCGACGCTCGGGGTTCCTCGACATCCAGTTGAAGACCTCCGTCGCCGCGGCGAGCGCGCCCATAGAGGCAGCGAACCGGGCCTTGGTGCGCATGTGCGCGGGCGCCTTCGTGGCGAGTGCGTTTCCGGCCGCCATCGTCACGAGGAGCGGTCCCACCAGATGCGTCCCGCACCGCTCGTGCTCCCTGGCGCGCGGCTCGTCGTGCTCGTACGTCCCGATCGAGATGTGCTCGGCGCCGTGATAGGCGGCCAGCGCCGTCCCGCGCAGCGCGATCGCCGCAGGCGCGAGCGACGCGAAGCCGGCGATCAACTCCTTTGCTGCGGGGCCGAGCCGGCCCGAGCCACGCACGGCGTGGGTGAAGACCGCACCGCCGAGCATCGCAGCGAGAACGGCGGGCCGCTCGAAGGGAAGGCGCGCCTCGGGCACCCGCCGTCGCACCTCGGGCAAGAGAGCGAAGATCTCCGCGACCCGGGCCGGGCCACGGAGGAACGGCCGCCCGACGTTCGCCGCCCGGAACCGCTTGACGTCCGACTCGACCCGCAGCGAGCCGTCCGGAGCGCGAACCGCACAAGCCCACGCGTTGGGGCCGTGGACGAGCACGCCGTTGGCAAGCGCCATCCCGCCGAGCCGGATCTTCTCGCTCACGGGCTCGAGGGTAGCGACCCGACCTCGACTGCCGCATGGCGGAGGAACCGGACGCCGAGCTCGAGGTCCTCGACCTCGATCCGCTCGTCCGCCGAGTGGACCAGCCGGGCGGCGAGCTCCGGCTCCATCGTCCGCATCGGGAAGAAGCCGTACGCGACGGTGCCGAAGGCGTCCCGGAGCCAGTGGCTGTCCGTGAAGCCGGAGAGCAGCAGCGGGACGACCTGCGCGCCCGGCTCGGTGTCCGCCACGAACGCCTCGACGGCGTCCCAGAGCGGCGTGTTGAGCGGCGATCGCGTCCCGCCGTGGCCTTCGAGCCACTCGAAGTCGAGGTCGGAGTCGCCGAGGAGCTCCCGGAGCTGCGCCTCCACCTCCGCCTGTGTGCGCTCGGGAAGGATTCGGCAGTCGACCGTGACCTCGCAGAGGGCCGGGATCACGTTGCGCCCGCGCGAGGCGACGATCTGCGTCGGCGAGACGGACGTCCCGAGCAACGGCTCGATGAGGTCACCGGCGAGCAGGTGCACTTCGCGCGCGGCCTCCACGGCGCGGTCTGGAGCAGGCACCCCGCCCGTGACGGCCCGCAGGAAAGCCTCCACTTCCGGTCCGAGCTCGGGAGTGTCCTGAAAGCGGCCGAGGAGCTCGACCAGCGGCGCTGCCTTCACGAGCGCGTTGTCCGCGATCGCCGGCCGCGACGCGTGGCCGCTCCTTCCGTGGACGCGGATCCGGAACGGCGAGCTCATCTTCTCGGCGGTCGAGCAGACATAGAAGACGCGCCCGCCCAAGACGAGCCGGTCGCCCGCGCCCTCGTTCACGCAGTACTCCGAGCGAACCGCCTCGGGATGCTCCTGGCAGAGCCACTGGAGGCCAAAGCCGGCCCCGACCTCCTCGTCGGCGCAGGCGGCGAAGACCAGGTCGCCTCCCGGCTCGAAGCCCTCTCGCGCGAGCGACGCGATGGCGACAGCGCTCGCGGCGACTTGGCCCTTCATGTCGAGTGCGCCGCGACCCCAGATCTGCCCTTCCCGGAGCTCGCCGGACCACGGGTCGAGCTCCCACTCGGCCGGATCCGCGAGGACGGTGTCGGTGTGGGACAGGAGCACGAGCCGCGGCCCGGTGCCGTTGCCGGGGATCCGGGCGACGAGGTTCGCCCGCTCCGGCACCTTCGCGTACATCGCGGACTCGACCCCGTGGTCGCCGAGGTACTCCCGCAGGAGCTCCGCGGCGCGCGTCTCGTTGCCGGGCGGGTTGACCGTCTCGACGCGAATCAGCTCCTGGAGGAGCTCGGTCGCCTCCTGTCGCAAGGAGACGGTTGCCACTAGCGGCGCGTGCCGAGCGTGAGCAGGTAGGTGCGGGAGACTCGGAGGCCGCCGTTCACCCGCGAACGCTCGTGCAGCTCGACGAAGTTGCCGTGGAGCTCCTCTCGCTTGTCATCGTCGAGCGACCCGGCCAGCACCTTCGTCGGCCCGTAGTCGCGCACCCAGAGCTCCCAGACGGCCTCGCCCGAATCCATCTCGAGCGGACTCTCGAGCTCCTCGAACTCCAGCTCGAAGTGGTCATCGAGCAGGTCACGCACGTAGTCCCCGCGTCCCCAGTCGAACTGGTTGCCGACGCCCGGCGGCGGCGTCGGCTGGAACGGCCGCATTACGTCGAAGAGCTTTGCCAGGCCGGATTCCGGGGTCCAGCATGCGAGGGCGATCCGTCCCTCCGGACGCGTCACACGCGCGAGCTCCCCCGCGATCGCGGCATGGCCGGGCGCGAACATGACGCCGCAGGCCGACGCGACAGTCGATCTGAAGGCCGCGCTCTTCGGCTCGCCCCTTCGCCTGCTCGACGAGCGCAGGGGCCAGGTCGATGCCGACAACGTCGGCTCCGGGCTCGGCCGCACGTCCGGCGACCGCGCCCGTCCCGCAGGCGAGGTCGAGGAACCGCTCGCCCGGGCCCGGCTGGAGCCGGTCGATCACTTCCGCGTGAATGTCCGTGATCGTCTCAGTGATCCCCTGGTAGGGACCAGCGCCCCACACGACCGCATGGCGCTCCTTCAGCTCCTCGAACGGCATCGTCGGCTCCTTTCCGGCTCGACGGACGAGCATACTTTTCCGCGATGAGCGACCTCTTCTCAGACGCCGCGAAGGAGCGGATGCCGCAGGTTGCGCCGCTCGCGCTCCGCCTGCGCCCCCAGCGGCTCGAGAACTTCGTCGGCCAGGAGCAGATCCTCGGCGAGCGGTCGGCACTCCGGCTCGCGATCGAGGAGGACCGTGTGGGCTCGATGATCCTTTACGGCCCGCCCGGGAGCGGCAAGACCACGCTTGCTCGCATCGTGGCCAACCAGACCGGCGCGGCATTCGAGGAGCTGTCCGCCGTCTCGGCCACCGTCTCCCAGGTGCGCGAGGTGATCGCACAGGCCCGGGAGGAGCTGGGCGCCCAGGGGCGGCGGACGATCCTGTTCCTCGACGAGATCCACCGCTTCAACAAGGCACAGCAGGACGCCCTACTGCCTGCGGTCGAGGAGGGCGTCCTCACACTGATCGGCGCCACGACGGAGAACCCGTACTTCGAGGTCAACTCGGCACTGCTCTCACGTGCCCAGATCTACGAGCTCCAGCCGCTGTCACGCGAGGACCTGGCACTCGTCGTCCGGCGTGGAGCGGACGAGCTCGAGGCCGAGCTACCGCCCGAGCTCGTCGAGCTCGTCGCCCTGCGCGCAGGCGGCGATGCCAGGAACGCGCTGAACATCCTCGAGCTCGCCGTTCAGACAGCGCGGGCCGAGGGCGGCCCGGTCTCAGAGAAGCACGTCGAGGACGCCGCCCGGAAGCGACCGCTCGTCTACGACAAGGGCGGTGACGCGCACTACGACTTCGCGTCGGCGTTCATCAAGTCGATGCGCGGCTCCGACCCCGACGGCTCGGTCTACTACCTCGCCGCCATGCTCGAGGGCGGGGAGGACCCCCGGTTCATCGCCCGCCGGATGGTCATCCTGGCCTCGGAGGACATCGGCCTGGCGGACCCGCAGGCGCTCGTGGTCGCCGTCGCCGCGGCGCAGGCGGTCGAGCATGTCGGCCTCCCCGAGGCACAGCTCAACCTCGCCGAGGCCGCGATCTACCTCGCCCTCGCATCGAAGTCGAACGACGTCATCGTGGCGCTCCGGGATGCACAAAAGGACGTCCGCGACCACGGGCATCTCCGCCCGCCTGACGCGCTCAGGGATACGCACTACTACGGCGCGAGGAAGCTCGGGCGAGGCAAGGGTTACGTCTATCCCCACGCGGACCCGAAGGGCTTCGAGGTCGACAACCTGCCCGACGAGCTGAAGGGCCGCCGTTACTATCGGCCGTCCGGGTCAGGCCAGGAGAAGGAGGACGAGGATGGCGGTTGAGCGCACCGCAAACGCTGAGTGGCAGGGGGATCTGACGGGCGGCTCCGGAACGGTCTCCACGGAGAGCGGCGTCGTGCGCGACGCGACCATCAAGTGGAGCTCGCGTGCCGAGGCAGCCGACGAGAACACGAGCCCCGAGGAGCTCATCGCCGCCGCGCACGCCTCGTGCGTCTCGATGGCGCTCGCACACGGGCTTGCGGAGGCAGGGACGCCGGCGCGGCGCCTCGAAAGCCAGGCAACGGCGACCTTCGACCAGGTCGGCGACGGCTTCCGGATGACGACGATGCGCCTCCAGATCCGTGGCCAGGTGGACGGGCTCGACGAGGACGGCTTCCGCGAGGCGGCCGAGCAGGCGAAGGACAATTGCCCGGTCTCGCAGGCGCTCAGCGAAGACGTCGAGGTGACAGTCGACGCGTCGCTCGCCTAGTCGGAGCCGTTCAGGATCCGGTTCGCGGCGAGCTCGCCGAACTCCCCGCCCATCGCGCGGTAGGCCGCCGCGGCCCCCTCGACGTCGTACTCCGTCCGCCTGAACTCGAAGTCACCGTCCCACGTCGCCCAGGCGGCGCGGGCGTCGCCGTCGAGCGGCATTCCGACGCTTCCCGGGTTGACGAGGTCGGTGCCGTCCGGTCCCGAGCGCCGAAACTGTTGGTGGCTGTGGCCGAAAACGATCGTCCGGTCGCGAACGCCGCCGAGCATGCGCTCCTCGCCTTCCACGCGCTGCGGACCAAAGCTCTCGACGTCGGAGATCGGGGAGCCGTGGACGTAGAGAATGCCGTCGAGCTCCGCGCTCACAGGAAGCCCGTACAGCCGGTCGATCTCCTCATCCGTGAGCACGCCCTCGAACTCTTCGTAGACCTGGATCACCTCGGGGATCTCCGGCGGCTCGCGCAGCCAGCGCTCGCCGTTCCCACGGATCCAGGTGGCCGCCGGCAGCTCTCGAAGCCTGGCGAGCGTCTCGTGGGGAGCCGGGCTGGGCGTGCCGTAGTCGCCGCCGAGCAGAAAGCGGTCGACGCGCATGACCTCCACCTCCGCGAGGACGGCCTCCAGGGCCGGCAGGTTCCCGTGGATGTCGTAGAGAACGGCTAACACGCCCGGCGAGTGGCGAGGGCCGGAATCGAACCGGCGACACCACGGTTTTCAGCCGTGTGCTCTACCAACTGAGCTACCTCGCC